>NZ_JBKHKJ010000008.1:0-165522 GCF_046546515.1 Parasediminibacterium schistidii | reverse complement strand
TATGTTTCGAACACTAGTGGCCACAGGCGTGCGGTAGCATCCCTTTTTAAGGCACATGCGCTAGCTGGGCCTAAAGCCTCCTTTTGTGTTCTTTTCAGGGTTATTTTTTCCAATTTTTAATTTTTCAGGTTGTTTATTTGATGTAACTCATTGATATACATTTGTTTTATTCATTATTGACGAGGGGTTTACCGTGATTTAATGGTGATTTAATGATGATTTATTGTGTATCAATGTGGATTTATCGTGTATCAATGATGATTTAAGATGTATTAAAAGTGATTCATTTTAGGTTGCCAAGTCCGTCTGTTGCTAAACTGGCGTAAATTAGTCTACAGTCGGCGGTAGTCCAAAAGTAAAATCCTATATGGGGGCATATTTCCCCCATGAGCATCCCCAAATTCCCCCATATAGGTTGGGGACAGGGGAGACGGGAGGGACTTTGTTAAGCTGCTAGCTGTGTCAACCAGTGACCGATTTTTGTTCCCCAAAGTGCTTGGTCAGGTTGTGGCCGTAGGTTTTGCCAAGTTGCCTTTGTCTACTGTTTGGGATTGTCGACCCAGTTTTGCTGTGTCCTATTTCCCCTGTCTTATATAGTGCACATGTGTTTTGTTTGTCGCTGATTGTTACAAAAGTATGGTGCGGAAAATGGCCGACAACTAGTCGGTATTTGCGTATGTGGCTGAAAATAGCGCTGGGTCAGCCGATAACTAAAGCCAAATACCTGCTCTTAAAGTTCAAATATATTAACTACTGCCCAATATTGTATGATCGGCCGGAACAAAAGCTAAAAAAAGGGATAAAAGCCGAGTGAGTTCCGTTAAGCCATCCATATTGCAAATACGGATGTTGGCAGAATTGCATTATTAGAGGCTTTCAATTTCTTCGTAGGTAAGGCCTGTCAATTTTGAGATGTCCAAAATGGAAAGTCCCATTAATTTTGCCTGTTTTACAACTTCAATTTTAGTCCTTTTCTCTGCAAATTCAATTCTACCTTGTTCGTCTCTTTCTTTTATTGATGCCCTTTCGTAGTCTTCCAATTCTTGCGTTGTCCAGTTTTGCCTGTCTGCCTCTGTGTAGGCTTCCTTCAAACCTTCGTCTTTTACATTTCCGGGGATGACTGTCAAGTTTTCGGCATTTTTGATAAAATAAGTCCACTGGTCTATACTCGTTTCTAACTGGTCAATCGTTTTAGTAAACTTAGGCAACTCAATAAAATTAAATTCAACATCTTGTATAACTTGCTCCTTAGTCTCAACATCTAAAACCTTGTGCCTACTATGGTAATTCGTACTTTTTCCTATTTCAAACTCAAGTATCCCTATAAAGTATACTGGTTTCAATTTGTCATAATGAACCCCTTTTTCAATTTGGGAAACATAGCTTTGTGAAGTGTAATAGAGTATCCTTTTATGAAAAAAGTCAAACTCGGCAACTTGCATTTCCACAATAAAAATGTTCCCTTTCTCATCTTTTGCTTTTACGTCAACAATAGTAGCTTTCCCACCACTCAATTTGCCTAACTGGTAAGGGTTTGTAATTTCAACATCAATTACTTGTTCATTTTTGGGCAAGTCAATAACTGCATTAAGGAATGAAATCAAGGATTTTTTCTTGTTATCATTCCCGAAAATTTTTCTAAATGCTATATCATTGGTTATGTCTACAAATTTCATGGTACAAATTTAGCAGAAATTGTCCAAATTTCAATTTTGGGAACGGTGATTGCGCATTTCTGCCAACTCATAAATATGCGCAACTCACATTGCGTCAGCCAATTCAAAAATAGCTGTATTGTCGTATGTTTTAAATATTTGTACATTATTTTTTAAGATATGCCACTTACCACCAACCCTCAGGGCAAACGCATCTAAATTTATTTTAGGCCTAATCGCCTATTTAATTCAAAAATGCCACTTTTTAATCCTTTTGCCTCATAGCCGGCGGGCTTCGTCCAGGCAATGCCACTCTATTTTATCCTTTGAAAAAAATATGCTACGCATTTTTTTCAATTTTGGCTGTGCCAAAACCGGATAAAATAAGGTGGCTTATGCCAGGACTGGTGTGAAACTCGAAGATTCGAGCAAAAAGTATTTTGATGCGTTTGCCCTGCACCAACCCTCCCTAGCCCACTTCCAACTATCCGTAGCGCTTTCCCCAACCATTTGGGGCAACGCACCCCATTATTGGGAGTACTACGAACAGTTGGAGCGTCCTCCCAACTGTTCGTAGTACTGTCCGCAACTGTTGGGAGGATTCCCAAAGGTTCGTAGCCCTTACCCCAACTCCTCGTAGCGTTCCCCCCAACCAGCGGGAGTACTCCCAAACGTTGGGAGCGGGCGGTAGCATCACTTTTTTTAAGCAACGTGCGGTAGCGGGGAAACTGAAGCACAATAAAGAACAAATGTTGAGGATATATTCATCTAGCACCAATAACGCAAACCTAATGTTGTGCGTTTGTTGTGCGTTTGTTTTTATTTCTTCTTTTTTAGGAAAATTTCAATGACACCATTTTTTCCTTTTTTTTCTCCATATTTATTAATTGCATTTTGGTCTTTGATGACATTTATTGATTCGACATCGTCTTGTTTTATATCTTTTATTGACTCTTCTGTAACTTCTTTCCCTTCTAAAATAAATATTGGCTTCGCTTCCTTTGTCTTGGCTTTGTTGTAAGCATAACAGTCAGCAATTATATCTATTCCTTCAATTAGTTGTTCAGAATAATATTTTTCGTCAACAGGATATTGTGGTTTTCTGTCTTTGTTGATTTTTACATAGTAATATATTTGTTTATTGTCAATAATTCCCCAGTAGTCTGAACAGCCACGTGAAGTCCAAGAATTTAAACTGTCATATTTTTTTAGAATATCTTTAGCTTTTAAACATTTCATATCAATATAGTCTCCATTAGGAAGATAGCCCTTAAATTTTTTTGTTAAATGAATTTTGGCTATTGTATTATTCCCTGCTTCATACTTTTGAAAAACAACCCCAGGATATAATGCACTTTCATATCCAATTCGATTTTCAAATCTGCTATCTTGTACGAAGCCATCAGAACACAAATTCATTTCTTCTACTTTGGTTTGCTTTAGGCACGAGTCTTTTTGTTTAATGATGTCAATTGTCAACTCACATAATTTAAAATCTGAAAGTCTAATTGTGTCAGAGTTTTGAGAATGAGATTTTGCTGTTATTATAAAAGCTAAAATTGTAAAAAATCTTTTCATCTTTTGTTTTTCTAAAATGATACACAACTTATAAATACACGCAACTCCCATTACACCAATCATTCAAAAATAAGTGTATCGCCGCATATTTTTTAAGATCTGCCACTTACCACCAACCCTCCCTAGCTCACTTCCAACTATCCGTAGCTCTTTCCCCAACCATTTGGGGAAGTTGCTCCCGAAGCTTCGGCAGCACTCCCAACGACTTGTAGCAACCGCCCCAACAGTCCTTAGTGCTTCCCTGAATGTCGGTGGGGGTTTAAGATAGGTTATAGCAAAGCGCCTAAAAAGGTATAGCTGTTACGAGGTAAGAAATGTGTTTTACCATATAAAAAAACCGCCATAATGAATAAGGCGGTTTTTTTTTATATGGTATAGATTGTAGTAAACAGAAAGTTATGCTTTTAAAGCACCCGTGCAAATAAGCATCAGCATAAGCAATGGCAAAATGTCGTTGTTGGAACGTAGGCTGCCCAAGGCTTTCTGAAGGAGGTTTGAAACAGCTTGCGGGCTAATTTGCATGATTTCTGCAATCTCGTCCCTGTTTAGGTTCTCGAAAAATTTCAGGTAGATGATTTCTTTTTGCCGCTTGGGCAGGCCATCTACCAATAGTTTTATTTTTTGGGCTACTGCCCTTGTTTCCTCAAACTCCATTATTTTCTTTTCTATGGAAAATTCAAAATGGAACTCGTTGGTGTCGTCATTAAAAGCAGTAAATGCCGCTTTCCTAGATATTTTTACTTTTCGGATAACCAACCTCCTGAGGGAAGAAAACAGGTATGGCTTTATGCTCACTGAAGTGCTTAAATAATCTCGCCGCTGCCATATACCTATAAACAAATCTTGTATGCAGTCTTCTATCAAATTGGTGTCTGTGCAAAACCTCATGCCATAGTTGTACAGCATGTCCATATACCCATTCATGATTAGCTCCAGGGCTTTTTTATCGCCCAGCAGCATATCCTGCCAAATGAATACCTGATCCCTTTGTTCTTCTACTATTTTCCTCAGTATGGCCAATCGTCCTTCGTTTTATCTTTCAAAATTATGGCAAATAATACCAAACCAACCCCTCCGCCCCTGAACCCCAACCCCTAAAACTACAAAGTACCCAACTTATAACTTGCCTTATTTTAATTGGAGCGAAGGGCTTAACCGCAAAGTGCGCAGAGCTATTTACGCGAAGAAGGCGCAAAGGATGCAAACAAAAGGTAAAACGCTTCGCTCAAAGGCGCAAAGTTTAGGCGAAACCGCCTACTTTGGGGTGGGTGGCAGCATGTTGTTTTACTGCACCGTTATACTTGCATTATAAACCACTTGCTTGCTGCTTGCTGAACTAATGGCTACATTGTAAACCCCATTAGCCAGTTTTTCAGTGATGCTTAATCCATGTGTTGCATTGCCACCTGCGTGGCTTACTGTTTCGCTATGCACTTTCTGCCCAAGGCTGTTGTAGATGCTCACAGTGTATTTGCCTGCAGCTACGTTTTCCAGCTTTACGTTCAGTACTTTGCCAATGAGTGGGTTTGGATACAAGGTGTAAGGCGTAAGGTGTAAGGCATAAGGCGTAAGGGTTACTGCGTTGCTGTAGGCAGTGCTACCGTCAATGCTTGTGGCTTTGATGCGGTAGTAAGTAGTGCCATTTATACTATTATCAACATAGCTGTAGCTTGCCGTTGCTGTGTTCTTGGCTGATTCCGTGCCGATATTTGTATATGTTCTGCCATCGGTTGATTTTTCTACTGTGTAATCAGCTACTTTGTTTTCGCCTACTGTGTTCCAGCTTATTGTTGCTGCGCCATCTTTCAATGTTGCAGTAGCCGTGATGCTGTTTACTGCCAATACTGTTGACTTAAACACAATGCTGAACCTATTTGCATAGCTGGCGGCAACTGTATTATCAACCGCAAAATTTATCGTGTTCACTGCACTGTTTAATGGGGTGTAGGTTTTTGTATAAGCATCGTAAACATAAGGTGGAAGGCCGTTACTGCTATAGCTTGTTGTTTCTATGCGCAACTGGTAGTGGGCTTTTGCCACTTGGCCTAGTTGTATAGTAATAATATCATCCTTTGTGGCTGGCTGCCTGCTGTCTATACTCAAGCCACGGCTGTTGCCTTCCTGCAAAGCTAGGTTGTCGCTGCTGTTCGCCAATTTAGGGGCATCCTCGTTGCCATAGTTATTGCTGTACGATTTATCGAACACTACATTGGCCTCGTCCATTTTATGGTAGCTACCCGTGCCTGCGGTTTCTTCCCTTAGCAGGGCAATTGGCAACTTGCTGGTATTTCCAAACACTGCAGTGTGGGTTGAACTTGAGGCCTTTGCACTTTCGGTGAACGTAAGTGTTGGGCTAGTACCAGCACCTTTCAGGTTCTGGATAAAGAAAGCCTGCCCTGCCTGTATATAAGGCTTTATTGCTGCATTGCAAGCAATATAAGTACCAGTTGTGCCAATTGTTGGATCTAGGTAATAGTAGTAGCTGGAAAGGTTGCCTTTTGTCAATAAACCCCAGTCAACAGGGCTTACATAAGGGTTGGCAACCAAGCTGTATGCCGTGTCATTAGCCCCGTTTAGGCCATAGCTACTGTTGTAAACGCTGTTTGTAACGCCAGATGTTGTGTAGGCCACGTTGCCTGTTATCAATGTGCCGCTTGCACGAAGGCGGGTGTCGTTGTACATCAAGAAGCCTAATGGCGTGTTGTCCGTAGGCGTGGTGTACAAGTTGAAGCTCCTGTCGCCCCTTACCATTAGCCTGTACCCTTGGTAAGGGTTCAGTGACAAGTAGGTGTTGGGTATGTTTGCCCATACCCCTGCGGTGTAAGTGTAGGCTGTCCTTGCAGCGCTAAGGCTACTGTCGAAGCCGGAGCCAAGGTTTATCCTGTTGACCATGTTCGTGGTGTTGGGGTCCTTGCTGCCGCCAGTAATGAACATGCCAGAGCCGCTGGTGTAGCTGCCATTTTCCTGCCATGTGTTGAAGATGGTGTTGCCTGCGCCGTAAACGCCTGGGGCAATATCCCTGTAGCTGCGGTAGCCTTTGGGTATATACCTTTCAACGGTTACCGTGCCGCTGATGCTGCCCGTGTTGCCGCTTGCGTTTACCGGGGCAAGCGTTCCACTGCTGGCAATGCCGTTGGACTTGAACACCACATTCCCATTGGTGGTCAACGTGCCGCTTTGAAGGGTCAACACGCCTGTGATGTTCAGTTTATTGCCATTGGCAATAGAAAGGCCATTGCTATTGTTCAATGTGAAGCTAGCCACTGTGCCTGTGCCAGTATATGTTTGTGGCGATGTGCTGCCTAGTACCAAAGTACCTGCGCCACTGATGATACCATTGTTGGTTATGTTTAATGTTGGCGATAATGTAACGCCAGTATTAAGGGTAAATATTGCCCCACTGTTGATGGTCAGGTTCTTCACGCTTTGGCTGGCTGCAAGTATCGGCGATTTGCTTGCCGAAGCTATCACCACGTCAAGGTTGGATGAAGGCACGCCGTTGCTCCAGTTGCCAGCCGTGGCCCACGCTGTGCTTACGGCTCCCGTCCATGTGGTAGCCGTTACCACTATGTTGCCAGTGTTGCCTATCACATAATAGTTGCTGCCGCTTGTTGGGATAGATAGCCCAGTGGCTGTAGCATTGTATGGGTTGCTGCCTGTTGGTGTTCCGAGGTCAGTAGTTGTATAAGAGGTTTTATAAGTACCCAATTCGGATGAAGAAACCGTGTAAGCACTTGGGAAATCGGCCGTATTAAACTGATACTTAATGGTAGCGGTTGTTACTGCACTGCCCAATACGCTCCATTGTAGCTTTATTACTTGCGTGGTATCGCCGGGTTGATTGGCGAAAGTGTTTATTACAGTTGTAGTCAAATTAGATGTGCCAGTTGTATTCGTAATCGTTAACGGGGCATAGCTTGTAGCAGTGCCTATTGGGAACAGCGTTGCAGTATTGCCTACACTGTTTCTTGTAAACACCCCCGTACTGTTGCCATATACATAGCTACTGGCAGAACCACCTGTTATAGACCCTGTGGCACTTACGGTAAGGTTAAAAGTGCTTAATGTAATGATGCCATTTGTAAGTACTAATGTTCCCGTAACAGTTGTGCTTGCCTTTAGGGTAGCACCTGCTGCATTGTTAATCCCTAGCTTAGCATTGTAGGTGCCATTGGATATTGTTTGTGCAGTTGTGCCGTCATAAGTTACATCAAATGTCCAGGTTTTACTGGTTGGTATTGGGGTAACCGAAGTAGAAGCAGTGAGCAAAGCCCCTGTTCCCGCAGGTGTAAACGTACCTGCCAGTTTCAAAGCCCCTACATCTAATGTATTGCCTGAATTAATAGTAAGGGATGTAGCAATGGTAAGCGAATTAGTAGCAACGGCTGGCACCAAAGTAGCAGTGCTGCTACCACCAATCTGCAACTGGTCGATTGTTTCTGTTGGCACATTGGTAATGCTTACTGGCGAAGCGGGGTTGACATGCAAAACGTCAACAGTAGATGGCGAGTTCCTAACGGGTGTCCAGTTGGCAGCCACGGTATAATCGGTAGATACACTACCATTCCATACATAATTAGGATTCACCACTTTACCTATATTGCCTATTACATAATAGTTGCTGCCGCTAGTAGGCACTGCAAGCCCAGATGCAGTTAAAGTATAAGGGTTGCTACCTGCTGGCGTGCCATAATTGGTGGCTGCATAAGCTGTTTGGTAAACACCCAGTTCAGCAGCAGCAGGTGTATAAGTACTTGGGAAATCTGAGCCATTAAACTGGAACACAATCGTAGAAGTTGTAGCCACACTGCTTAAAACCAGCCATTGCAAGTTGAAAACGCCTGTATTGTCATACGGTGCATGTGTAAAAGTAGATTGTATGTTAGCAGATATATTAGAGCCAGCACCTGTATTTTTAATGCTTAATGGGGCGTAACTGCTGGCAGTGCCTATCGGGAAAAGCAAGGCCGTGCTGCCTACCGCATTCCTGATAAACTTACCTGTGCTGCTTGCATTTACATAACTGCTGCTGCTGCCGCCAGTTAGTATTGACGTAGAACCCAACGTAAGGTTATTGGTACTTAGCGCAAGCACACCGCTTGTAAGCGTAAAGCTGACGCCATTGCCAATAGAAACAGAACCGCCTAAAGTACAACCTGCTGCATTATTGATGGTCAAGCCACCATTGTAGCTGCCAGCAGTTACTGTTTGACTACCGCTGCCTTCATAACTAACTACGGATGTCCATGTTTTCCCCGTAGGTGTTGGCGTGGTAGATGTATTGCCAATTAATATTGTACCTGTACCTGAGTTTACAAATGACCCAGCCAATTGAACAGTACCCAAGTCCAAAGTGTTGCCTGTATTCACAACCAAAGTGCTGCCAATAGTAAGCGTGTTGCCTGTTGTGGCTGGAGCAAGCGTTACCGTGCTTGAACCATTGATGGAAAGCCCAGAAATAGATTCCACTGGAACATTCGTTATTGTTGTAGGCGATGATGGGTTTATTTGCAAAATATCGCCTGTGGCGGTGCTATTCCTTGTTGGCGACCAATTGCTGGCGGTAGTATAGCTGCCATTAGTGCCACCAGCCCAAGTATAGGTGATTGAAGAAGCCACTACCGCCCCGCTATTGCCTACCACATAATAGTTAGTGCCGCTGGCAGGCATAGAAAGACCAGTAGCTGCTAGGCTATATGGGTTGCTACCTGTTGGCGTACCCAATTGCGAAGTAGTATAAAAGGTTTGGTAATTGCCTACCTCTGCTGCGGCAGGCGTATAGCTGCCCCCAGGGAAATCGGCAGCGTTGAACTGGAAAGTGATATTAGAAGTAGTGGCTGCACTACCTAGTACAGACCATTGCAGGTTGAAAACGCCTGCGGCATTGTAAGGGGCATTGGTTAAAGTAGATTGCACGCCAGTGGTCATATTGGCGCCGCCGCCTGTATTCTTGATGGTTAAAGGCGCATAACTAGTTGCTGTGCCTATTGGGAATAGGACTGATGTATTACCCACTGCATTCCTGATAAACCGCCCAGCGCTGCTTGCATTTACATAACTGCTACTGCTGCCGCCTGTAAGCGTGGATGTAGAACCCAAAGTCAAATTATTTGTCCCCAAAGCAAGTACACCACTAGTAAGCGTAAGGCTAACACCGCTTCCAATAGATACGGAGCCACCCAAAGTACAGCCTGCATTATTGATTATCAAGCCCCCATTATAACTGCCATTGCTTACTGTTTGGCTACTACTGCCATCATAACTAATAACGGATGCCCATGTTTTGCTGGCAGGTACTGGCGTGGCAGAGGTATTGCCAATAAGCAAAGTACCCGTGCCTGAATTAACAAAAGAACCTGTAAGTGCTATAGTACCCAAGTCCAATGCATTGCCTGTGCTTACAACTAAAGTGCTGCCTATGGTAAGTGTATTGCCAGTAGTGGCTGGTGTAAGCGTTGTGGTGCTTGACCCACCAATGGACAAACTTGTGATGGTTTCAGATGGCACATTCGTAATGGTAGTTGGGGATGATGGGTTTATTTGCAAAACATCCCCAGTGGCTGGTGTATTCCTTGCAGGTGTCCAGTTGCTGGCGGTTGTGTAGCTGCCAGATGTGCCACCACTCCATGTATAGGTAATGGAAGAAGCCACTACAGCACCGCTATTGCCTACTACATAATAGTTAGTGCCGCTGCTAGGTACAGAAAGCGTTGCGGTTAATGTATAAGGGTTGCTTCCCGAAGGCGTGCCTAATTGAGTAGCAAAGTAGTAAGTTTGGTAATTGCCCAATTCAGCGGCGGCAGGCGTATAGGTGCCACCGGGATAATCTGATCCATTTGCTTGGAAAGTAATAGTGGAAGTAGCTGTGGAGCTTGCCAATACCGACCATTGCAAGTTGAATACACCTGCACTATTATACGGTGCGTTTGTAAGCGTAGATTGCACACCAACCGTCATGTTGATAGAAGATGCACTATTTTTTATAGATAAAGGCGCATAGCTTGTTGCTGTGCCCACAGGGAAAGTAACAAAGCTAGATGTGCTTACATTATTCTTAATATACCGCCCTGTGCTACTTGCATTTACATAACTGCTGCTGCTGCCGCCAGATAGCGTGGATGTAGAACCCAGGGTTAAATTATAAGCCCCCAAAGCAAGTACACCATTTGTAAGTGTAAGGCTGGCACTACTTCCTATGGAAACAGAACCGCCAAGGCTACAACCTGCTGCATTATTGATGGTCAACCCTAGATTATAACTGCCATTACTTACTGTTTGGCTACTGCTGCCGTCATAACTAACAATAGATGTCCATGTTTTCCCAGTAGGTATGGGCGTGGATGAAGTATTGCCAACAAGCAAAGTACCCGTTCCAGAATTAGTGAAATTACCTGCAAGGGCAATCGTACCCAAGTCCAACGTATTGCTAATAGCTAGGCTACTTCCGATGGTAAGTATATTGCCTGCAGTAGCAGGCGAAAGTGTTACGGTGCTAGACCCACCAATGGACAGTGTTGTAATAGATTCTGTTGGAACATTAGTAACAGTAGTTGGTGAAGATGGGTTTATTTGTAAAATATCCCCTGTGGCGGGGGTATTCCTTGTTGGCGACCAGTTTGCAGGCGTGGCATAGCTGCCAGATGTGCCGCCAATCCAGGTATAGGTGATAGACGAAGCCACTACTGCCCCGCTATTGCCTACTACATACAAGTTAGTGCCGCTACTGGGTACATTAAGTGTTGTTGCACTAAATATGTAAGGGTTGCTCCCCGTTGGTGTGCCTACTTGTGATGCAATGTAAAAACTTTGGTAATTGCCTACCTCTGCCGCTGCCGGGGTATATGTACTTGGAAAATCTGACCCGTTGGCTTGGAATGTGATAGCAGCACTAGTGGCAGCACTGCCCAAAACAGACCATTGAAGGTTGAAAACACCTGCACTATTATACGGTGCGTTTGTAAGGGTAGATTGTACACCAACCGTCATGGCTACATTAGAAGTACCATTTTTTATAGTTAAAGGCGCATAACTTGTTGCTGTACCCACAGGGAAAGTAACAAAGCTAGATGTGCTTACATTGTTCTTGATATACCGCCCCGTGCTGCTTGCATTTACATAACTGCTGCTGCTGCCGCCAGATAGCGTGGATGTGGAACCCAATGTTAAATTATAAGCCCCCAAAGTAAGTACACCGTTCGTAAGGGTAAGGCTAACGCCACTTCCAATAGATACAGAACCGCCTAGGCTACAGCCTGCTGAATTACTGATAGTCAAGCCGCCATTATAGCTCCCCCCGCTTACTGTTTGGCTACTGCTGCCGTCGTAACTAACGATAGATGTCCAAGTTTTGCTGGCAGGTACCGGCGTGGATGTGGTATTGCCAATCAAAACTGTACCAGTACCTGAATTTACAAATGAACCTGCCAATTGTATAGTACCCAAATCCAATGTATTGGTGGGATTAACAGCAAGCGAAGTGCCAATAGTAAGCGTATTGCCAGTGGTAGCTGGCACAAGCGTTACTGTGCTGGATCCACCAATAGACAGCGTTGTAATAGATTCTGTTGGCACATTGCTAATGGTAGTTGGTGAGGATTGGTTTATTTGCAAAACATCACCTGTTGCTGGTACATTCCTTGTTGGCGACCAGTTTGCAGGGGTGGCATAGCTGCCAGATGTGCCACCAATCCAAGTATAGGTAATGGAAGAAGCCACTACTGCACCACTATTGCCTACCACATAATAGTTGGTACCGCTGGTAGTTACATTAAGCCCTGTAGCACTTAAGGTATAAGGGTTACTGCCAGCAGGGGTGCCTAGCTGTGTTGCTGTGTAGTACGTGTTTGTCTGGTAATAATTGCCCAATTCAGCAGCGGCTTGCGTATAACTGCTTGGGAAATCTGCCCCGTTAAACTGGAATGTGATATTAGAAGTAGTGGCCGTGCCGCCCAATACAGACCATTGCAAGTTAAAAACCCCTGCACTATTAAACGGTGCATTGGTAATTGCGGACTGAACCCCTGCGGAAATGTTAGAATTGCCGCCTGTATTTTTTATAGACAATGGTGCATAGCTGGTGGATGTACCTATTGGGAAAAGCACAGCAGTAGTGCTAAGCGAATTTTTGATGAAACGCCCCGTACTGCTTGCATCTGCATAGCTGCTGCTGGAACCTCCCGATACAGACCCCGATGCACTTATGGTTAGGTTATTAGTCCCAAGTGTAATAACCCCGCTTGTAAGCGTAAGCACACCAGTAACGGTTGCACTGGATTTTAACGTGGATGCAGTACCTGCCGTATTGTTAATGACAAGTTTCGTGTTGTATGTGCCATTCACTATTGTTTGGGCAGCAGTACCATTATAGGTAATATCAAATGTCCATGTTTTGCCTGTTGGCAAAGGTGTAGTAGAAGTACATTGCGTTAAAAGCGCCCCGCTGCCAAACGGGGTAAAGCTTGTTCCTTGAACAATTTTAATAGCCCCTACATCTAGCGTGCTTCCAGAACCGATTGTCATGGAAGTATTTAACGTTAAGGCATTGGAAGATGCCGTAGGCACTAAAGTAACCTTGTTGTTCCCGCCAATCTGCAACTGGTCAATTGTTTCGGATGGAACACCAGTAATAGTAATGGCAGATGATGGGTTGATTACCAAAATATCGGTTGCAGCAGGAGTACCCCTTGATACAGACCAATTGCCGGCAGTGGTATATAAACCACCAGAAGGATTGCTAACCGTACCGCTAGATCCAATCCATGTGTAGGTATTAGCTGCAAATGCACTATTAAAACTGTAGGTTAATAAGAAAAAAAACACCAACTTAGCTAAAAAAGACAATTTAATGGAAGCTTTTTTATTAGGACAGGTAGCCTGTTCCATCGTTGGCAAGGGCATCATTTTCATAAAGCGTGTATTAAGAAATCGTTACAATAAAAATTAAAACAGGTGGTTAGCGGCCATCCGAAGCATATAAAAAATTAGGCAAGCTTGTATCCATATCCAATAATATTATCCAGTCATTTTATTTAGGGGTTGTTGTTACTATTATCTGTCCATTTTGATTGATGTATTTTGCCCCTATTACCGTGCATATCACATTCAGGCGTTCAAAAAGTGTTTCATCGGTAAAACTGGTGGTGATGGGGTATTTATTTAGCACCGTGGTGTCGTACACAATATCAATCCCATAAAATTTGCTAAGTTTAAAAAGCACTTTAGAAACCGTTTCGTCCTTAAACTCCATCGCCTGTGCTTCCCTGTCCGCCGCATTGACGGGCTGTGGGTTTGCAACTACGCTTACCTGCAAATTCTCTACTTGCTTGTCAAAAACCACTTGCTGGTTGGGCACAAGCACTACCCCATTTATTTCAGGCCCTTTTACATCGGTGGTTACCTTCATTTTGCTTATCCAAACCTTTCCAGTATGCACTTCCACGGTTACGTCTTTCGCCCCTTCATCTGCTTTTATCCTAAAACTTGTGCCTAGCACTTTGGTAACCAAGCCATTAGAATACACCACAAAAGGCTTCAAGGGGTTTTTTGTTACTTCAAAAAATGCTTCGCCGCTTAGGTAAACTTCCCTTTTGGCTAGGCTGCCCATGGCTGGGGCATAGCTTATTTTTGCGCCTTTCTCCAAGGTTACCTTGCTGCCATCGTCAAGCCTAAACACCAAAGGAACAGCAGATACATTGATAGTTTCAGAGAGTGAGTTAGCTGATTTTTTTACTAATGAAGAATAGGTATATAAATCCTGTGTATTTGTGTCTTTTGTTACCATCCAAACAGCTGCCACGCCAATAAGCAAGGCTGCTGCTATGCCAAAAACATATTTTATGTAAGTTCCAATGGTTTTTTTATTGTAAGCTTGCTGGCGAGGAGAGGCAACCACGTTCAATACAGGCACAGCTATTGCGGTAAGCACATTGGATACCATCCGTTGCTTTTGCTTTTCGCTCAATTGAGTTTCCTCCAAACGTAATTGCAGCAGCACTTCCCTTGCCTGATTGATTATCAATTTTCTTTCAGGGTATTTTTTCAACCAGCCTTCCCAAAAAGTTATACTTTGATAGTCAGGCGCAAGCACCCATTGCCGGAAATCATCATCCCAGATGAAATCTTCAAGCGTATAAGTAATATATTTATCGTTGTTGATCATGTTTTCTATTATTAGAGAGGATAATAAAAAAAGCATATACCCTTTTTTTAGAAAAAAAATTTGTGCTTTTTTTTGAGTTTACTGGAATGTGGTTTTTAGACCCCTTCTCAGTCACCTTCATTTTTACCAACGAGTGGCTGTCTTATTCCAAAAGTTTTATGTCCATCCACCTGGCTACTAATTCGTTGTTACCCTGGTATTATTCTCATTTCGAGCCTACCAGTAGACCTTTTTGCTTTGTCGTGTTTAACTCCAATAGTTAAGCATGGTAAAGCACTTGACCTTCAAACCCATTTCTTTTAGCCGTGTTTAACGCTAACAGTTAAATACAGTAAAACAATTTTGTTTCGGCTCACACCACCATATATAAGCCTAGAATACGCGTCGGACGCGGGTTCTGGGCTTTTTTAATGCCCAAGAATTAATGCTGGCAGGTCGCTGGGTAGGCCCGCACGTTTTTTAAACAAGCTGCCAAATGCTAACATTTTGCCTTGCTGAATAATTCAATACCGCCCTACAAAACCTTTTGGGCAGGGGAAATTGAAGACTTAAGCGAATATTTCAACTGGGCTATTTTTTGTTTTTCGCTGGTTTATTTTTTTGCTAATTTCCTTTTTTGCCTATAACTCATTCATATTCAATTGTTTATGTTTTTTTAGCCTCATTTTTTATTATAATTTAAGTGAATTTTATGATACCTTATTGATAATAGAATGATAGTTTATTGATAGTAAAATGATAGTTTATTGATAAGAAACTGATAAGATTTTGATAGTGAATTATCATTTTCCAAAACCAACTACCATCCGATTAAGAGCTAAAGCTAAGGTGGCTAGTTCCTGTTTTAATGCAAAGTTGGGATGGATATGTATAAAGAACAACATGACAATCCTATATGGGGGAAATTTTCCCCCATGAGTATCCCAAATTTCCCCCATATAGGATTTTGGCACTGTGTGGGATTGGGAAATACCATTTATCTGTTTAGGGCAAAATAGCTTTCTTTTCGCAAGAAAATTTGCTTTTTTGCAAGACTATGTGGCCTTATGCAAGCGAAGCACCTTACAAAAACTATGTGTGCTATTTGCCTATGCGGTAAAAAAATGCCTGATAGTAAAATATTTCAGGGCTTCACTTATAGTACTCCTGCTAACCATTTACTCAATGCCAACCAAAACACAAAAAGCCTATCCTTTTTTAGAAGGAATAGGCTCTACAATAAAGTACTTTATCAATCAATAAAATATACTAATCGCCACTAGGTTTTACCAGGCCAAGTTTAGCTTCAAGGCTTAGCGTGGCATGTGGCACCGCTTTTAGCCTTGCTTTGTCTATCAACTTGCCTGTAACCCTGCACACACCATAAGTTTTATTTTCAATACGCATGATGGCTTTTTCCAAGTGGTCTATATAACTTATCTGACGGCTGGCCATTTGGCTAAGCTGTTCGCGCTCCATGCTCATGCTGCCGTCTTCCATGGTCATGTAGCGGGCATCGTCGTTGTCGCCGCCCATTTCGTCTTTGCGGGTAATCAAGCCTTGCAGGTAAGCCAATTCTTTCTTGGCTGTATCCATTTTCTTGTTGATGATGTCCCTGAACTCGTTCAGGTCGGCATCGCTATATTTCACCAGCGGCGAATTTGTCTTGGGAGCGTCTACTCTTTTTTCCATGGGCACATAATCTGGGTTATATGGTACACTTGTTTTCGTAATAATTTTCGGCAGCTTCACTTCTTTCAAAGGGTCGGCCTTTCTTTCTGGTTTTGCGGCAACAGGCTTTGCTTTAATCGGTATGTTCGATTTCTCTTGCGGTTCAGCAATTGGCTTATTCGCCGCATTGTACCCTGTTGAACTCTTCACTACTTTACTAGTCGCCATTCTTTAAATATCATTTTTTTGTTACTGAAATAGTCAGCAATGTATCATTTACTTCAATTTCAGTGCCTGCTTTTATTGTGGGCATCCAGTCTATGCTGTCTGCCAAAATTTCGCGGCAAATATATTCTTTAAATTGCTCAATACTTGCTTTTAATACTAAGTTATCCACCAATTGTACGAAAATACGGTCTGTAAGCTCAAATCCGCCCTCTTTTCGTATGTTTTGTATCCTGTTTACCAGCTCCCTAGCATTGCCTTCGCTCTGCAATTCGTCTGATATTACAATGTCCAAAGCCACGGTGAGGCTGCCTTTGCTGGCAACGCTCCATCCTGGTATGTCCTCTGCGGTTATTTCCACATCAGTTGGAAGTAGGTTGATTGCTTCCCCATATAGCAATAAAGCAAGGCTACCCTCTTTTTCAAGGGTATTGATTTCGTGCTGTGACAAATTGGCAATCAATGAGCTCACTGCTTTCATCTTGGCCCCCATCCTAGTGCCCAATGCTTTAAAGTTAGCCTTTACTTTTTTCTTTATTACGCCTTCGGTTTCCGTAATGTATTGGAACTCCTTTATGTTTACCTCGGCTTTAATCAGGTCTTCTATTTTCTCCAGTTGCACTTTCATCTTGGGGTTAAGCACGGGCACCATTACTTTTTGCAATGGCTGGCGAACCTTGATGTTTACCTTTTTGCGGATTGACAATATAAGCGAGGATGTGTCTTGTGCTAGTTGCATCCTTTCCTCCAAATCGGTATCAATAGCGGCAGCATTGCTGGTGGGGAATAAAACATGGTGCACGCTTTCCACGTCAAAGCGGTGGGTAATGGCGTTCAGGTTTTTGAACACCGCATCGCTAAAAAATGGGGAAATAGGTGCTATCAACCGTGTCAATGTTTCCAAGCATTCATACAGGGTTTGGTAGGCGGCTATTTTATCGCCCTCATACTCGCCTTTCCAAAAACGGCGGCGGCAAAGGCGCACATACCAGTTGCTCAAATGCTCGTCCACAAATTCCTCCATCAAGCGGCCAGCTTGCGTAGGCTCGTAGTCGTCCATGGCTGCGGTTACTTCTTTTATCAAAGTATTCAGCGATGATAATATCCAGCGGTCTATTTCTGGCCTTTGCTCCAGTGGTATATAGGCTTCCTTAAAAGCAAAACCATCTACATTAGCATATAAAACAAAAAACTGGTAGGTATTGTATAATGTTCCAAAAAACTTGCGCTGCACTTCCTGTATGCCTGCGAGGTCAAATTTAAGGTTGTCCCAAGGGCTTGCATTGGTAATCAAATACCAGCGGGTAGCATCTGCACCATATTTTTCTATGGTATCAAATGGGTTCACCACATTGCCCAAGCGTTTGCTCATTTTATTGCCGTTCTTGTCCAGCACCAAACCATTGCTAACCACAGTTTTATAAGCCCTTCCATCTACCTTATCGGTAGGCAATCCTGCTTTTTTCAGTTCTTCCTCTACGCTTTCTTTTATTAATGAACCAATAGCATGTAAAGTATAGAACCAACCCCTTGTTTGATCTACACCTTCAGCTATAAAATCGGCAGGGTAGCTTTGCGAGAACAATTCCTTGTTTTCAAAAGGGAAATGCTGCTGCGCATAAGGCATGGCACCACTATCGAACCAAACGTCTATTAGGTCGGAGACACGTTTCATAGGTTCGCCTGTAGAAGAAACCAAGGTAATTTCATCTACAAAAGGTTTATGTAAATCGAGGTTTGCAGTAGATAGATTTTGATTGATGGCATCACCCAAGATTGCTTTAGCTTTTTCAGCTTCGGACATTAATTCCCCAATGCTGCCAATACATTTTTGCTCGCTGCCATCTTCTGTTTTCCAGATAGGCAATGGAGTGCCCCAAAAGCGGCTGCGGCTAAGGTTCCAGTCCACCATGTTTTCAAGCCAGTTGCCAAACCGGCCTTCGCCTGTGCTTTTGGGCTTCCAGTTAATGGTTTTGTTAAGGTCTATCATCCTTTGCTTTACCACAGGGTCTGTGGTTTTGATAAACCAGGCATCCAATGGGTAATACAATATAGGCTTATCCGTGCGCCAGCAATGCGGGTAGCTGTGTTCGTATTTTTCTATTTTAAAAGCCCTGTTTTCCTGTTTCAGCTTCACGCAGATGTCCACGTTCACATCCACATAGCTAGGGTCATCTTTGTAGTTTTTTACATACCTACCACTAAACTCGCCAAGGCCTTCTACAAACTTGCCTTGCTTATCCACCATGGTCAGTATGCCGATGCCGTATTTTTTGCCTACTTTATAGTCATCTGCACCAAATGCAGGGGCAGTGTGTACAATGCCTGTACCATCTTCCGTTGTAACAAAACTATCGCACAACACACGAAATGGGTCTCCACCAGCTATTTCAGAGGTGTTGACTTCGTAGGGCATGAGTTGTTCGTAACGGATGCCTTCAAGGCCTTTGCCTCTAAATTCAGCTAATATCTGCCAGGGTATTAATTTGTCTCCGTCTTCGTATGCTTCAAAATCCCCATTTTCACCTTCTGCCTTTACATATTTTGCCAATAAGTTTTTTGCAAGGATGATGTTTATAGGCAGGTGTGTATATGGATTAAAAGTTTTAACCAATACATAATCAATATTTGGCCCAACAGTCAGCCCTAGATTGGATGGCAAAGTCCAAGGGGTGGTAGTCCAAGCCATAAAGAATACTTCGTCGCTTGCAGCAGAATCAAATAAAAATTGTGATTGTTCGCTTTTTACCGCCTTAAACATCGCCACCGCACTTGTATCCTTTACATCCTTGTAAGTACCAGGTTGGTTCAGTTCATGGCTACTCAAGCCTGTGCCAGCCGCAGGGCTGTAGGGCTGTATGCTCACGCTTTCGTAAAGCAACCCTTTTTTGTATAGCTCACTTAGTATCCACCAAAGGCTTTCTATATAGTTGTTCTCAAAAGTGATATAGGGATTATTCAAGTCAACCCAATAGCCCATTTTGCGGGTAATATCGTCCCACTTGTCTTTGTAGCGCAGCACGGCTTCCCGGCATTTTTGGTTGTATTCTTCTACGCTTATTTTTTTGCCAATGTCTTCTTTTGTTATGCCTAGTTCTTTTTCCACGCCTAGTTCTACTGGTAGGCCATGGGTATCCCAACCGCCTTTGCGTTTTACTTGGAAGCCCTGCATGGTCTTGTAGCGGCACACCAAGTCTTTCAACGTCCTTGAAATAACATGGTGTATGCCCGGCATACCGTTGGCACTGGGCGGTCCTTCGTAAAACACGAATGGCGTAGCCCCTTCCCTGATGGAAACGCTTTTTTCAAATGAACCTTTTTCATCCCAAGTAGCCAGTATCTCTTTCTCTATTGCTGGCAGGTTTAGCCCCGAAAATTCTTTGTATTTATCGCCCATAGCTTATGTTCTTATTGCAAGTTGCTGGCTACTAATATTGTTAACCTTAAACCAGCGACTTGTAGCTTGTATTTTTTAAAATGGTTGCAAAGGTAAGTTAAGTTACGGGTTTTATGTGCTAATTTGCCATTATGCATCAAAGCTAGAAATCTTTAATAAGGAATGTAGATTTTCAGCCTGATATTAGCCACATCCTTAATTTTATACAAAAATGATAGGCATAGTTACTTGCGGCGGCAAAAGCATAAGGATGGGAGCAGATAAGGGGCTATTGCTGCACCAATCGAAAACATGGGCGGCAAACGCTGCGGACATATTATCGAGTGCCGATATGCAGGTTTTTATATCCATAAGGGCAGAGCAGTTTGATTTGTATAACAAAATTTTTGAGACTGGCACAATTATACTAGATGAAACCCTCGGCATCGGGGGCCCTATGAAGGGTATTTTTTCTGCCCACCTCCAATTCCCACAGGAAGATTTGTTTGTGCTGGCCTGCGATATGTTGTTGATGCAACCTATAATGATAGCCTACCTGATTGGCAAAAGCAAAACAGAAACCGGGGATGCTTTTGTTTTTACCAACAATGGTAGCATGGAACCGTTATGCGGCGTTTATACTGCTGGCGGCCTGGCAAAAATAGATGGCTTATACCGCCAGCAGCAATTGGAAAGGTTTAGCATGAAATATATACTTTCAAAAATGGATACCAAATGTTTTGATTTGCCGGAAGCATGGGCGCAGCATTTTAAAAACTACAATGCCGAAAGCGATTTAAACAGCTTGTAAGCCAAGTATGGATTGGTTAATTTGCTTGAAATTAATTTTTGGCGACTCACACAAAGGGCAGCAATAACTATCGGGCAGCCCCTCAAATGCAGAGCCTAGGGCAATGCCATTTTCATTTTCTCCTAGTGTTTCATCATATACAGTCAGACAACTGCAGCACTGGTAAACATATTTCTCAACAATATTTTCAACGCTCTTTTGCTGCAACTGGTAAGTGGCAGAAGCATCCTTTTGACGTTGGTTTTCAAGCTCATAAAATTGCTTGCTTATTGAAACCAAATAGGTGCTTATATGCTCCTTATGTATGCCTGCCCTAAAAGTGATGTACTCTTTGGAATTTGGGTTGAACCCATCCGTATATAAAATATCATATTTATCCAAGGCTTTAACCAAATTGCGTATAACTGAAAATCGCCGCTGGATAATGACAGAACCAAACATACTGCTTTCTGGCTGTGTGTTTACCCCAAAACAAAGCCCAAAAGTGCGTACGTCCTGCTTGTCCAGTTCACGGGTAACCATCCTTTTGATGTATAGCCCGTCTTCATTAGTGTCCTCTACCTGCCAGGCCAGTTCGTTGGCGGCATGGCGAACGTTGATGCGGTGCTTGTTCAGCACAAAGTCCCATTCCTTCCTGTCTGGCTTTTCAATGTTTTTAATAATGATGCTTTTCCAGGTGGTGGTATATAGCTGACCGGTTTTGGTTTTGAGGCAAGTAAGGGCAATGTCTTTTAAAAAATCCACAGGAAACAATTCATCCCTGCGGTAAATGCCCAGCCAGGTTTTATTGCCATAATGCGTAAACCCTTCGTAATAAGGCAAGTTAAAAGCGGGTAGGTGCAAGGCCTCTTCCACAGGTTTGCTGATATACTTTAGTTTTTGTGTTATGGTATTAAACACCCATTGGCCATCTGCCTTGCTATTGCCAAAAAAAAGTTCCTTTTGTTGGAAAATAATATTTTCTATCTCTTTGGAAAGGCGGGGTATTTCGTTGGTATATACCAGTAGTGGCCATTGGAACAATACATCCGTTTGGGGGAAACGGATATACAAATGCCAAAAATGGTTGTTGGCCGAAGCAATCCAATTGATATTGCTGGTAAAAAAAGGGGTAAAGGTTTGGTTATTGTCTGTTATAGCCAGTTTAAGGCGGGGGGCATAGTCAAACAAATCAAAAATATCTTTGTAGGTGCCTTCCCGTAGCCAAGAGTCATTCAGGAAAATATCTGCCCCGGCATAAGAGCTTACCATATTGGGGTATTCATCCTTGTTCAATTCATAAACCACTTTGTTTTTATCCAAAGAAGCCAGCAATTTGTCGTGCTGCTTGTGCGTTGCGTCTATCAATAATTGCTGGCGAAGGCCAAAGCGCACATGGTCTATGCCACCTTCCTTCACGGCATCCATCAGGTGCAGCAAATACCCGGGCGATACGATGCCGCCTGTAAAATTGATTTTAAATTGGAATGCGTACCGCATAATGTTTGTTATTTAACCGCAAAGCACACAAAGTTTTAACTCAAAGGGTGCAAACTTTTTTTATGTTTAGAGTGAGACACTCTCTAAGCCTCCCCCGATTAAAATCGGGAGCTACAAAATCTGTCATGCCTACGGCATTTACCATGTCATTATACTACCCCAAACTCCTTCATTGCCAAAGGGAAGTTTTTGTTTTCATGGGCAGATTTACTCAGTTTTATCAATGCAAAACGTTGAAGTTCGTTTAGCTGCCTCCAATTTTCTATTGAGAAGGGAATAGAAAATTCACTGCATTTTTCTACTACCGAGGGGGGCATTGTATCTGTTTCATCCCATTCCAAAGTCGTTTCTAGGCGGAGTTCTTTTGCTTCCATGCCAGTGTTGCTGAAAATAAGTTCCTGCAAGTAGGCTTTGTAGCTTTTCAATTTATCTACTGTATTACAGTCGTACTCTGCTATTGTGTTCCTTTCGGTTACGGAGATATTGCACCAATCTTTCAACTTGAATTTTATTCCTGCGGCATCTAGTTTAAACCTTGCACACATGGGGATGCAGCGGATATTATCTTTTATAAAATCGGCCTCAAAGTAAAAATAAGTTGCCCCTGCACCCAAGGATGGGTGGGCAATAAAAGTTTCTTTATTTAAAGCTTGATTCATTGTTTAGGCTTTTTGAAACGAAATAGATTCTTAGCTTTTTTGCAGAGAAGATACATAAGAGCAACCACCCCGGCCTTCGGCCACCCCTCGAGAGGGGAATTGAGAAACGCTGTTTTATCTCCTTTCGTTTATTCTTTTTAAAAGCTACGCTACAACAGAGCTATTTGGTGAAACGGCCATCATTTTATCCAGCAATGCCTTTACTTCTGGCTTGCAACTGCCACAGCCTTGCCCGGCACCAGAGGCTTTGCATAGTTCATCAAAATCGGTGCATCCTGCTTTTATCTTGTTTACAATATTGCCCTCGCCAATGTTGCCGCAGCTACATACCAACTTCCCCAATACAGGCTCTGCCTTGCTGCCACTGCGCAATAATGATAATCGTTTATCGCTAAGCTCTATCTTTTTTTCTATCAGTTCCTTGAATTCTAAAAACTCGCTCTTGTCGCCGATTAATATAGCACCTACCAACCTATCGTTGTGTATGATACATTTTTTATAATAACGCTTTGCCTTGTCTATAAAAACTACTTCTTCGTAGGCAGGGTCATTCGGTGCTTCTGCCATGCCCAAGGAACAAAGAGTAGTTCCTGGCATTTTTAGGATATTCATCAACAAGGAACCTTTGTAATACTGGGCAATATCACCGCTGATAAACTTGGCCACTATTGCTGCCTGTTGTTCTGCCGCTGCGGTGATGCCGTATAGCATACCTTTAAATTCTGCAATTTCCCCAATAGCAAAAATAGAACTGTCATTGGTTTCTAGGTATTCGTTTACTATTACCCCCCTTTTGCATTCAATGCCAGAAGCCCTTGCCAACTCTATATTGGGGGTAGTGCCAATAGCACAAACAATGGCTTGGCAATTGATAGTTACCCCACTTTTCAGGCGTATGCCTTCCAAAGCCCCAGTGCCTAAAAAACGCTCTATTTCATCGTTGTAGTAAATTTCTATGCCTACATCCCTGATAGCTTCGTCCAGCAATTGGCTGCCAAGGCCGTCTAGCTGCCTGTCCATTAGTTTGGAGCTGCGTTGTATCAGCACTACTGCTACCCCCATTTCCCGAAGCGAAGCAGCCAATTCAATACCCAGCAAACCGCCACCTACAACTACTACTTTGCCATTTGCCGGGTTTATATGGGCTTTAAAATTATCGGCATCCACTCGGCTGCGCATACTAAATATACCTTTTAGTTTGGGGGTATCCCGGAGCATGGTAGGGCGGCTGCCTGTTGACAAAATAAGTATATCGTAGGTGTGGGTAATGCCTTTGCTGTCTGCAACTATTTTATTGGTTTTGTCTATTGTTTCTATGCTAGTGCCTCTGTGCAAGGTTATATCGAAAGTATATTCCTCCTCGGCCTTCATTTTCACCAGTTGCTCCCAAGCCTGTGTGCCGCTTATATAGTCTGGCAGCATTACCCGGTTGTAAAAAGGTGCGTCTTCCTTGCTAAAAACCACTATTTCATCCTGCGTATTCAATTCACGATAGCTTTTTACAAAGCCATGCGCACCTGCACCTGCCCCAATAATAACTATTTTTTGCTTTGGCTTTTTGTATAATGCTACCTGAACCGCCGAGAATTTAAAATCTGGCTCCTTGCTTTTTGGGTCTACCAGGTTGTTGGTAAGGTTATTGGCACGGTTCAAATCGCTGTTGAGTACTTTGCCCCAATGCATCGGCAGGAAAACAACTCCTTCTTTTATATCGCTTGTGCATTTGGCTTTTACCCTCACGTTGCCACGCAGGTTGGTTATCTCTACCAAATCCCCATCTTTTATATCCCTTTTTGCAGCATCTTCCGGATTTATTTCCAAGAAAGACTGGCTAATGTGCTGGTTTAGCTTATTTACCTTACCTGTTTTGCTCATGGTATGCCATTGGTCACGTATCCTGCCTGTGGTAAGGACTAGGGGTAAACCTTCGGTTAAAGGCTCTGATTGATTGCTATCATCGAAGCTATGGATGATTGCTTTTTTAGAAGGTGTATGAAAAACATGGTCGGTAAACAACCGCTTTGTGCCGCTACCCTTTTCTCCTTTGGGGTAAGGCCATTGCACCGATTGTTTTTCTTCCAAAATATCGTAACTCAAACCACTTATGTCGGCATTTGTACCTTCTGTTAAGGCGCAATGTTCCGCATAAATATCACCAAAGGTTTTAAAACCAAAACCATCATACCCCATCTTGTTTGCAAAGCGAGTGATAATTTCTGCATCTGCCAATGCTTCGCCGGGAGCATCTACCATTTTGCGCAAATAGCTGATACGCCTTTCGGCATTGGTCATGGTACCTTCTTTTTCTGCCCAAGTAGCGGCGGGTAGTACCACATCGGCATATTTCAGTGTTTCGGCTGTGTTGCTAATGTCCTGTACCACAACAAACTTTGCTTTTTTCAAGCCTTCCTCCGCCATGTGTACATCTGGTAGGCTTACCAGTGGATTGGTTGCTACAATCCAAATGGCTTTTAATCGGCCATCGTTCAGTGCCTCGAACATTTCTGTAGCCGTAAGGCCGGGTTTTGGGTCTATTTTTTTGCTGCCCCAGAAGTTCTCTACAAAAGCCCTGTCTTCCGCCTTGGCTAAATCCCTATGGGCGGGCAATAAATTGCTCAAGCCGCCCACTTCCCTGCCACCCATTGCGTTGGGTTGGCCTGTAAGTGAAAAAGGGCCGCTGCCGGGTTTACCTATCTGGCCTGTAATCAGGTTTAAGTTGATGAGGCTAAGGTTTTTGTTTACCCCAATTACGCTTTGGTTAAGTCCCATTGTCCATAAGGTCATGAACCCTTTTGCTGCGCCGACATATTGGGCAGCCAGCCTTATGTGAGCGGAGCTAATGCCACAAATAATGGCCGCCTCTTCCACTGTTTTTTGCATTACAGTAGCTTTGTATTTTTCAAAACCTTCTGTATGATTGGCAATAAAATCTGAATCTGTATTGCCATCCTCAATCAATACCCTGCCAATGGCATGGTGCAAGGTAACATCTGTACCGGGGTTTAATTGCAAATGCACATCTGCCATAGCGCAGGTTTGTGTTTTCCGTGGGTCGCTAACAATGATTTTCATGTTCGGGTTTGCTGCCCTAGCTGCTTCTACCCTTCGCCAAAGGATAGGGTGGCACCAAGCAGGGTTGGCACCTGCAACAAATAGGCAATCTGCCAGTTCCAGATCGTCATAGCTATTGGGTACACAATCTTCCCCCAAGCTCATTTTATAGCCCACCACCGCACTACTCATGCAAAGGCGGCTATTGGTATCTATATTGTTGCTACCAATAAAGCCTTTCATTAGCTTGTTCAGTACATAATATTCTTCTGTAAGGCATTGACCGGAGGCATAAAATGCCACGCTATCCGGGCCATATTTTTCAATGAGGGTTTTAAAAACCGCAACCGTCCTGTCCAAGGCAGTATCCCAGGAAACCCTTTGCCTTATTGCGTTTTTACCGTAGCGCATTTCGGGGTATAGCAACCTGTCGCTAGTGTCCATCACAGTATAATGCAGGTTCATGCCTTTGCTGCATAACATGCCCTTGTTTACCGGATGGTCTTTATCGCCTTCTACCTGAAGTTTGCCCTGTTTGTCTTTGTGTACGACAATGCCACAGCCCACTCCACAATAACAGCAAGTTGATTTGAAAGACTGTGACATAATTATTTCTATTATCTTAATTTCTTTTTCACTAAATAATACCTCTTAGTGCATTATTAGCCTTACAAAGCGAAGAAGTCTTTTATCTGCAACCCTTTTTTCCTTGGCAATGCTGCTGCATTTCTTTTCATTACCCCAAAAAACTTTCTCTATGCTGACAAAAAGTCTTAATTAGTGTGTGTTTTTTATTCCAAAGCCCAATAAAGCCGCCAGATTGTCCATTGAAACAACATTTTTCCGCATCGAAACAACATTTTTGGGCAATGAAACAACATTCTTCCGCAATGAAATAACATTTATACCCAATGAAACAACTTTTTTCCGTATCGAAACAACCCGGATGGGCGTTGAAACAACCTTTTTCGGAGCTGAAATAGAATTTTGGGGTAATGAACCACTTTTGTTTTCCATCGAAACAGGATTACTCCATATCCCTACCATTTTTTCATTACCCAATATCAAAAGCCAACTCAATTGGGCGTTGTTTGTAATGAAGGAGGGCAGAAGGTTTTCTGCCCTTACACCCCTCTTACTTGTAAGAAATGTGTAGCCATTTGTTGTATAACCAATTACTTTTACGCCATTGCTACTTCTTCCTTCCATTCAGGGGAGCTTGTTGCTACCTTGGGTGCAACGGTAAACTTTGTTACCGTTATTATTAACCCTACGGCTATTACTGCATACCCAATGTATTCAAAAGCCTGTACATAGCTGATGGTGGCAGATTTGAACAAAAAGCCAAACAACATACCACCCACATTGCCACCTGCACCCACTATACCACTTACCATGCCTACGTTTTTCTCATTTACAAAAGGGGTGATGCCGTAAGTAGCACCATTGGCCATTTTGAGGAACAAAGCGAAAGAAAGCATGGATACAATGGCCATTTCCAAAGAACCTGCCTTTGCAAATAGGATAATGCCCACCCCTTCCAGCAACAGCATGGCAGCCAAGAAATAACCTTTGCCTGTAAGGCCATATTTGTGACCAATTTTATCGGAGAAAACGCCACCCAAGGCACGGGCGAAAATGTTCATGAAGCCAAATATGCCTGCCCAGAAACCAGCACTAGCTTGGTTTAATTTGAAGGTATCTGTAAAGTGCAAGGCGGCAACCCCATCGAACGTGATTTCCATACCAAAACAAACTCCGTAAGCCAAGGCTAAAGCCCATATACGCCAATCGCTCAAAATGCTCCAATCTGTTTTGGGTTCGTCTTTTTTAGTATGGTTAATTTCATCGTAATTGCCAGCAGGTGTATCTTTCGTGAATTTATAATATAAGAAAGCCATTACCAACAACATCAGGCCAGGGATAACCATTGCATAGCGCCATGCTTCTGCCTTTGTGTAGCCAAAGCCTACGATGGTAGCGAAAATGATGGGCATTACCATGTTGGTAACACCACCACCTAGGTTGCCCCAACCACCTGCCACAGCATTTACGGTGCCTTTTATTTTTGGGCCAAACATTACGGATGTGTGGAACTGCGTAACCACGAAAGATGCACCAATAACCCCTATGGCCAAACGGAACAATAAAAATGTAGTGTAGGTGTGCGCCAAGCCAACCAGCATTACCGGGAAAGCACCAATAAGCAACAGTGCCGTATAGGTTTTCCGAGGGCCCCAATGGTCGCACAATTTACCGATAATCAGGCGGGCAAAAATGGTAGCAGAGACTGCCGCAATAATGGTGTTGCCTACTTGAGGTTTGGTTAATCCCAAATCTGCACGGATGCTGGGCATAAGGGGTGCAAGCCCAAACCAACCAAAAAAGCATACGAAGAAGGTGAGCCAAGTAATGTGGAAAGTCCGCATTTGAACACCTTGGAAACTGAATACTTTAAACTTGGTTAAAGGCTGTTTGTTGTTGATGGATGACATGGTGATTTGTTTTAAATGTGTTGTAAAATGTTTTCTTTGCCACGAAGACACGAAGGCTCTAAGGGGCACAAAGAAGAAAGTAAAGAAGCGAAAACACTACTTGTTTTTTGTGTTTTTGTGTTGTTTTTTTTCTCTTTTTTTGCCCTATGGGCATGACGTTACCAAGGAACACAAAATACTTTCGCTTTTAGACGCAAAATCCTGCGTCTCTACAGCCCAAACTTTACCGTAGGGCGAAAGTATTTTATGAACCCAATGAGAAGCACGAAGTATTTCTTTATCCTTTTCTTTGTGCTAATTTGTGCCTTCGTGTCTTTGTGGCAACGGGCTTAGCCCTTTGCTTTTGCCGCAGCCTTTGTGTACATGAAATCTGGCGTAAATTTCAGTATTACATAAAACCAAGTGGCTGTTTTATTGTACAATGTGGAAATAGCGGCTGTTTGTCCTTTAGCTACGGTCATATTATCGTTTGCCAGCATAAAAGAATAGCCGAATTCTGCATTTGTAAACTTGTTTAACTGATAACCTAACTGCAAATCAACTTCGTTGCCCAATTGCTTGCTGGTGGTTGCTTTCATTTGCTGCTGTGTGGCAAAATTGTGGTAGTCAGCACTTAAAGACAGTAAAGCAGTTGCATATTTTACTTTGAAATAAATATCCGTTAAACCACCTGCGGGAGAATTGGCACCTGCATAAAAATAATCCATATTGCCCCTGAATTTATGTGCGGTACCGTATAGGGGATCAAAGCGTTTGCTATCTGTTGCAGCCGTGGTGGAATCATTGCCAGACAATACCTCAAAACCAGGGGTGATGGTAAAGTTGCCTTTTTGGATGGCCGCTTGTAGCATGTAGTGATACGCATTCAGGCTAAGCCCAGCACGGTCTTTCCCGCTTTGTTGATAGTAGGCAGCCTGAAGTGCAACTTTAGCAAAACTAGATGCTCCGCCTATTGCTTGGTTCACCATCAAACCATAAGTAAAACGGCTATTATAGCCAGAATAATCGTATGTGTCAGCTGCACCAGCAGATGCATATCTTTTGCCATATAAGTAACCGCCAGCATTATCAGCTATAGAATCTAGCTTAGACTTGCCGAAGTTGTCGTTAAATAGCAATGCAGAAAACTTTGTTTGGTTGAATTTTTTGCTGATATATAAGCTAGTAAAAGATTTGTAATCTGCCGTTGCTGCATTTGTACTAGGAGGGTTGGTATAAATAGCCGTGCCACCGCGGGAGCTGTTGTTGGCAGCATTGCCTGCAGCAGCTATCGGCACAAAACCAGTACCAGGTACCGGCATCAGTACACCCGTGGAGCTTTTTGCATAGGTGGGTACATTGCCGGGGGCATAGCCTGTGCCTGTATAGCCTACTGCATCTGTATTTTGGTTGAAGGCATAACCTAAGTCAACCTGCCAACCATGGTGCACTGCTTTTAGCAAAGCCATATCGTGGCGGCGTCCTTGTTGTAGCCAGTCCAAGTTCCCAAGAAGGCGGGAATCATCATAAATCAATTCCTGCCGGCCAACTTTTAAGGATAACATATCCAATAACCTGAATTTGAAAGAGGTATCAGCTTTATTGGCCAATACTACATCGGCCCAAGCCTCGTGTAGCATCAATTTAGCCCCATCATTAGCGGTTATTGTAGAGGCATCCTGGCCCCATACACGTATATCTTGCAAGGTTACGCCAACCGTTAGCCTATCCCACTTATACCCAAAATTCAAACGGGTACGCTGGGAGGTAAAAGCGGCTTTGGGAGCACCTTTTAGTACTAAATTCCCGATTCCATCGCGAAGTTCAGTCCTTGTTCTTAACTGCCCTGTTAAGGAAATTTGGGCTGATACTGCCGTGTTTAATCCTGTAAGGATACCTACGGCTAGGAAAATTTTTGGGATGTTTTTTGTAAGCATGTTACTGTTTTTTTTAGGTTAATAATCAGCGAATTTATATATCTGACTCAATGAAACTGCCATCTCTTGAGGATATTTATTTTTATGATGCGAAGAAACGGAAACTAAATGCGAATATTACAGGAGTAAAAACACATAATTTATAATTCATAACTCATAATTCTCTTTGCCCCTTTGCCTATTGCCTCTTTGTCTTTTCAAACACCTATATATACCAACCCATCTTCCACTTTTACCGGATAGGTTTTTATGCTGCACTCATCACCACTTAAACATTCGCCCGTAACTAATGAAAAAGTTTTTTTATGGAAAGGGCAGGCTACTTTGGGTTCTTCTGCTTGTGTGCCAATCATTCCCCGGCTTAGTGCCATCTGTTGGCGGTGCGGGCATTCATTTTGTGTGGCATACCACTCTTTCCTGCGGGTAAAATAAAAAAGGGCTATTTGTTCATCTTTGTATTTTACACATACCCCTCCATTATCAGGCACATCTTCTACCTTGCAAGCAAGGAACCAACCACTTTCCTCATTTAGCATTGGAAGTGAATCCGTTGTTTCTTTAGTTGTAATTGTTTGTTGATCCATGAGCAGTATTTTAAAGGTTTTATTGATTATCGGTTTGCCACAATGCCACGAAGTCTCGAAGAAGCACTAAGAAAAAAGAATGATAAGCGATTTTTAATTCTTTAAAGAACCTTTGTGCCTCTTTGTGTTTTTGTGCCTTCGTGGCAAGTATTACCATTGGGCTACTTTCTTTTGTTCACGCATGGGCTCAAACTTCATGGTAGGGTCTTTTTCTTCGGGTGCATTTACAAAATGGCTGAAACGTTTGCGTATTTCAGGGTTTTCGATGGCCTCTTTCCATTCGCATTTATAGCTATTTACCAATGTTTGCATTTCCTGTTCCAACTCTTCAGCTATACATAGACTATCGTTTACCACTACATTTTTCAGGTAGCTAATGCCACCTTCCATATTGTTCAGCCAAGTAGCGGTACGGGTTAGTGGGTCGGCTGTTTTGATGTAGAACATCAGGAACCTGTCAAGGTATTTTATAAGTGTTTCACTATCCAAATCTGTATCTAATAATTGGGCATGCTGCGGTTTACTTCCCCCATTGCCACATACAAATAAATTCCAGCCTTTTTCTGTTGCAATTACCCCAAAATCTTTGCTTTGTGCTTCAGCACATTCTCGTATGCAACCCGAAACACCGCCTTTCAATTTGTGCGGGGAACGGAGTCCACGGTAGCGTTCCTCAATTTCTATGGCAAAGCTTACACTATCGTGCAGGCCAAAGCGGCACCAAGTGCTGCCCACGCAGCTTTTAACCGTGCGGAGCGATTTTCCATAGGCGTGTCCACTTTCAAAACCCGCTTCAATCAATTCTTCCCATATTTTGGGTAAATCAGATAAATGTGCGCCAAATAAATCAATACGCTGGCCGCCTGTTATTTTAGTGTATAAGTTGTATTTTTTCGCAATAGAGCCAATTACAATCAATTTATCTGGCGTTATTTCACCGCCCGGTATCCTTGGCACTACGGAGTAAGAGCCACCTTTTTGTATATTGGCCAAGAAACGGTCGTTGCTGTCTTGTGCGGTGGCATTGCCTTTTGCCAAGATATTTTCATTCCAAAGGCTAGCTAAAATAGAGGCAACTGGCGGTTTGCAAATTTCGCAACCATCGCCCTTTCCAAGGGTATCCAACACATCATCGTAGGTTTTTAATTGGTTTATTTTTACTAAATCGTATAGTTCCTGGCGGGAATAAGCAAAATGCTCACAGATAACATTGCGTACATATTTACCTGCTGCTTTCATGGTGTGTACCATCAAATCTTTTACCATTGGCACACAACCACCACAACCAGTACCTGCTTTGGTACATTTTTTTATGGCATCTATTGTTTCGCAACCATCTTCGCTTACTGCATGGCAAATGCCCGCTTTGGTTACGCTTTCGCAACTACAAATAATAGCATCGTCAGGTAAACTTAATACACCGTTTTCTGCCGATTCGCCGCCACGGCTACCCAATATCACATCTTCTGGGTTGGGGGGAAGTACTACTTTGTTTTTTGAGGTTTGTAGTAGCATGTTATAAGCAGAGGCATCGCCTACCAATATACCTCCCAGCAAATATTTGCCATCCCCTGTTATATTTATGCGTTTGTAAATACCTTTCATGGTATCTTCAAATACTACGGTTCTTGTGTCATTTGTTTGAATGAATGGGTCGCCAAAACTGGCCACATCTATGCCAATCAATTTTAGTTTGGTACTCATATCAAAGCCCCAGAAAGCCTTGCTGCCATCCAAGAGGTTATCTGCTACCACTTCCGCCATTTCGTAGCCGGGGGCTACCAAGCCATAAATCATCCCATTGTTCAAAGCACATTCGCCAATGGCGTAAATGGAAGGGTCGGCCGTTTGCATTTTCTCGTTTACTACAATGCCGCCTCGATGGCCCACTTCCAAACCACATAGCTTTGCCAATTCGTCCCTGGGTTTAATGCCTGCGGAAATTACCAGCATATCTACGTCTATCTTAGAGCCATCGGTAAATTGCATCCCTTCTATACATTTATCGCCAAGAATGTCCGAGGTGTTTTTATTGGTAAATATCTTTAAGCCAAGGATTTCTAATTTATTTTTAAGGATACCAGATGCAGCATCATCTATTTGCCTAGGCATAAGGCGTTGGGCAAATTCAATTACAGCTGTATCTGTAATGCCGAGGTCTATCATAGCTTTGGCTGCTTCCAAACCCAACAGCCCACCACCAATAACAGCACCTTTCTTTGCTTTTTTGGCGTAAGCCTGCATCATTTCCAAATCTTCTATCGTCCTATATATAAATACCCCTTCTTTGTCCACGCCAGGAATGGGTGGCACAAAGGCAGATGAGCCTGTGGCAAACACCAATACATCGTAGCTTTCGGTAATACCATGATAAGAATGAACCGTTTGGGCTTCCCTATCAATGCTTTGCACAGGATCTCCCAAATGCAGGTGGATACTGTTTTCTTCGTACCAGCCTACCGGGGACATAGATAAGTCTTCGGCAGATTTGCCCGAGAAAAACTCAGACAAATGCACCCGGTCGTATGCCCTGCGAATTTCTTCGCCAAATACTACTATTTCAAATTGCCCGGGCTGGGCTTTTGCTACAAGCTTTTCACAAAACTTGTACCCTACCATCCCATTACCAATTACTACTATTTTCATTGCAACTGTTTTATTAATTCAAGTAATCAACCATTACTAGCTACAATCAAATTATAAATTATTTAATATAATACTTCAACAGTGTCGATAAAATAAAAAAAGCTGATTATTATGATTTATATCACAAAATAAAGCAGTTTTGTTCATATTTCAATTATATTTGACAAAATAAATCATATAATTTTATTATTAATATAAAAATGACCTAAATGAACCCACTTTTATCATTGGTAGGCGCAGGGCCGGGCGACCCAGAGTTAATTACTTTGAAAGCGATAAATACGCTTAAAAAAGCCGATGTTGTATTATATGATGCACTGGCAAATGAGCAATTGCTGGAATATTGTAAAAAAGGGGCGGTTAAAAAATTTGTAGGCAAGCGGTATGGCTGCCACGCACTTTCGCAAGCAGAAATAAACAATACCATTATTGACTACGCATTTTCGCATGGGCATGTAGTGCGGCTGAAAGGTGGCGACCCATTTGTATTCGGCAGGGCACAAGAAGAAATAAATGCAGCAAGGGAAGCAGGAATTAAAGTTGAGGTTATCCCGGGCATTTCCAGTGCCATAGCAGTGCCTGCATCGCAAATGATACCGCTTACCTGCCGGGGCATTAATGAAAGTTTCTGGGTAACCACGGGCACCACGCAATCGGGCGAAATTTCTGGAGACATACAACTGGCTGCACAATCCACAGCAACTGTTGTTATACTCATGGCCATGAGCAAGCTGGAAGCCATCATGGATATTTTTGGTGCCAATGGCAAAAGCGAAACCCCTGTGGCTATTATACAAGACGGCACTACCCATAAAGAGAAAATGGTAATAGGCAAAGTGAAGGATATTTTTTACAAAGCACAGTATGCTGAAATTGCAAACCCAGCCATTATTATAATTGGCGAAGTGGTAAACCTGCACCCCTCTTTAGTGAAAACTAAAGTTTTTCAATTGCAAGATGCTCAGCCAGGGCAAACGCATCTAAATTTATTAGAGGTAAGATTTGCGCATTGACACCAGTAATTGCACAAGCCACCTCATTTTATGGGATTCGGTCGAAGACGGAATTGAAAAAAATCGGTACGAAATTTTTTTCAAAGCATAAAATGGAGTGGTGGTGCCAAAGCTACCCTCGCCTTTGGAGAGGGGCTGGGGGTGAGGTTGAAGCCCGCCGGCTGTGAGGCAGAAGTCCTTAAACTGGAATATTGTAGAATTAGATAGGCAATTTGGCATAAAATAATTTTGATGCGTTTGCCCTGATGCTCAGCCTCTAAGATAGGCAGATGCAAAAATACCGGAGTATAAAAGTTTGTCGCTTTCAGGGCAAACGCATCAAAATACTTTTTGCTCGCATCTTCGAGTTTCACACCAGTCCTGGCATAAGCCACCTTATTTTATCCAGTTTTGGCACAGCCAAAATTGAAAAAAATGCGTAGCATATTTTTTTCAAAGGATAAAATAGAGTGGCATTGCCTGGACGAAGCCCGCCGGCTATGAGGCAAAAGGACTAAAAAGTGACATTTTTGAATTAAATAGGCGATTAGGCCTAAAATAAATTTAGATGCGTTTGCCCTGTTGTCGCTTTGTTCCGATACGCCCCCTTATTTATAAAAACCTTATCTTTGATGTATAAATGCACCTGATACAAAGCTAGTGTCTTGGCATCCTAATCGTAGTTGTTTTTTTGCTAATATTAAGATAGTTGTAGTCCTAAAATATGGTCTTGCATTTATGGCATTAAAATACGCACAAAATGAACAATAGTGATATGAAAATACGCACAAATCACTCAAAAAATAAGCACAAAATATGCATAAAATGCTCATAAAAATTTAACGTTATTGTTGATAATCAATGGTTTACAAGAGTGACAACGATTTTTGAAAAAGAAGAAAAGAGTAAAAATCCCACAAAAAAGGCAAAACTGAAACTATTTTAATATCACACTAGGAGATTTTGATATTATTAAAAATATGCAAATATTGTCGCATCGCCCTCTCCCCTGTTCCTGTTACCTTTTCCTTTAGGTAACTTGTCCCTCCCTTTCGGGAGGGGTGAGGTTGGGCTGGGTTGATTTTTAATAAAAAAGCGAAAAAACTTTATGCACCCAAAATACCCTTACGGTAGGTCTATAATAACAAACTTCTTTACCTTTCCGCCCGAAATGAGCAAGAATAAAAACGCATGCGAGATGCAAACCTGCCTTGTGTGCAGGCTCTCTTTAAAAGAATGGCTGCCTGCGGTTGAGGCCCAGCGGAAGAATATTGCATTCAAGAAAGGCGAAATGATATTTAAAGAAGGCGATGAGGTAAAAGATATTTATTTCGTTTACAAGGGCAAAGTAAAAGTACAGAAGCAGTGGGGGGAAGACAAAGAACTGATACTAAGGTTTGCTGGCCCTGGCGACATACTTGGCCACCGTGGCATGGGCAAGGAATATATATACCCTATATCGGCTACGGCCTTAGAGCCTACCGTGCTTTGCTCCATGAGCCTCGATTTTTTTAAGTCGTCTTTAAAAGTTAATGCCGAACTTACGTATAAGCTACTCATGTTTTATGCAGACGAGCTGCAGGAGTCGGAAAAAAGGATGCGGAACCTTGCGCACATGCCTGTAAAAGGCAGGGTGGCGTATGCCCTTCATTCGCTATTAGAAAAATTCGGCATTTCAAGCGAAGGCTTTATCGACATCAATATCAGCAGGCAAGACATCGCTTCCTTTGCAGGCACCACTTACGAATCGGCTTTTAGGGTTATGAGCGAATTTGTACAGGAAAATATCATAGCGGTTGAAGACAAAAATATTTTAATAAAAGATGCAAAAAAATTACTAGAGATTGCGGATGACAACAGCAAATCTTGAGTTTAAAAAAGAGTTTTTCTAGTAATAACAAAATAAATTGACCCAGCTTTCAAGAAAACCCTTTTGCCTTCCAGTAAGACTTAGTGATTTCATTTCTTGCAAAAAAAGTTCCTAGAATATTCAAATTCTTAGGCATTAAAAAAAACTTATCGCTTTAAAAAACTACCAGCCAACCCTTCCTGCGAATTAGTGCCTATCATTACATCAAAATCCCCAGGTTCTACTGCAAATTCGCCATTATTGTTATAATAACCTAGCTCGGCATCGGTTAATAGGAACTTTACTTCTTTGCTTTCGTTCGGAGCAATATATATTTTTTGAAAGCCCTTTAGTTCTTTTACAGGCCTTACTATGCCAGCCACTCTTTGGTGTATGTACAATTGGGCTACTTCTTCCCCACCATATTTTCCAGTATTGGTGATGGTTGCGCTTACATGTATGCTTTTGGGGTTTGCTGCATCAATCTTTAGGTTTGAATATTGGAACTTGGTATAGCTTAACCCATAGCCAAATGGATACAAGGGTTTCTCTGATTCATCGGCATAATGGCTCCAAAACACATTTTCTTTGGGGCCGGGGCGACCTGTATTGTAATGGTTGTAATAAATAGGGCATTGGCCAACGCTACGGGGGAAAGTCATAGGCAATTTACCACTAGGGTTGTAGTCGCCAAACAATACCTGTGCAATGGCATTACCAGTTTCAGTACCTGATTGCCAAGTTTCGAGAATCGCTGGGATGTGCGCATCGGCCCAGGTAATAGCTAATGGGCGGCCATTCATCAATACCAGCACTATGTTTTTATTCACTTTGTATATTTCTTCCAGCAGTTGCTGTTGCACACCCGGTAAATCTAGTTTAGCACGGCTCCTACCTTCGCCTGTTTGAAAACCATGTTCGCCCAACACCATGATTACTACCGATGCTTTACTGGCTACTTGCCTTGCTTCTGCAAAACCACTGGTATCTGTTTCATTTATCTTCACTTCGTTTATAAAACTCGTTTCTCCTATTACCAAGTCTGCTCCTTTTGCATATTGGAATTGAGTAGTATATTTTTTAAAGCCTTCTAGGAATGATACTGCAATGTTATCATCCGAACCTATGCGCCAACTACCCAATGGGCTGTTTTTTTCATTTGCCAATGCGCCTATGATGGCAATATTTTGTTGGTTTTTGGCCAATGGCAGCAATTGGTTTTCATTTTTCAACAATACCATCGACTTTTTTGCCATGTCAAGCGCAGCAGCCAAATGGTCGGGGTGATAAATAAGCTCTTTTTCCCTTTTTGCATCACAATACTTATAGGGGTCGTCAAACAAGCCCAACTGGAACTTTACTTTTAAAATCCTTTTTACGGCATCGTCTATCAGTTTTATATCCACTTTGCCGGCTTCTACCAATGCTTTCAAGTGGGTTATATAAGCATACGATTCCATATCCATATCGCTGCCTGCATTAGCGGCTAGCTCAGCCACTTGCTTTAGGTCTTTTGCAAAGCCGTGGTCTATCATTTCACCCCCGGAACCCCAGTCAGAAACTACAAAACCTTTGAAATCCCATTTACCTTTTAATATATCTCTTTGTAAAAACTTATTAGCGGTGGCGGGTATGCCGTTTAGTACATTAAAAGAATTCATCACCGTTTTTACATCATTGTCCACTGCGGCTTTAAAAGGGGGCAATATGATATTGTATAGTGTAGATGTGCCTATATCAACGGTATTATAATCCCTCCCTGCTTCTGCAAACCCGTAGCCCGCAAAATGTTTTGCGGTAGCAATTACGGCACTTGGGCTTTTTAAATCGTTGCCTTGGAACCCCTTAATCCTGGCTACGCCAATTTTTGCCCCCAAATAAGGGTCTTCCCCGGCACCTTCCATTACCCTGCCCCAACGGGCATCCCTTGTTATGTCCACCATGGGCGCAAAAGTCCAGTTGATGCCTACGGCGGAGGCTTCTATGGCGGCTATCCTTGCCGATTTTTCAATGGCAACCAAATCCCAACTAGCAGCTTCGCCCAAGGGGATGGGTGAAATGGTTTTATGTCCATGTATTACATCGAACCCAAAAAGCAAGGGGATACCCAAGCGGGATTTTGTTACCACCATTTCCTGCAACTTGCGTACGTTTTCAGTGCCTTTTACGTTTAGCACCCCCCCAACCAAGCCCTTCATCAGGTGGTCGTACTTTTGTTTTGCGTTACCGTCTTTTGGTACTGGCCCCGTAACATCCCAAAAGCCATTGTATTGGTTCATCTGCCCTATCTTTTCTGCCAACGTCATCTTTTTCAGCAACGCATTTACTTTGCCATCAATAGGATCAACTATTGTAGCAGCTTTTGTTTTTTGTGCCTTTGCTGCAAAAAGAATGACTGTAAAAATGAAAAGTGATAGTATTTTATGGTGGTAGAATGATGATTTTTTCATTGTGATTTTATTAAAAAAGTTCGAAAGCTTATGCTCTTTTTCCAAGTAAAGGCAATGCAATACATATCAGGCGAAAAGGAGTAAGACAACTCAATGTTTTGCCTTATACTTTTCGCCTGTTATAATTTATTCTGTAGAGAAAGATTATTTATATACCCTGATATAATCTACCAGCATGGCATCGCTGGTAAAATTGGGATCTACCGTTCCACCAAAAGTGCCGCCCATGGCAAGGTTTAGGATAAAAAAGAAATCCTTGTTAAACGGGGTAGTGCCATTGTTGGCAAATGAGAAAAACAATTGCTTGTCCACATATAGTTTAAGGGTTGATGGCGACCAATCCAACGAATACACATGGAAATCGGTTGATGAATTGGCTATTGTAGTAGTAGTTCCTACGCCACCACCGCCTGAATGGCCAGGGTAATGGAGGGTGCCGTAAATTTTATTTAGTTCATTGCCCTTTTGTTCCATGATGTCAATTTCGCCACAGCCCGGCCAAGGAACAACATCAATATTAGAACCCAGCATCCAGATAGCAGGCCAGGTGCCTAATGCGGATGGCAGTTTTGCCCTTACTTCTACCCTACCATAAGTGGTTTTAAATTTATTTTTTGTAAGCAACCGGGCAGAAGTATAGGCACTGCCATTGAAGCTTTGTTTGATAGCGGTAATTTTTAAATACCCATTTTGCACGCTTGCATTGCTGCTGCTGTTGGTATAATACTCCAGTTCGCTATTGCCCCAGCCGCCGCCACCTAAATCGTATCCCCATTTGGACGAATCGGGTGCACCATCAGTATTAAACTCATCGGACCAAACAACTTTTTCAGAGCCATTTCTTACCGTTACATTTACCTGTACGGTTTTCTGGATGGCCTGCCCAGTGCTGCTTGTGGCAATTACCGTAACCGTGTAAAGGTTGGCACCAGCAGTGGTATATTGATAATTGGCATTGCCAGAAGCCACAACAGCAGAATCGCCATTGCCAAAATAATATTTATACGAAACAGCATTATCTGCCGAGGCATTAAAGGTTACATTACCCGTACTATCGTTAGTAACATTGGCATACACAACCAGGTTTGCTGGCAAAATGGGAGCGGTGCTAGTAGCATCGTCTTTTTTACAACCACCTATCAAAAGGAGGATAGACACGAGTAAGATCATCAGATTACTATTTAAAATTTTCATTGTAATTTATTTTTTAATTAACTTTTGATACCAAGCAAGCCCGTCTGCACCAATATTGCGCAACTGCATAGTAGAATCTGTAAGCGTAATTATTTCATAAGTATTACCACCCGTCCCAAAACCTACAATTCCAAATCCAGGAGCCGTAAACTGTGTTCTGGTAGAATTGGCAGTGGTAGATGTAGAAGTTGCATCTGTAAACTTCAGTTTTGCCCTTCCGCCAGTATTTATTGCGTAACAATTATCGCCACCAGATACGCCGTAATATCCATTAGCAGCAGCAATAACAAAGGTTTGCCCCTTGTTATCAACCGTTATATATACATTGTTATTGGCATCTTTATCAAAAGTTATTTCATCGTCATATAGGCAAGCAGACCTTGAATTGGGCGTAGCCGAATAATAATTAGGATAAAAAAAATCGGTTTGCCCTACCCCTACATGCCCGGGTGCATTTTTATCAATCACCCAAAGTTTAGATGCGTTGTTGGTTAAAGATTGCAAAATGGCGGGTTTAACCTGATAAATAACCAGTATTTGAACTTGCTGGCTAAGTGTGGAAACAGCGCCACCTGTGCCAATAGCTGTTAACTTAACATTGTAAGTAGATAAGCCAGTACCTGTATATTTATAGCTAATTGTACCTGGCTGGCTAATACCCTGTACTGATTTTGGGGTACTATCTCCAAAATCTATATAATAGGTAATGGCGTTTGTTCCCCCAACAGTTACACTTACATTTCCAGAGCCATTACCCGCAGGGTTTGCCGCATCTACTCCAGCTACTGTTACCGTAAGTGTAAGATTGCTAGGTGTTTTTATTGCGCCAAATGAATACTCTTCTTTTTTACAAGTGCAAAAGCAGCAAACAATAGCTACAAGCAGAACGAAGAGCGATTTTATATTCGTTACCATGATTTTATTATTTTCAAGATTAATTAAGTGAAATGTCATCAAACAGGAAAGTGAAGTTTGCAGACCCATCGCCCATAGTGCCATTATCGAAAATGAGCACTACTTTCTGGTACGATTTGGATACATCTATTTTGCTATAATCGAACGTAAGCTCTTCCCAAGCATTTGCTTTTGTAGTGGCCATTTCCTTTTCGTAACTAATAGCACCAGAAGTTAAATTTTCTACTTTTAAAAGCACCTTAGCACCTACCCGAGGGGAAAAAACCTTCATCTTAAAAGTTTTTTTGGAGGAAAAATCAATTGGGTTATCCAAGGCAATAAAACTGCCACCATAGGTTTGGTCTGCACTTTTAATCATCCTGCCCACTGTGGTGCTAGTATTAATTCCTGAAACCTGCGGATTGGCAATTACCGTAACGTTGCCCCCATTAAAATCGGTGAACTTGTATTTTACTGTTTTCGATTCAAAGTCAAGTGGCAGTGCCAACACCGTTCCGCCACCAGTAGGCAGGGTATTTGTAAGCCGTATATCATCCATTAAAAAAGTAAAATTTGCACTGCCATCCCCATTGGTGCCATTATCGAAAATGAGTACAATATGGCTGTAAGCATTGCTGGTATTGATAGCACTATAATCGAACACTAGGTCTTCCCAAGCATTGGCAACGGTAGTGGTAGTGGTTACTTCGTAAAAAATATTGGCGTTGGCATCATTTTCTACTTTCAATAAAACCTTTGCCCCAACCCTTGGAGAAAACACTTTCATACGGAAAACCTTATTGGCTGAAAAATCAATGGGGCTAGTAAGTGCAATAAAGCTACCGCCATATACCTGGCCTGCATTCTTCACCATTTGCGCAACCTTGGCACTGGTATTTATACCATTTACTTGTGGGTTGGCTATAACAGTTGTTGTGCCGCCACCAAAATCTGTAAAGGCATAATTAAGCGTTGAAGATTCAAATGTAATGGGCAAAACAAGCGGGTTGGTGATGGTAACCAATTTGGTTGCAACGATAGAATCTTTAGCACCGCTATAAGCCACTACTTTAACCGTATAATTGCCTGTAGCTGCATAAGTATGGCTAATGGTATCACCTTCTAAGAAGGGTTGCGGTATTTCGTTAGCGACATCACCATAATAAACTTTAAAAAAGGTTTCGTACAAGGCAGTGGCGGAAAGGTTTACCTTAAAATTATTCACCGCATCTGTGGACACATTCACAACTAAATTTTCTGGTGCCCTAAATGAAACGGTAAGCTGCTGGGTGACCTCGGCAGTTTTGCCAGCAATATTGTGGGCAACAACCCTTACGCCATAAACGCCCTCGTTGTAAATATGCTGAGCAACTCCTCCAACGGAAACTTTTACTGGAGCAGTGGTGACATCACCAAAATACACATCAAAATAAGCAACCCCCTCACCAACTGGCAATATGGTTACCAAGCCGCTATTGTTTTGCGTAATGGTAAAAGATGCCGCTATTTTAGTAGGGAGTGCTGCATTGTTTATAAAGGATGTATCGTTATAATCCTTATTGCAGCCTGAAATAACGGCCAGCAAAAAGGCGATAGAAAATATTTTTTTAACCGTATTCATAAGTTGCATTTTTAAGAATGATTGACTGAATTAATACCCATGGTTTTGAGATAACCCTGAATTATCAATTTCTTGCTGGGGAATGGGGAATACTTCATTGGTACCTACCTTAAAATTGGTAATTTTTGCTGCTGCCTGCCCAGTGCGTACCAAGTCGAAGAACCTGTCCCCTTCCATAGCCAGCTCTAGCCTGCGTTCGTCCCATATTGCTTGCTTCAATGTAGCGCCTGTAGCAGTAACATCATGGTTAACATCTCCAAAAGCACGCCTCCGTACCAAATTTAGATAAGTCAATGCTTTTGTATCATTCGCGGCTGTTGCCCTGTTGTTGGCTTCTGCGGCCATTAGCAATACATCGGCATAGCGGATGGTTCTGAAATTTGTAAGGTAATTTAGAGCCGCTACCCCTGCGCTTGATGATTCTCCTTGCCTAGGCTGGTACTTATTGTTATATAGCCCTGTGTTTTTATAAGGGGCTACTGTATAGGTAATATTAAAAGATGGGTTTGCTTTTTTATAGGCTTCAATATCTAAGATAGTAGCATCTTTTCTTTTATCACCTGTAGTATATTGCTTTGCTAATTCTTGCGTAGGCAGGTTGCAACTATAGCCTTCTGCGTACGGGCTAGAACCAGATATACTTCTTACGCCATGGTATTGAACAGCTATATTGCCTTGGCTACGATTGAAATTGATGGTGCCATAGTCATGCTGATTACTCAGGTTGGTATATTGAATTTCAAAAACCGACTCAGGGCCGTTTTCTCCAGCCTGAAGAAATATGTCTTGAAAATTAGGCAAAAGGCTTAGTGTGCCACTATTGATTACATTTTCTAGTGCCGCTGCAGCAGCATCAAATTTATTTTCATATAAATAAACCTTGCCCAACAAGGCATAAGCTGCATTTTTAGTTACCCTGCCTTTTTCTGCATTTGTTGTGGGCAATACTGCTATGGCATTGGCAAGGTCTAGTTCTATTTGTTTATACACGTCTGCCTTTGCTGTCCTAGAAAGTGTTTTTGAGTCAGTAACGGTTAAACGATGGTCAACAAAAAGTGGCACATCGCCAAAAAGTTTTACCAGTTCAAAATAATAATACGCCCTTAAAAAATAAACCTCCCCATACAAAGCGTCTTTGCCTGTAAAGTTTAGCAAGCCTTTATTTTCTTGCAGGTAATTAACCCTGTTAATGCCCTCGAAGCAACTTTTCCAAGTTTCAGTTAAATAACTATTGTTGGATACAATAGTGTAGTCGTCTATTTGTTGCAAGCCAAGCACATCCGTGGCATTCTCTCCACCCGATACTGCATTGTCAGTGGCAATATCGCCAATCATTACGTCTGCCCAAATCCATTGCAAGGGCGTATAACAACCTACCACTAGCGATTGGTAATCGCTGGCAGATTTAAAGTAATCTGCCGTGGTAGTTATATAATCTTCATGCGGATCGTAGTCCACAAATTTTTTGCAAGCGGTAGCAGCAGATATTATGAATGCTATGCTTACTATTATTTTTATTTTTTTCATATATAAGCTTTTATACATTAAAATTTACAATCAATACCCATAGAATATATCCTAGCTTGTGGGTATGCGCCCCTATCGATATTTGTATCAAATATGCCACCCGCTATTTCAGGATCGAATCCATCGTATTTAGTAAGTGTAAGCAGGTTCTTAACCTGCACATACACCCTTATTTTGCTAAATACATTTTTGTACAAATGGGCCGGTATAACATAGCCTAATTGCAAATCTTTAATTTTTATGAAAGAGCCGTCTTGAAGATATCTATCCGATGCCCTAGTGTTGTTGTTGGGATCTTTAAACGTTACCCTAGGGTTTTTAGGATTGTTAGTCGTGCCCGGGCCTGTCCATCTTGCCAAAACCCCACGATATTTATTGGTTTCGGCCAAGTTGCGTTCATAAGCACGATAAATATCATTGCCATAAGAACCATAGATGAATATATTAAAGTCGAACCCCTTGTATTCAAGCGATAGGTTCCATCCTGCTGTAAACTTAGGGAATGGGTTTCCAATTTGGGTCCTGTCAGAATCGTCTATCACGCCATTGCCATTCACATCGGCATATTTAATGTCTCCAGGTTGTGCATTGGGCTGTGTAGGGCTTTTAGCAATTTCATCTTGGGTTTGAAAAATACCTATTGCCTTGTAGCCGTAAAAATACCCAGGGGCATACCCAGTTTGAAACCTAGTAATGCTTTGGTTAGGAATCCCATAATTGCCACCAGTAATAATGCCATTATTGGTGTAAGTAACTAAATTTTTAGAGGTTGTAAATGTGGCATTCGTACTGAATTTAAAGCTTTTTGATAATAACTCAGTATAGCCAATATTCATATCTATACCTGATGTTTTGGTAGTACCCACATTGGCAGAGGGCGACGCCGCAGTACCTAAATAAAGTGATAGAGTGGGATTAAACAATAGCCCACTAGTCCTTTTCTCATAGTAATCGAAACTAATAGACACTTTATTTTTTATTAACCTAGCATCAAAACCAATATTCAATTGCTTTTGCCTTTCCCACTTTAGCGAGTTATTAGCATAAGTAGATAGTGTAGAGCCATTTACAGGTGCATCGTTAAAAACATAACCAGTATTGTTGCCCTGCCCATACTCATAAATACCTGTATAAATCTGTAAGTATTGAGGATGATCTACATTGTCATTACCAATAACACCATAACTACCCCTTATTTTTAAATAATCAATCAGTTTTAGCTTATAAAAACTTTCTGCTGAGGTTACCCAACCTAAAGAACCTGCATAAAAATATCCAAACTTATTATTGGTGCCAAATTCGTAAGACCCATCTTTTCTCAAAGAAGCTGAAGCTAAGTACCTTTCTTTATAATCGTAATTTACTCTACTAAAATAGGAGAGATTTCTTTTCTCAAACTTATATGCACCAGCACCAATACCACCGTTAGAACTATTACCTGTTGCTGAAGTAAAATCAGCAAATTCCCAAGAATTATTGGGTACATCTTGCCTAGAGGCTGAAGTAGCATTACCCGTTACTTTAGCCATCGAAAACCCTAGTACGGTTTCGAAAATGTGATTACGATTAATTTTAAAGTTATAGTTACTGAATGTTTCAAAGGTATAATTGTAGTAAGTGTTTTTGTATTGCGAAACCCCATTGTGGTTAGACCCCTTAGTGGTGCCATCAGCGTTTAAAGTAGAGCCATTGTGGTTATCGCCATAATAAACCAATGGGCCAAACGATTTGCCAGTAATATCGGTATTGGTATAGCCGTACCTTGAGGTGAGTTTTAGATTGTTTAGTACTTGATATTGCAATTCTACCTTGCCATAAAGCTTATTGGTATTAGAGTAATTGTGGGTATCGTCTAATTGCGTAAGGGGATTGAAAATTTCCCTTAAAATATTATTACTAATACTGTATTTGCCATAAGTGCCAGGAATATTATTATAGATGGGTACTGTAGGATCGAAATTCAAGGCATTTGAAATTACACTATTAATGGCATTTTCTGGCACTGTTGCCCCTTTTATATTAACAAAGCTGGTGTTGGTAACTAGCTTTAATTTACTGCTCAAATCGAAACTAACATTTGTGGTAGCATTGTACCTGTCAAAATAAGATTTATCTGCCCCTCCTACTATGCCGCCTTGGCCAGTGTAAGCGCCAGAAACAAAATAAGTAACATTTTCACCACCGCCTCTTGCTGTTACTGAATGAGATTGCAGTGGTGCATTTTTAAATATTTGGTCTTGCCAATTGGTACCAACCCCCAATTTTGACAAATCGGTAAATACAATGGCATTACCGTCTGCAGCTTGCCCTTCATTGATGATGGCAGCATATTCAGTAGCGTTTAATACACCAATTCTTCTTGCAACCTGCTGTATGCCATAATTGCTACTATAGTTAAACTCTGTCTTTTTATTTTTTCTTCCTGCTTTTGTAGTAACTAATATTACGCCATTGCCTCCCGATACCCCATAAATAGCCGTAGTAGCAGCATCTTTTAATACATTAATAGATTCTATATCGGCAGAGTTAATAGAATTCAAATCATCTAATGTTTGAATAGACCCGTCTACTACTACTAACGGGTCGCTACCCTTGTAGGAAGGGATACCCCGTATAAAAACTGTTGGCTTTGCCCCAGGCGACCCCGCAGTAATAACCGTAACGCCAGATGCCCTGCCTTGCAATGCATCTTCGGCACGTACAGGTTTCAATTTTTCTAAATCCGCACTTTTGATAGTAGAAATAGCCCCTGACACTTTGGTTACTTTTTGTGTGCCATAGCCAATCACCACTACCTCATCCATTTTCTTAACATCTTCTTCCATTGTTATCTCAATACTGCCTGCACGGGATACCTCAAAGGTATAAACTGCCATGCCAATGTAAGTAAACAACAAGGTATTGCCTTTTTGAGCTGTGATAGTGAAATTTCCAGACTCATTGGTAAGGGTTGATTTTTTTGTTTTTTGGTTTAGTATAGTTACCCCTTGCAATGCCCTGCCCGTAACATTGCTTTTTACGATACCCGTTATAGTAAGGTTTTGTGCAATGGCATGTTGGAGCAGGCCACAAAGAAAAATGCCAAGCACCAATAACTTAGTTTTTAATTTCATATTACAATCGTTTAAAAATGAAGAACCCAAAGGAATATTTGGCAAATAAGGAGGGAGCGGCAGTTGACAAAACCGCCCCTTCCTTTGTATGTTTTTAATTACTCAACCACAACTTTAGTTGTTTTAACTGTAGAACCATCCCTAAGTACAAGGAAATAAGTACCCGTAGCAACATTAGAGCAATCAATAGCAATATTGCTATTAGAATCTGTATTGCTGATATTGATTGATTTTACTTTTTTACCATTTATACTTACCAAGTCTATACTTGCTTGCTTGCTATTGATTGTTTGCAAACTAACCGTAAGCCTGTTTTTCACTGGGTTTGGATAGAAAGAAAAGCCAAGGGCATTAGCAGAAAAATCAACAGCTACTGTAGTACTATAAGTTGATTTTCCATCTATGTCTATTTGTTTCAATCGATAGTAGTTAATGCCATTCAATGGTGCATTATCTGTAACTGCATATTGGTTAGCAACCCCTTTTGCACCCACAAACTGTATGGCTGCCCAATTATTACCGTTGATGCTACGCTCTACATCAAAGCCTTTGTTATTGTTTTCAGACAAAGTTTTCCAGCTTATTGCAGCTACAGTTCCTTGTTTTACTGCTTTAAACCCTGCAATATGTACAGGCAATGTTATAGTAGACCAGAAATAAACATTATCAACATATACAGTGCTGCCAGCATTGCCAGTAAATGACATTTGTCCAACATTGTTCAAGGCTATTTTACTAAACATAGACAATGGTATGTCGAAACTGTTCCAGCCAGATAATGTTGGGGTTAGTGTATCGCCTTGCTCAACCGTTGAAGGGCTTGTATTAATTAATTTAATAATCAATGAAGTGCAATCTGGTGTCCATACATCTAGGTGCAAGGTTTTAGCTTTTGATACATCCAAAGCACTTGCAAATTGAACACCCTGATAATTCAAGTTGTAATACTTTTTAGTAGTGTTACCTGCAATGGTTATATCAGATACAACAGTTGATTGACCCCAGTTAGGGAACCAATCGATTGCTGCAACATTGGTATAGGCATCGCTAAACAGAGAAATAACATTGGCTGCTGCCACTGTAGGAACAGGGGCCGCTACCGTAGGGGTAGGATAGGTAACCACCAATGTTGCAGATGTGGTACCGCTGCCATAATTGCCTGCTGCTGCTTGTGTGGCAGTAATAATGGATGTGCCAGCACCAACAATGGTTACTGTTTTGCCACTGATGGTGGCTACCTTGGTATCTCCACTGGTGTAAGTAAATGCACCTGTGCTATTGCTTGTAGGATCAGTCAATGTAAATGGAGCATCGCCCACTAATTTGGCTGGTACAGTAAACCCTGTAATGGTAGGTGTGCTGCCAGATTTCCAGAAGTATAGGTTATCCATATACACGGTGCTGCCCGGTGTACCCGTAAGCGACATTTGCCCAATATTGCTCAATGCAATTTTATTGAACATAGACAATGGTATATCAAAACTATTCCAGCCCGATAATGTTGGGGTAAGCGTATCACCCTGTTCTACTGTTGAAGGGCTGGTATTGATTAATTTAATGATTAATGAAGTGCAATCTGGTGTCCACACATCAATATGCAAACTAGTCATGGATGATGCACTTACGGCACTCGCAAATTGGATACCTTGATAATTGAGGATAGCGTATTTTTTGGTAGTGTCGCCAGCAATTACAGTATCGGAAACTACAGTTGACTGACCCCAATTAGGGAAAAAGTCTGTTCCAGAAACATTTGTATAAGCATTGCTGAACACGGAAACCACATCATTGCTATTCCTCACTGGTGGTACAGGGGCAGCTGTGGTAGGTGCGCCAGTAGCAACTACTGCACTTCCTTTCCAGAAATACAGGTTATCTAAGTAAACAGTAGTAGTGCTGGATGGCAATGCCACTAATTTTATTTGGCCAATTTTAGATAAGTCAATGGTGTTGTATTTAGACAATAAAATATCAAAGCTGTTCCAGCCAGACAAGGTTGGGGTAAGCGTAATGTTTTGCTCTACTGTGTTTGCTCCTGTATTAATTAAAAATACATCAAAGGCAGTGCAATTAGGCGTCCACAAATCCAAATGCAGGTTCGTCATGCCAGATGCGTCAACATTACTGGCAAACTGGATGCCCTGATAATTCATATAATCATATTTCTTGGTGGCATTGCCAGCAATACTAACATCGGAAACAACTGTAGATTGCCCCCAGTTAGGGAAGAAATCTGTACCTGCAACATTGGTATAGGCATCGCTAAATAAAGAAACTACATCGGTTGTTTTTCTTACAGGCGGTATAGGTGCGGCAGTAGAAGGAGTAGCGAAAGTAACCACTAATGTAGCAGATACATTGCCCGTTACATAACTGCCTGCGGCAGCCTGTGTAGCAGTGATAATTGACGTACCGCCACCTACAATAGTTACTGTTTTACCTGAAATAGTAGCTACGCTGGTATTGCTGCTGGTATAGCTAAATGCGCCTGTGCTATTGCTCGTAGGGTCAGTGAGGGTAAAAGGCAAATCGCCAACTTTCTTGGCAGGTACCGTAAAACCTGTAATGGTAGGTGTATTGGAAGATTTCCAGAAATAAATATTATCTAAATAAACAGTAGTGCTAGATGGCGTACCTACTAATTTAAACTGGCCAATATTGTTGAGGGCAATTGTATTGTATTTGGATAATGCAATATCATAACTATTCCAGCCAGAAAGAGTAGGCGTAAGGCTTACCTTTTGCTCTACGGTAGAAGGGCTGGTATTAATAAGATATACATCAAAAGTGGTGCAATCTGGTGTCCACACGTCTATATGTAAGCTAGTCATGGCAGACGCATCAACTGAACTTGCAAATTGGATACCTTGATAATTGAAAGTAGCATATTTCTTTGTGGTGTTTCCAGCAATGCTTACATCTGTAACCACGGTTGTTTGTCCCCAGTTAGGGAAAAAGTCAGTGCCTGCTACATTAGTATAGGCATCGCTAAAAATAGAAACCACATCGCTTGCGCTCCTAGCAGGAGGCGTTGTTGCGGAAACAGGGGGCTGGGCTTGTGCCCGGAAGATGGAAACGGCAAACAAAATGAGTAATAAATACTTTTTTTTCATTTTTACTGTTTAAATGATGAATAAATAAATCCATGTATTTTATCTAGCTAAAAACAGCAAATGGCAAATAATCGTTGTTGTTTTTGAGATATGATAAGTACCTGAAATTTGAGAGTGTGAAGCTATGCTACATTATTGGGCTGGAAATAAGTTAAGGCACGTCTTCACTACATCAAAAAGTTTAAATAAGCCAGATGTAGGCTTTAAACACTACATCAACACTACATCATACCCTTTTTTTGATGACGGACACCTACTCAATACAGCAGGAATAAGTGGAAATGGCACTACAAGGCTATAATAATGGGCTGCAAAATCCGGGTTTAACCCGGATTTTGCAGTTGACTTCGTAATGAAAGGCTCAAATGCAATAAAGACAAGTATTTGAGCCGAATTTTTGGTCGAAAACATAGTGTACTATGGCAAGGCCAAAAAATCAAGCAAATGCTTGTGTTTGAAGTATTTGGGGCTTGCAATAGATTTCAACTGCAAAATCCGGGTTAAAACAACATCGTAAAATAGGAATATGAAAAAGGATATGAAAATTTTTTCGGGTGTATAAAACTTTTTCGCTTTATCATGATACCCCTCAATCTCTAAAAATCTTATCTTTGTGGTAGAAATGCACTTGATACAAACTACTTACAAAACCAGTGTCTTGGCATTCTAATCCTAGTTCTTTTTTTACTAATATTAAGATAGTTGTAGTCTCAAAATTTGGTCTTGTATGTATGACTGTAAAATACGCGAAAATCAGGCACAAAATGAGCATAAAATATGCACAAACCAAGCATAAATTAAGCATAAAATAAGCACAAAATACGCACAAAACAAGCACAAAAATTTGATGTTATTGTTGATAATCAATGACTTAAAAGCGCACTAACGATTTTTGAAAAACGAAACATCGTAAAAATTCCACAAAAATGGCAAAACTGAAACTATTTTAATATAAAATTAGGAGATATTTGCATTATTAAAAATATACATATATTGTCCTCTTGCCTTGTTCCTGCTACCTTTCCCTTTGGGTAACTTGTCCCATTCTTTCGGGGGGGGTGAAGGTGGGCTAGGTTGATTTTTTAATAAAATGCGAAAAACTTTTATGCGCCTTTTTTTTCCTTCGACCTTCAAACTGATGAAGATGTTATCATTGTAAATGCTTCCATCGAAAGAAAATATAAGTTTCGCCTTGCTCTTGACACGGCCGCAACACATACAACAATTGACAGTAACGTTTTATACTTTTCAGGCTACGAACTTAAGAATAACAAAGGCGAACAAGAAATAGAAACTTCTAATGGAATTATAGTTGTTGAAACTTATGACATTGAGGAATTGGAATGTTTAGGGAATATTAAAACCAGTTTTGAAGTACAGGTTTATGACTTCTTAGCGCATGGAATTACCTCTGATTATGACGGTGTAATTGGACTAAATTTTTAAAAGAGCATAAATTTTGCATCGACATTTTGAAAGGCGAAATCAGTGTTGACATTGTACAATAAATATTTACCCCTTTGTTTTAATACCACTCAAGTAATCGAACAGTGACATTTCAGATTGTATGGCTAGCTTTTTCCGTAGGCGGTATCGGCCTATCTCTACCCCCCTTACAGAAATATTCATCAACTGGGCTATTTCTTTGGTGGTTAAGTTCATGCGCAGGTAAGCAGAAAGCTTTAATTCATTAGCGGTAATTCCAGGGTGCAGTTCTTTTAGTTCGCTTAAAAAATCACTATGTACTTTATCAAAATGATTGGTAAAGTTTTCCCATTCTTCATCCATGTGTTCATCCTCGCTCAGGGTTTTGATCATTTTCTTCAGGGCAGCGATGGCATGTTGGTTATCTATTTCTTTCATTATTTGTGCAAGCTCCCCTTTCATTTTAGACAATAGCTCTCCCTTCTTTAGCAAGTGCATTGCAGAAGATGCGAGTTCAGAGTTTTTGAAATTAATATCCGACTCCAGTTTTTCATTCCGCAAGCCAATGAGTTCGCTATCGGTTTTTGCTTTTTCCAATTCGTAGATATACAGCAGTCTTTCCTGTTCTTTCTCGTACTTTGCTTTTTGTTGCCTAAACTTATTTTTCAGGAATAAGAATAACCCATAATTGAATAGTACAAAAGCTACTAGGCATAAAAGATAAGCCCAAATGGTTTGATACCATGGAGGCAGCATTTTAAAAGCGTAAGTAGCTACTGGCGACTCTTTTCCTAAGTTGTTCCGCACTTTCATTTCAAACGTATAGCTTCCTTGGGGCAGGTTGGTATATTCCTTTTCTGTACGTTTTGTCCATTCACTCCAGTTATTGTCAAACCCTTTTAGGTGAAAGCTATATTCTATGTTAGTTTCATAACCAAATAAGGATGCCGAATATTCAAACCTGATAGTTTTCCAATTGTGGGTTACTTCGGGGATGGCATTTGCGTTTTGCGTTTGTACTTCGTTCACTTCCTTAAAATATCCGCCGAACAACAAGCTGTCTGTTTTATCTGCAATGCGTACTTCCCTTATTTGCACCCTTAAATCGGGCATATTCTTTTTATATTTTTCATAGTTCAGGTGAAACATCCCTTTATTCCCGCCAATGAAAATATTGTTTTGGTTTACAGGATAAATAAACTCGAACCCGCTTAACAATTTATCATGGAATTCTGGCAGGTAAATTACCGTAGGTTCCTTGCCAGTAAAGTCAATCACCCCTAATGTTTTTTCATGGATAAACCAAATATTGCCCGCCACATCTTCTTTTAAGTAGCGTATGCTTTGCGTGCCCAATAAACCATTATAAAAAGCTGATGGCTCAAGTTTGTTTGCTTGTGCATTATAATTATAAATACCCTTTTCAGTGGCAAAAACAACCTCGTTCTTTACTTTAAACACATGATTATTAAGTTGGGATGGCAAGCCAGCATTTCCTTTGTATGCTACAGAAGTATAACTGCCATTTGGCTTTTTATAAATCTTGAATACCCCATGGTAAGGATGGGACACCCAGATATTGTCATATTTATCTATTGCCATAAACCGGGAAGACTCATTGAACCCTGGCACATCAGTTAACTTTGTAAATTGTTGGTTGCTAGCATTAAAAAAAGTTAGCCCATTATAATTGCCTCCTACCATTTCTGCCGAAGGGAATGTATTGGACAATGGCAGGAAATTCCAATAGCCAGGATAATTTACTACTGGCACCGCAGTGTTATCCTTTACTACAAATGCACCTTCGTGGGTTGATAGTAACAACTGATTATTGATAGTAGTAAGCCCCCACACCTGCCCGCTTGCATTGCCTACTGGCACAAAATCGCCTTTGCTAAAACTCAAGTCAGTACTTTGCTGCAAAGCCACGCTAAACAACCCGCTTGATGTACCAATGTACAGTTTGTTGTTGAATATAGTAGCCGTATAGCCCGATGCATCCTGCATGAGGGGGTATATCTGTTTAATGGCACTGTTGTAATTAATTAAATCAACCCCATTATCCAGCCCTAGCCACAAATTGCTTTGCTTGTCTAGGTATATGCTTAATACATTGTTATTCTGCAACCCAAAGGTTTTGGAAAAGCTTTGGATAATATCGCCTTTGGTGTCTATAATATAAACCCCGCTATTACTGGTAGCCAATGCCACCCATTCATCATTAATTTTTGTGGCTGCGTAAATGCGGGCATTTTGAAACAATAGGTTATTGGATGATGCTATTTTGGTTATGCCTTTTGCAGAAAGCATAAATAGGCCGTGCTTTAGCGTAGTTATCAATGCACTATCCTGGTGCAAGGGAAGAATAGCGGTAACAGGATCGTTAATGAGCAGTTGATTGGTAGGAAACAGCGGCGACCATGCACCATTTTCGTACCGTTTCAAGCCTGTTCTTTCATCATGTGCATACAAGGTGCCGTTACAAGCTGTTAAGCAAGTCCATTCAGACGAAGCATTATAGGTTTCTACGGCTTCGTTGGTTAGCTTGAATATTTTACTGGTAGACCGGAAGAAAATGTCTTTGTGAAAAGATACAATATCCCATACATCCCCAAAGGACCTGTCTTTGGGTAAAATAAACTTTGTAAGTGAATAATATTGAAGGTATCCATTAGCAGCAGGGGCAAAATAACCCAATTCATCCTGCCCACCTACATATATTCTATTATCTGTGCCTATTTCTACAGACCGTACAATGGTTTTGTTGGGCAAAGGATAGAGTTGCCAGTTTTTTCCATTAAAAGAAAGCAGCCCTTCATTATTGGCAAAGTAGACAATGCCATTATTGTCCTGCTTAATATCCCAGTTTTGCAACCCTGCACTATAAGTTTGTTTTGAATAATTAACTATATCGGGGAAACCAATGGTGTTTTGGCAAAATGACCAAAATGGCAAACAAATAAACAGCAATATTTTTTTCATATCGTGCAGTGCTAATCGTATCGGTGTAAATATATCCAAAATCACTTTGTAGTACCTATTATTATCATCTGATGTAGCAATGTAGTAGTAGCTAAACCTGTTTCAGATAAGTTTCAAAGGGTAGATGTAGTAATGAAGTGAGCAGAAAGATTGGCTTGCTAAAAATAGGGCATAGCTTTACTTTTCAATTATTTTATCTCACGGCCAGTTACTTTAAAGTATTAAATACGATTTGCAAGCAATTTCTTTTACCTAGCCTTAGCTAACTGCAACAGGTTATCATCTCCCAAGCCTTCATACTTACATCTTCATTATTGCTAAATAATCAAAGCAGTAAAATGTTCACTTTCATTAAAAATGCTTCCTCTATGAAACAATTTCTCTTTTTACCACAAGCCATTACCCGCAAGGCATTGCTGTATGCAATGGGTGTATTGTGCTTATTGCTATCCTTATCTGTTAGCAGGGCAAATGCCCAACAACTGGTTTGGCAAGATAATTTTGATTCGGCTAGCCTAAACCCAAACTACTGGACTTACGACTTTGGCGATGGTTGTGACCGCTCCCTCTGTGGCTGGGGAAATTCTGAACTGGAATATTATACCAGCAGATCAGAGAATGTACGAATAGAAAATGGCAACCTAATAATAGAAGCCCGCAAGGAAACTTTTAGCAATAGTGCCTTTACCTCTGGCCGTATAAAAACCGAAGGGCGTGTGCATTTTAAATACGGCACACTAGAAGCTAGGATAAAAGTCCCCAACATTAAAAATGGCCTATGGCCTGCTTTGTGGACATTGGGCACTGTAGGTGATGTCTGGCCTAATATTGGGGAGATAGATATACTTGAAATGGGGGCACAGGCTGCACTCGCAGCTAATCTGGCAAACAATAGGGTAAGTGGTGCCACGCACTGGAACAATGGAGGTGCACAAGGAGATACCGTTTCTACCTATGACAGCCCAAGTGATTTATCAAGCGATTACCATGTGTATAAAATGGTATGGGACAGTACCAAAATAGCCATGTATATAGACAATACTTTGTATTTCAACTTTGCAATCAATAGCCTTACTACCACAAACAGGGGGGCATTCCGCAACCCGCATTTCCTGTTGTTGAACCTGGCTGTAGGGGGTGCTTACACAGGCATATTTGCCACGAATGGCATAACAGCCACCCTGCCTGCACAGATGTATGTTGACTATATAAAGCTGTACCAAAACCCAACGGATGAGATATCCTTTGGCACCAATCATGCAGTTTCGGGCAATTTTGGCATTTTTACGGAAACCACTGCTGTTGCCGATTCAATTGTGTTTGGGAAAGATGCTACGCTGAATTACTGGAACAACCTTACTGATATTGCAGGGGCTGTACCTTTTGAAGGCAGCAATGTGCTAGCTGTTCATGCAGCAGCTAACAATTGGTTTGGCCTCGGTGTTGTAAACAGGTATGTGAACATACAGAACTTTGCCACCGGCTCTTTAAAATTCAATTTCAAATCCAGTTATAAAGGCCAGTTTAAAGTAGGTATTACTAGTGCTTTTGGGCAAACATGGATGAATTTTGCAAGTGGTATAGAAAAATATGGGTTGATAAGGGACGGCAATTGGCACCAAGTAACGATACCAATAGCCGATTTTAACAACTCACTTGCGGGTATGAACCTTGACCTTATGTCCATCAAAGGGGCATTTATGTTTGCTGGTGACCCTGCTGTGGGTGATGCTGATTTCTACATGGACAATATCTATTTTTCAGGTGGCATCTCCCCGTTTCCAGTGGCAGATGTGCATATTATATCACCTGCCAACAATGCTATATTCAGCACTACTGATACCATTGCCATCAATGCTACGGCTATCGAAGCCAAAGGGGCTATCCGCAAGGTTGATTTTTACAATGGCACTACCCTTCTAGGTACAGATAGTACTTCGCCTTACGGGTTTAAATGGATAAACCCCACATTAGGTGCAGATACATTAACCGTTATAGCAACAGACAGTTTGGGTGCGGTTGTAAATTCATCCCCTACTATTGTATTTGTTTCTTCACCTGCCAATAAGCCTCCGGTTATAACTATTAGCACCCCTGCAAACAATGCGAGCTATCTTACGCCTGCTAGCATTAGCATTACTGTCGCAGCAAGCGATACAGATGGCAGCATTTACAAAGTAGCATTTTATGCTGATTCCAACTTACTGGTTACCACCTTTGCCAACCCTTATACATTTACATGGACAGGAGCAGTAGCAGGCACTTATAAAATTACGGCAAAAGCTACGGATAACGAAGGCGCCACAACTATATCCAGCCCCGTTACCATTAAGGTATCAAACCCAATAAAGCCTACTGTTAGCATTACATCGCCACTTAATAATAGCAGTTTTACGCCTCCTGCCAGCATAGCCATTTCCGCCAATGCAGCAGATGCAAATGGCAGCATAACCAAAGTAGATTTCTACAATGGCAGCACCCTGCTAGCCAGCGATACCAGCAGCCCTTATAGTTATACTTGGAACAATGTGCCGCTTGGGAAATATACCATTATCGCCGTTGCTACGGATAATGATGGCAACACCACCACTTCAGCCCCTGTCGCTATTTCTGTTGCACCCGTAGCGTGCACAGGCACAGTAACCAATGGCGATTACAGCTATTCGGTTTATACCAATGCAGGAACTGTTTATTACATTTTTCACCCTTTGGCAACCATTAAAGGCTGTAGTTCTTCAATCCTTTATTTAAAAACAAAAGGTAACTATGCAGGCTATAATATGACTGCCGATGGAACAGATTTTACCTATAGCACCCCTATTGCCAAAGGCACGGCAACCAGTTTTTACTTTACCTATAATGTGCCATCTGGTGGGGAAAGAAATTCCAGTGCCACCCCTCATACTTACCTTGCGGGAAGCGTATGTGTGGCTGGTGCGCCAACTGTTTCTATCACTTCCCCGTTAGAGGCAGCAAGTTTTACCGCTCCTGCAAGTATTACCATCAATGCCGATGCTAGTGATATGAGCAATACCATTACCCAAGTATCTTTTTACAAAGACAGTACCCTATTAGCTATTGATACATCTAGCCCATACACTTTCACATGGACAGGGGCTGCCGCAGGCAAATATGCCCTATCTGCAAAAGCTACTAATAGCATTGGGTTGACAACCACTTCCATACCTGTAAACATTGTAGTAAATGCACCAAATACAGATGGCTATTGCGGCACCGCCTTTAGTAAAGATTACGAATACAAAGCCGAAACCAACAATGGCATTGTAACGTTTACCTTCCACCCACTTGCCCCTATAGCTGGCTGTAAATACGCCCTTATTTATATACGGGTAGGTTTAACCGGAGGTTATGCCGGATATAATACTTCCGCAGTAGGCACAGATTTCATTTACACAAAAACCATTACCGCAGGCACACCCATCAGTTTCTATTTCACCTACAATGTACCAGCAGGGGGTGAAAATAATTCAAGTGCCAACCCGCATAGCTATACAGTAGGCACGAACTGCACTGGCATTACAGCAGCAGCCCCAATAGTATCTATTGTATCTCCGCTCAACAATGCCAGTTTTACTGAACCTGCCACTATAGAAATTACTGTAAACGCCACCGATACCAATGTAAATGGCAGCATCAGCAAAGTAGATTTTTTTAATGGTGCTACCCTTTTGGGAACAGACACCAGTAGCCCTTATACATTCAACTGGACAAACGTGCCAGCGGGCAATTATACCTTATCGGCTAAAGCAACAAACAATATCGCCCTTTCCACATTTTCAGCATTGGTAAATATTGTGGTGGGTATTGATAACAGCATGGGCTTTTGTGGCACCATCGCCAATGGCGATTACAACTACCGTGCCGAGAGCAGTAATGGTATTGTGAAGTTTGTTTTCCATCCCCTTACCCCTATTGCTGGCTGTACGTATGCACTTATTTATATAAGGCAGGGACTTAGTGGGGGCTACCCCGGTTATGCCATGACAAAAGTGGGGCAAGACTTTGTTTTTACCCAGGCTATTGCAAACGGCACGCCTGTAAGCGTTTACTTTACCTATAATGTGCCTGCTGGTGGCGAACGCAATTCTAGTGCCACGCCACATAGTTTCACCGCAGGAACGGCTTGTACCACGCTACCGGTTATATTGTCCAACTATGCCGCCCGCTTATTGTCAGATGGTAATGTAGCCATTACTTGGGCAACTGCCACAGAACAAAACAACAGCTACTTTACGGTAGAAAAAAGTACTGACGGTAGCATATTTACCCCAATGGCTACCGTTTTGGCAAGTAATTTGGCCACTGGCAGCAGCTATAAGGTTTTAGACACATACCCCACAGACGGCACCAACTATTACCGTTTGATACAAACCGACAAAGACGGCAAAAAGGTTTATTTAAGTATTCAACTGGTAAATACTTTCTTAAAAAAGGAAGGCATTACCGTTTACCCCAACCCATTGACTGGCACTAAGTTCATTATCAATTTAGGCAAACCTACTACGGGTATGCAGGACATCCAATTGGAAACCATAACTGGCAAAATGCTATTTACAGGCAGTTTCTCAGCACAAGGCAGCATACTCCCTATCACCTTGTTTACAAAGCCAGCAGCGGGTGTGTATTTGCTGCGAGTAAAAGGTTATAGTCCTGTAAAAGTGCTTGTTCAATAATTTATGGACGGATATTATACATACGGCCTTATTCCCTTTAACAATAAAACAGCCATTCCAGAAGTATATTTTGGGATGGCTTGTTTTTATTTACTTGATGTTCCTTTCAAATAACCGTTGAGTGAAAGGTATTAATTTCGCGACTACGCTTTACCATAGCGGGGTGCAAGTATGCCGATAGGCATTGAGTTTGTTGTCAAAGACGAAGCCCATGTGGCAAAATGCGGCAAAATAGAATACAAAAGCAGCATAAACAAGAATGGAATATTCAGGCGGCTTGTTGCAAGCGCATCGGGTGCATTTCAAAATTTCGCTTTTTTGTTGTTTTCAATTTGGCAGAAGTACGAAATATTTATTCCTGTAATAAGTCAATCCCTGCTGTTTGCTGCCAGCAAGCATCCTATATGGGGGAATTTTGGGATGCTCATGGGGGCATATTTCCCCCATATAGGATTTTTATTTTGGGCTATATACTTATGTATCCGACTTTTACATTAAAGGAGCAACTAGGGGCATCTTGGCCTTGCCTCCTGCATCGGATATTAGTTGTCTTGGGAAAATGATAATCCACCATCAAAATCTTATAGGTTTCTTATCAATAAATTATCATTCTACTATAATAAAACTATCATTCCATTATCAACAAATTATCATAAAATTCACTTAAATTATAATAAAAAATGAGGCCAAAAAAAAAATAAACAACTGAATATCAATGAGTTAAAGGCAAAAAAGGGAAATAGCAAAAAAAATAAACCACCGAAAAACAAAAAATAACCCAGTTGAAGTATTCGCTTAAGCCTTCGCATTCCCCTCCTTTGTTCTTGCTCGCTTTCCCTTGTTCTTGCCCTACTCTCCCTTTGGAGAGGGTTCGGGTGAGGTCGGGATTTAGGGTGGGGCTTTCACAATCAAATAGTAAAGCCTCTTCAAAAAAAAGCCCATAAAAAGCGAAGATTTGAAATGCACCCAGCGCATCCGACAGGCTATGGTTACTGAATGCATACCCGAAATCTTGCTTCGAATCAGATATTTTTCACCCCCTAGTAGTATCTTCATCTTTTTCCTTCATCCCTTTGTGGCAAAATAATACCTGAGTAGTAATATTAACCTTAATTCTCAAAAGTGCTATAGAAGTAAGGTGTTTTTGCTTCAAACTCGGCACTACATGTGTCCACCATTTTATATACACGGGTAATGCCCAAGCTCTTGCGTTTTTCATATACCTGCTCATCGGTATAGTTGCCTTGCAATATCTTGGCAATCTGCTCGTCGCTAAAGCCGTTTTTCTTGGCTTCTTTCAACAAGTCGTTGGGCAAAGTATCCAAGCGGTATTGGGCAATGTCTTTTTCTATCACGCATATTTTTTGTATCTGGTATAGAAACCAACGGTCTATACCTGTTGCCTGAGCTATGCTTTTAATAGTGGATCCTTGCATCAAGGCATCTTTGATCCTGAAAATCCTGTCCCACTTCGGCGTTTTGATATACTCAACTATTTCCTCGCTTTTCATCATGCTTTTGCCATAATAACCAAGCCCAATGGCATCGTTTTCAAGGCTTACACAGGCTTTTTGCAAGGCTTCGGTAAAGCTGCGGCCAATGGCCATTACCTCCCCTACGCTTTTCATTTGAAGGCCAAGGGTATCGTTTGCCCCTTTGAACTTATCAAAGTTCCAGCGGGGTATTTTTACAATTACATAATCCAGCGCAGGCTCAAAATAGGCCGATGTTGTTTGTGTAATCTGGTTTTTCAATTCGTCCAACGCATAGCCAATAGCCAGCTTGGCAGCTATTTTTGCAATAGGGTAGCCAGTGGCTTTACTAGCCAATGCAGAAGAACGGCTAACACGGGGGTTTATTTCCACGGCTATCAATTCTTCCGTTGCAGGGTTAAGGGCAAACTGCACATTGCAACCCCCATGGAAATTGCCAATGCTGCGCATCATCAGCATGGCTTTGTTCCGCATGTCTTGGAATGCGGTATCGCTAAGTGTCATGGCAGGTGCCACGGTGATGCTATCACCTGTATGAACGCCCATGGGGTCTAGGTTTTCAACGGTGCAGATAATCACCACATTGTCGTTTTTATCCCTCAATAGCTCCAATTCATATTCTTTCCAGCCCAGTACTGCTTTTTCTACCAGCACTTCGTGTATGGGGCTAGCTTTTAGACCACGCTCTAGGGCTGCATCCAGTTCGTCTTTGTTGTGCACAAAGCCGCCACCTGTTCCGCCGAGGGTAAAAGAGGGGCGGATTACCAATGGGAAGCCTATTTTTTGCGCAAACTCCTTCCCTTCTAAAAAGCTATTGGCTACATGGCTTGGTGCCACGGCAATGCCAATTTTCACCATCAACTGGCGGAACTGCTCCCTGTCTTCTGCCGTGTCTATGGCTGCCACGTCCACGCCAATCATCCGGCAATTGTATTTTTCCCAGATACCTTGCTCGTCGGCTTCCTTGCACAGGTTCAAGGCTGTTTGCCCACCCATGGTAGGCAGCACGGCATCTATTTGGTTTTCCTGCAAAATCTGCTCAATGCTTTCTGTGTTCAGCGGCAGCAAGTACACACGGTCGGCCATCATTGGGTCGGTCATGATAGTAGCAGGGTTGCTATTAATCAATATCACTTTTATCCCTTCTTCCCTCAAGCTACGGGCGGCTTGTGTGCCGGAATAATCAAACTCGCAGGCCTGACCAATGATTATTGGCCCAGAACCAATGATAAGAACCGATTTTATTGAACTGTCTTTAGGCATAGTATAAAAATAAAAATCGTGCAAATGTAAGTATCGGGGTGGGATATGCCATTATTTAGTTGTAAGTGCAGGCTGATTTTTAGGATATAGCAAAAATGGTAGCTAGGGATGCCAATTTTTGAAAAAAAAGTAGTTTTGGCTTGTTTTAATTTAAAGATATTTTAGAATACGCTAAGTCATAGCTTCATATTGTGCATTCAAGTTCTTTATTTTAGCAATGCCTCCCTTTATTTTTCATATCAAGATAACGCATACGAACAGGCATGGAGGTCTGCTCGAGAGAGGAAGCGGGTTTTTAATGTATCCACAAGGATAATTACTTAGATTTTATCTGTGCGTAAATGGGGAAATTATCTTGAAACAAATACTCAATTTCGCCAAACCCATCATTTACTGTTTGATGGCAGCTATATAATAAAGTAAGGTAATTTTACCCAAAAAAGCAACTATGCAGCTTATACCAAATGGAAGGGTATGGATAGACACGGAAAAAGGCTCATTCCTTGGCAATGGGCGGATAGAATTATTGGAAAAAATACAAGAAACAGGCTCGCTAAGGCAAGCCGCATTAGCCATGAAAATGAGTTACCAGCAAGCATGGAACATGATAAAAGAAATGAACGAAGCTACCTCTGCCCCATTGGTATTGATGCAGCGTGGTGGAAAAAATGGGGGCACTACCCTGCTATCCGATAAGGGCCTGAAGGCAATAACCCTTTTTAAACAATATAATCAGGCATTCCATCTTTTTTTGCAATCGCAGGATTTAACGATATAGGCTTATTATACTAAAGAAGGGCATCCCCAATTGAGAATACCCTTCTTTTAAACTGAAACAGTATAATTAGCTAATTCTTCCACATTACCCTAAATATCTTTTAATACGTTATAGTCGAAATGCCAATGCCCTTTTCGCTAACGATACCATTGCTTTTATAACTAATATTTTCTATTACCGTAACCACCCTGCCATTACCATCGAAGGAATATGTACCCTTAACTGTGCCATTCTTAATTATATTATTGAAAACAGAGTTATCGGTTTCAGTATCAGTAAGGTTGAAAGATTGTGGGCGATAGCCATCGCTTACCCATAATGCCTTGATATTATAGACAGGGCTAACATAATTGGTGTATGTATAAGTACTTGCACGGTTATAACTGTAGCCAGCACTGCCATTATAATATGTATAGGAGCTTTTTACATAGTTGTTGTTAGAATAAGTAACTGAGTCGCTGCCATGTACAAAACTATAATTGCTGCTTGTGGCATTGGGCAAATAGATAATGGTATCGGTGTAGCCATTGCTTGTAATGCCAGTTAGTTTGCCTAAGGGATTGTTGTAACTGTACGTTTTCACTGTTGTTACGCCTGTTGTGTTGCTTGTGTTGGTTGACGAACTTGGCCAAACTGAGCTTCCATTGTAACTAAATTGGATAATATACGATTCTAATGAACTGTCAATAAAAATATTGCTCGCCGACCTGCTCCACGATTTATCAATATTCGTTTCTGAGGTCAGCCTGCCTTGTGCGTCGTAGCTATACGTTTGAATAGTGGTGTCGTAATTATACACGGTAGCTTTAGTACCCGTGGTAGTGTCATATTGTGTGCCTGCATAATAATTATATACTGCCTTGGGCAAATTGGATGCTCCTTTGTATGTGGTAGAATCCGTTGTGCCAGCAGGAGCAGCATCGGATGAGCTTTTTTTACACGATGTGCCAACAATCATAATCATTGCCCAAGCGGCAATAGAGAAAATAGTAATCCGTTTCATTTTGTTTACAATTTAGTTTTTTGCCTACTCTAATCCGTTTTCGGCTTCCCGGGGCTTTTTTTTATGTAAGTGGTAGCTACACTTTTCTCATTTTCAGCTTCACTATAGTTTCCAATTTCTAGGAAGTTGGCTCACAAAACAGTGGTATGTAAACGGTTTGAAAACAATTGAGACGTTATTAAAAAAAGCTATTTGCTGCTGCAAAGTTTTAAGGTTCGGTATTTCGATATTTATAAGTTCTAATAATTCAAAGATAGGGGAACATCGTTTTATTAACAATTTTTTTCTACTCTCCATATAGGTTGTATAAAAGTTTTTTGCTTTTTTATAAAAAATCAACCCAGCTCAACCTCACCCCTCCCGAAAGACCGGGGCAAGTTACCTAAAGGAAAAGCTAACAGGAACAGGGCCAGGAGTCAATATTTGCATATTTTTATAATATATTTTTATCTTGCTTTATATTAAAATAGTTTCAGTTTTGCCATTTTTAGGGCTTTTTTCTTGTTTGTATGTTTTTCAAAAATCGCCTTCACTCATTTAAACCATTGATTATCAACAAAATCGACAAATTTTTATGAGTGATTTGTGAGTGTTTTGTGCGAACTTTTTGAGTGATTTGTGCGTTATTTATGAGTGATTTGTGAGAAAAAGTGAGTAATTTTATGCCTATAAAACAAAACCAAATTTTGGCACTACAACTATCTTAATATTAGTAAAAAAAGAACTACGATAAAAATGACTGGACACTAGCTTTGAAATTAGTTTTTATCAAGTACATTTCTAAACAAAGATAAGGTTTTTATAGATTGAGGGGTATCAGGACAAAGCGAAAGAGTGCATAAAAGTTTTTCGCTTTTATATGTCAGATTTGGCAACTTTTGGAAAGTTACCAAATCAAGCTGCCCAATAAAAAACGGCAACTAAGCGAAAAACTTTTATGCACCCAAAGCGAAAAAGTTTTATGCACCTCATCATATATGCTATAATTTTTTCGCCGATAAGGTACAAAAACACAAAGATGCACAATGAAAAGTTAGATAAAAAAATATTGACTACACAACTCTTCTACTTTTTTATTTTATTCGTCTTCCCTTTATCCCAGATTTTGCACCTCTTTGTGACTTCGTGCCTTCTTGGCAGATTAACCAAACTTGCATCTTAGTATAAAAAAAGCAATAAATACAACATTTTTTAAACTATTTTCACTTTTCAGGGCTAGAAACAAGACTTTTTTGTATTTTCATTATTCTATAAAATAGATAACGAAAAGATGAGAACTGCTTTACTTCTATCCATGGGCTGTGCATTATTGTTTGCCGGCATAGCAATCGCTCAAAAAACGGCAAAAAAAAATACGGATACTCTAACACAAAAAGAAGCCTTTCAGGAAGTAGTAGTTAGCGCCACAAGGACGGCTGAAACAAGGATGCAATCGCCAGTAAGCATTGAAAAATTGTCTCTAGAAGATATACGCAACAGCTCCAAGCCTTCTTTTTTCGATGCCATAGAAAACATAAAAGGGGTGCAGGTAATTACGCCAAGCATGGGTTTTAAGGTAATCAATGCCCGTGGCTTTACCAACACCACCAATGTGCGCTTTGTGCAGATGGTAGATGGGGCAGACAACCAAGCCCCACATATCGGCGCGCCCATTGCCAACTCCATGGGGCCAACTGACTTGGATATGTTAAGGGTAGAAGTGATACCCGGATCGGCATCTGCCATGTACGGCATGAACGCCATCAATGGCACGGCCAACTTTATTACCAAAAATGCGTTTGACTACCAAGGCTTTGGCATTGCCCAAAAAACAGGCGTGAACCATGTGGGCGATGCAGAAACAGGCACGCATATATACACAGAAACCAACCTACGTTTTGCAAAAGCATTTACGTCTGCAATAGCTTTTAAAATAAATGCTACTTACGCCCAAGGCACAGACTGGTTTGCCAATAACACAACCGACCTGAACCCTAATGCCAATGCCTCTACTGGCATTGCTGGTGGCTTGGACAACCCCGGCAAAGACTTGGTAAATATGTATGGCGACGAATCCTCTGACCGACAAACAAAAAAACTTGGCACCAAACAATATGTAATTAGCCGCACGGGCTATGCCGAAAAATATGTAACGGACTATGGCCTTAAAAACTGGAAAGGCGATATATCCCTGTACTTCCGCCCAGCAAAAAACATAGAGGTATCCTATACTTACCGCATGGCCAACCTAAACAATGTATATCAGCGCACCAACCGTTTTAGGCTAGATAACTACCTTACCCAGCAGCATGTGCTGAACCTAAAAAGCAAGAGCATACAATTGAAGGCTTATGCCACGATAGAAAACACAGGAAACTCGTATAATATCCGCTCGATGGCGGAGAATATCAATAAGTACTTTAAATCGGACACTAAGTGGTACAACGATTTTACTACCGGGTACAACAATGCTATTAGCAATGGCAAAACCATAACCAGTGCCTTGGCAGATGCAAGGGTTTTTGCCGACAATGACCGCCCACAGCCTGGCACGCCTTTATTTGTCCATTTAATAGACACGCTACGCCGCATCAACAATTGGGATATAGGCGCAGCATTAAATGTTCATGCCAATATGTACCATGCAGAAATGCAGCACGACCTTGCTGAAACTTTATTGCCACAGTTGAAACAAAAACACAAATTGAGCCTGATGTATGGCCTAGATTATAGGGATTACTCCATTGTGCCAGATGGCAACTATTTCATCAACCCAGCAGACCCCAAATCTTTTACCGACAACCTAAATTATTGGAAATTTGGGGGATTTGCACAGGCAACCAAGCTTTTTGCAAAAAATAAATTAAAATTGAACCTAGTATTGAGGGTGGATAAAAACCAATATTTTGCTGCTACGTTCAACCCACGCTTGGCATTGAATTATTCGCCCACTGCGCACCACAATTTCAGGATAGCCGTGCAAAATGGCTACCGCTTCCCCAGCATATTCGAGGCTTTCTCCAATATCAATAGCGGTGGCGTAAAACGGGTTGGCGGCTTGCCAATAATGTCGCATGGCATATTTGAAAATAGTTATACCAATGCATCTATCAGCAGTTTTCAGGCAGCCACGCTGAAAGACCTTAACAATGGGGTGGATACGCCAACAGCTATACATAAAAACCAAGGCTTGCTTCAAAAAAACACCTATACTTACCTTCGCCCCGAACAGGTAAGCAGCCTAGAAATGGGGTATAGGACAAAATTGTTGGATGATAAACTTAGTTTGGATATAGATTTCTACTACAATATCTATAAACACTTAATGGCACAAATAGATGCCAATGTGCCAAAGACAAGCAAGCTAGACAGCATACCTTTTTACCTGTATAACAAAGGCCAGCAAGACAAATACCGCTTGTGGACCAATTCTAAAACGGTAAGCTATAACTATGGTGGAACTTTTGGCATTGCATACCAACTGCCGAAGAAATATTTGGTAGCAGGTAATTATACCCTTACTAAGCTGGCCAAGAAGGACAATGAGGACGGGTTGGAAGATGGCTTTAATTCGCCCGAATGGATGTACAACCTATCGGTAAGCAACCCTAATGTATATAAGTACATCGGCTTTTCTGTTAGTTTCAGGCAGCAAGCAAGTTACCTTTGGCAATCATCTCTTGCCACTGGCACTGTAGCCAGCTATTCTACCATTGATGCACAGGTAAACTACCGTTTGTTGCACGACAAAGCAAACATTAAAATAGGTGCAAACAATGCGTTGAACAAATATTACTACACATATATAGGCGGTGCTTCGGTAGGTGGGTTTTATTATACAACGCTTAGCTTGGAATTGTAGCAGAGGCAAGGAGGCAATCAGGGCAAACGCATCAAAATTTAATCTGCGCCTAATTGCCTATTTTATTCAAAAATGCCTCTTTTCAGCCCTTTTGCCTCATAGCCGGCGGGCTTCAACCTCACCCCCAGCCCCTCTCCAAAGGCGAGGGTAGCTTTGGCACCGCCACTCTATTTTATCCTTTAAAAAAAATACGCTGCGCATTTTTTTCAATCAGCCTGCGGCTGACCGGATAAAATAAGGTGGCTTATGCCAGGACTGGTGTCAACTCGAAGTTTCGAGCAAAATGAATTTTGATGCGTTTACACTGAGGAGGCAATAGGCATTGAGGCAGTGAGTAATTTGCCCTTATTCCCAAACATCCTTGTAAATATAATTATCACTTTAAGGTATATACAATTGAAGACCCTTTATAAACTTATAGTCTTCATGATTAAATGTAAATAATGGAATATCCATTAATAAACAGCTAGCCGCAATAATAGCATCAGGTATTTTTAAAGAATGACTTTTTGAATATTGGGTTATCAATCTAAAAGCTACCTCCCCAATTGAAGAAGATAGCTCAACACTAGCAAAATTGTGGATTTGGCGTATTATTTTTTCAACTTCTGCTTTATTTTTGTGCCTTGTACTAATTCCATTTTCGATACCACAGATAGTAGCAATTAAATTTGCTGTTCTTCTAAGTTTATTAAGCTAGCCAATACCAAAGAATGCCTATGCTTAGTATTGTCCAATAACTCAATAAAAACATCTTCATCAAGAACTATTTGTTTTGATTCCATGCAATATGTCTTAGCTCCTCGGCCTCTAGATTAATGCCTGTTAAAGCACCTGCCATTTGCCCTACGGTTTGATGATGAATAGCTTTTGTAATTTTTATGCCGTTTACAAAATAGAATGAAGATTTTGTTGATTCGGCTTTATTCTCCTTTACCTCGGCATCAAAGGCAGTTGCAACAGCTTTAATTGCTCTTAATGCTTTTTTATCTTTAGATATAATTGTAACTGCTGCCATACCTTATTTTAATACTAAGATACGGCTATTGCTAAATATGTATATAAAATTTTCATGACCATGTTTTATACTGTGCTAGGCGGCACGTTCAGCAGGGCATGTCGCCTTAATAGATAAAAGGGATTTCTAATCCCTGAAATATGTTTTAGTTCAGTTGTTCTCGGCAAGCCTAAGCTTTTTGTAGCTTAAAAATGGGTTGGTTGCGGGAACATTTGGAAAAAAGGATTAAAAATCCTGTTAATCTGTTGAGGCTAGATGCGCTGAGCTAACACTTAGCCAAGCGGGATTTTATCAACACAAAACTTAAAACAGGAAACCTAAAACAATTACAATGGCACGGGGTAATTTTCCTTGAACCATTTTATGTCGTGGATAGCTATTGGGCTTTCGCTAAATTCAAGCAATGCTTTTTCTTTGGTTACAATTACTTCGCTGTTGGTTTGTATGGCAAGGTCGAAAAGGAAATTGTCTTTGGGGTCGGGACTATTGGAGAATTTAGGGGTTGTAGGAAAATGAAACGTAAATTCCTTTATTTCTTGTATTATTTGTTTTGCAATACCAGGGTCTTGCGTTATTTTATAAGCATTCCTTTCTACTTCTGCTATTAGCAAATCATCTACAAAAACAACAAGATTATAAGTAAGCACTGCATCGGCTAACCTGTATAATTTGCCGTGCTTGGCATAAGTAAAGTAAACTGAAGTGTCAATCACGAGTTTTGTTGGCATAAAATCCCCTCCTGTCTTGGCTAATCATGTCCGTAATTTCATTTTCGGTTAATGATATATTTAGTGCCTCTAATTTTTTGTCAAGAGCTTTCACGGAAGCTAGTATTTTATCTTTACGCAAAGATAAAAGTAGCTGGTGCTGTTGTATTGCATCCATCATGTCCACTTCATCCACAATCTGCCGCAACAGTGAAGGGCTGCTTATGGCTGCTGTTTTTTCAATCAATAGTTCTTCCATAACCATACATTTATAGTTGCAATATAATTTAAAAAACTACAAAAAGGCACAAGATAACACGAATTAAGGCGAATTGCACGAATTTTACCAACACACAAACCCTAAACCCTAAACCCTAAACCCTAAACCCTAAAACACAAAACTTAAAACAACCACAACCTTACACTCCCTACCTTTGTTATTATTTAAAACTGGTGAATATGCAATTGGGAGAGTTATATAAAAAAGCACTGGCTTTTGAATTTTTAAGTATAGAGGAAGGATTGTTTTTGTTTGAAAATGCGCCATTGGCCGAGTTAATGTTTGTGGCAGACGAGCTGCGTAAGATACAAGTGCCACATGGCAAGGTAACTTGGCAGATAGACCGCAATGTGAACACCACCAATGTGTGCATAGCCAATTGCAAATTCTGCAATTTCTACCGCATACCTGGCCATGCAGAGGCATATATTACAGATATGCCTACCTACCGCAAGAAAATATCGGAAACAATCAAGTGGGGCGGCGACCAATTGCTGCTACAGGGCGGCCACCACCCGGCATTGGGCTTGCAATTCTATACAGATACCTTTAGTGCAATCAAAGCAGAATTTCCAACTATCAAATTGCACACACTTGGGCCACCCGAAGTGGCACATATTACCAAGCTGGAAAAAAGCACGCATGTAGAAGTATTAAAAGCTTTGAAAGAAGCTGGCATGGATTCTTTGCCAGGCGCAGGAGCCGAAATATTGGTGGACAGGGTAAGGCGATTGATTAGCAAAGGTAAATGTGGCGCAGACGAATGGCTGGAGATAATGCACCAAGCGCATAAACTAAATATCACTACCAGTGCCACGATGATGTTTGGGCATGTGGAAACTTTGGAAGAACGTTTTATACACCTAGTACGCATCAGGGAAATACAAGCCAAAAAGCCTGAAAATGCCAAAGGCTTCCTGGCTTTTATACCATGGACATTTCAGGATGTGGACACATTGCTTACTAAAATAAGGGGTGTGCAAAACCTGACTACCCCAGACGAGTATATACGCATGATTGCCATTAGCCGCATTATGCTGCCGAATGTAAAAAACATACAAGCAAGTTGGTTAACCGTGGGCAAACAAACAGCACAAATGTGCCTACATGCCGGTGCAAACGATTTTGGTAGTATTATGCTGGAAGAAAATGTGGTAAGTGCCGCAGGTGCGCCACACAGGTTTACTTATAAAACCATCCAGGATGCTATTAGTGAAGCTGGGTTTGAACCACAGCTACGTAACCAACAATACGAATGGCGCGAAATACCTTCTTTGATAGAAGAACAGGTGATTGACTATTAATCTATTTTTTCGCCACAAAGGCAAGAAGAAACACAAAGCCAAAACATTGTGTTTCTTCCTGCTATTTATTGCTTGAAAAACTTACTAACAGTAGAAATATCATTGCTTCTACAACGAATGAAATAAATGCCTTTTGAAAGATTAGCAATATTAATTGTCTTTAAATAAGTTCCCACAGGAATAGAAGCACCCACTACCTTAACGGCTTTCCCTTCTACAGAAAGAATTTCAAACACGGCATTGTTCATTATTTTATCACTCGAAACATGGATATTTAAATAATCGGCTACTGGATTAGGGTAAACAGCCATTTTAAAAACAGATTTAGTGCCATCTACTTTTAGTACAGTACTATATTCAAACTTACCATCCTTATCTACGATCCTAAGCCTGTAATAATTTACGACAGCCTCCACATTCATGTCTGTGTAAGTATAATTACTCCCATTTGCAATGTTGTTGCTGCTTACCTTACCAATACCAACATAGTCTTTACCATCCTTACTTTTTTCAATTTCAAAATAGGCAAACCCTAACTCGGTTGCAGTAGACCATTTTAAAACGTTAGCATTGTCATTTTGTGTTACACTAAAGGTTGAAATTTTTACGGGCAGCGGGGCTGTAGGTGCAAAACGGAAAAGGCTTCTGCCAAGTGAAAAATACCATGTACTATCCTGGTAAGTATAACTATTATAGCTAAAACTAGGTGCAAGAATTGGAGTAGCATTTAACCTTGCTAAATAATAGCTTTGCGAATTATTGTATATAACATCTCCTTTTTCATTTAATGCAACAATGGAACTACTGCTATTAAAAAAAGAGATTTGTTTACTTACACCTAAAGTATCTCTAAGCCACACTTGCATTTGGCCTGACGCCCCCAATTTCAAGTAAGTGATAAATTTATTTTTAATACTATAATTTAATATGGTTATGTAGGCTGAAGGATAATTAGTACTTGTACCCAAATTGCTTAGCTGTGTTTCCGTTACCCCATCGGACATATAAACATAACTTGTCCAAACATTATTCGAAAAGACTGCCTTGATATATACAGAATAATTTCCATCAGTAACAGGTAAGAAATTTATGGTATCGATACCATTATTATTAGTTAAAGGCGTTATGATGCCATTTTTATAAATAATGATGTTATTCTTAGGAACACCAATATTGTTATTGCAGTTTACCGTACTTACAATAGTTCCATTATCAGCTACATCAGCAACAAAATATCCGACAGACGTATTTAAGGAAAGAACTGTATCTACCCGGGTAGCTAAATTTCGTAAAGTCAAATTGCAATCACCTTGCGCAACGAAACATGCATAATTTCGGGAAGGAGAAAAAGTATTAAAGTCAAATGTACGCAAAGAATCCAATGTGCCGTTATTCCAATCATAAGTTGAATTTGATGTAGTTTGGTAAATGCTATCAGCAGTAAAGGCTGCAAAACTTGCCCCATAGGGCGTAAGGACGGGATTAGGGTTTGTAGGTTTAACAAATCCAGAAATTGGTATTTGTATTTGTGTATTAGATAAAGCATCAACGATATTCAGATTAGTTTTATAAATATATCCAATGAAAGAGCTATCGGAATAAGTGAGAATTTTATTATATTTAAAGTCTGCTATTTCTTGGTTTGCTTGATAAACTTCGCTTACAGCAGGACTTCTGAATATATAAATTTTGCTGGATGTATATGCCGCTTGATTTTTCTTATCGCGTACTTCCACATAAAAATCACTCCTTAAAGTATCAGGAAAAGATGAAAAATCAAAAGTGAACAGAAGCGAATCCTTTACTTTTCCGCTAAAAATAAGTCTGCCTCGATAATATGTTGATTCATTGAGCAAACTACCGCCAAAAAAAATACTCACCGAGCAACTGTCAATATCTTTACAGATTAGTTTAACAGGAAGGGATGTCCTAGATGCAGTTAGTACGCTGTAAGGTAGTGGGCTTTTGAGGGTTATTAGGGGAGGGTTATCATAAATAACTTTTCTGGTGGTGGTTCCAGTATTACCAAAAAAATCTGTTGCTGTTGCCAGCAAAGGAATAGTGTCTCCTTCGTTAAAAGAATTATTTAGCAAAACAACCCCTTCGAAGTAATTTGTGCTATTATTATAAGCCAAAGTTTGTACTACGGACCCCACGGTTAAAGTAACAGTAGATATTTGGTAGGTAGAACCTACACTAACTGTAATTCTAAAGGATTTTTTTACGGGTAAATAATCACTGGCTGGGTTAATAAAAGAAGCAGTTATGGCGCCAAAACAACAGTTGCTGGTGATAATGTAGAAAGCTATCAAAGCTAAAAACTTAAGTACAAAATTTTTCATTAATTAAAGTTTTTTGATTTTATAGTTTAGGAAGTTATTTTGTTTTTAATACGTCAAGAAATTGAAAGTTCTTACATCCTAGGAAAAAAGTGTAAACATGATATGTAATAGTGTTTGAGTTTGAATTTAAACTAATTGTCTAAAGTTGAATAAATAAAAATTTAATATTTTAGAGATAGTTGTTATTCACATCTATTCCTAATTAATTATAAGCTTCTTAAAAATAATATAAAGATAGCTTGCCTTTTTTATTTACAGTAAAAAAAATTACAAACGGTAGAACGGCCAATATTTGTAAAAATAGCTTTATATAAAACCACGTGCTTAAGTGCCATTGGCAGGAGGAGATATTGTAGCTATCGGTTAAAACTCGCTCTGGACCTTCATTCTTAATGTACTTTTCCTGGCATTCGTGCCTATGTGGTGAAAAAATCATTTGGATTATGACAGCTGCCGTCCGTTCCTTACCTTCGCCGCATGAAAATCTACCTGGCCCAGCAGAATTATCATATAGGCAATTTTGAAAGCAATGTTCAAAAAATAATTGTTGCTATCAACAAGGCAAAAGCCGACAAGGCAGACCTGATTGTTTTTAGCGAGATGAGCGTTTGCGGCTACCCCGCAAGGGATTTTGTAGAATTTTCAGACTTTATCAACAAATGCTACGATGCTATTGATGAGATAAAAATGCACGCCGATACTATTGGCGTGCTGGTTGGCTCGCCAGCCCGCAACCCCAATGTAAAGGGCAAGCCATTGTTTAATGCGGCATTTTTTCTTTACGAGCAGAAAATATTGGCAGAAGTACACAAAACATTGCTGCCTACTTACGATGTGTTTGATGAATACCGCTATTTTGAACCCGCTTTTGAGTGGGACGTTGTGAAATTTAAAGGCAAAAAAATAGCTATTACTATATGTGAGGATATTTGGAACCTAGGCAACAACCCCCTGTACCGTGTTTGCCCGATGGACTTGCTGATGCACCAAAGCCCAGATTTCATGGTAAACCTTAGTGCCAGCCCCTTTGACTATACACACGATGAAACAAGGAAAGCAGTGGCCAAGGCAAACGTTGCAAAATACCAATTGCCAATGTTTTACTGCAATGCAGTGGGTAGCCAAACCGAAATAGTATTTGATGGTTCGTCCCTTGTTTTTGACAAATATGGCAACCTCTGCAAACTGTTCCCTGCTTTTAAGGAAGCAGTAGAAGGTGTTATTTTAAACAACGATGGCACTATTAAGTCATCTGTATTAGAGCCTTATTCCCCCATACCTGAACCTGCCATTAACGATGGCACATTGGACGAAAACTTAAACACCCATGAGATATACGATGCCCTGATACTTGGCATAAAAGATTATTTTGTAAAAATGGGCTTTACCAAAGCTATTTTAGGAAGCAGTGGCGGCATAGACTCGGCAGTGGTGCTTGCCTTGGCTTGCGATGCCTTGGGCAGCGAAAACGTAAGGGCTATTTTAATGCCTTCCCCCTATTCTTCAAGCCATTCGGTTGATGATGCAGTGGCATTGAGCAAAAACTTAAACAACCCCTACGATATTATACGCATAAACGATGTGTATGAATCGTTCCTGCATACGCTGGAGCCTGTTTTCAATGGCCTTCCGTTTAGCCTTGCCGAGGAAAATGTACAAAGCCGCACAAGGGGCAACCTGTTGATGGCTATTGCCAACAAGTTTGGCTATATATTGCTAAATACGTCCAACAAAAGTGAACTATCTACTGGTTATGGCACTTTGTATGGCGACATGGCCGGTGGCGTAGGCGTATTGGGGGATTGTTATAAACTGCAAGTATATGCCTTGGCTAAGTATATTAACAGGGAAAAAGAAATAATCCCTTCGCATATTATTGCCAAAGCACCTAGCGCAGAGCTAAGGCCAAACCAAAAAGACAGCGACAACTTGCCAGACTATGAAGTGCTAGACAGGATATTGTTTCAATACATTGAAAACAGGCTAGGGCCAGCCGAAATAAAAGCACAAGGCTTTGATGCTGCCATTGTAGATAGGACTATTAAGCTGGTAAACAACAATGAGTATAAACGCAACCAGTTTTGCCCCATCATCCGTATTAGCCCAAAAGCATTTGGTGTGGGCCGAAGGGTACCTATTGTAGGTAAGTATCTAAGCTAAGTGCGTCCATCATTTTTGTTTTTGTAAACTTACATTATTTATTCCAAAATTTTCTGCCCCTTCATGGCTGTACTGATAGCTGCGTCCATCACCCGTTCTGCAAAGGGGCGGGTTATTTCGTTTAGCTCTTCTGTCTTGGCTTGTATCAGGTTTTTATCCTCCATTGTAAGGGCTAGTTGCAATGCCTGCATGGCTGCTGCGGTGTTTAGCATTTCTTCATGGGTTATCAAACTTGAATTTTTTGTAAGGAACTTTTCAGTTACACCCAATATTTGCTCCCCTTCTGTTCGGGCTTCTACCAATGCACGGGTTTTTATATCGTCTTTTGCATGGGTAATGCTGTCCATCAGCATTTGCTCTACCTGCCCATCCGTAAGGCCATATTGTGGCTTCACTTCTATGCTTTGCTGCACGCCGCTTCTCAGTTCTTTTGCCGTAACCACCAATATGCCATCGGCATTTATCAAAAAACTTACTTCTACCTTGGGCATACCTGCTGGCATACCGGGTATGCCAGTAAGGTTAAACTCCGCTAGGCGGCGGTTGTCTTTTACCAAATCGCGTTCCCCTTGAAAAACAGATATGCGCATACTGCCCTGCCCATCTTTATGTGTAGTGTATTGTCGGCCAACTTTGGTAGGTATTTTAGAATTTCGGGGTATCAACACATCCATCAAGCCGCCCATTGTTTCTATGCCAAGGCTTAGTGGCGTAATATCTAGCAATAAAAAATCTTTGTTGTTGCCCGCCAAAATATCTGCTTGTATGGCTGCACCCAAGGCTACTACTTCATCTGGGTTTACCATGTCGTTTACAGGCTTGCCAAAAAAAGCACTTACTGCATTTTTCACTGCTGGCACACGGGTGCTGCCGCCCACCATTACAATGGTATCTATTTCCGCTTTGTTTACCCCCGCATCTTTTAGTGCATTGCTGCAACTGGCAATGGTTTTATCTATGAGTGGCTGGATAAGGGCGTTGAAGTCTTTAGTCGTAAGGCGTAAGGCGTAAGGCGCAATCGGTGAGTGGTGAGTGGTGAGTGGTGAGGTAATAGATGAATTAAATTCATCATTGCTGCTTAAATACTTCTTGGCTTCTTCTGCTTTCAAGCGGAAAGTTTGCGAAAGCTGCTTGTTATTGTGCAGCAAATCCTCTGAAAGGTTGTTTTGTTGTAGCCAATGCTGGATAATCAACCTGTCAAAATCATCACCGCCAAGATATGTATCGCCATTAGTACTTAACACTTCAAATATGCCACCTGTAATGCGGAGGATAGACACATCGAAAGTGCCGCCACCAAGGTCGTAAACTGCAATTGTTTTTTCTTCGTCCATCTGCAGGCCAAGGCCATAAGCTAGGCTAGCGGCTGTGGGTTCGTTTACAATCCTCAACACATCTAGCCCTGCCAGTTTGCCCGCATCCCTTGTTGCTTGCCGCTGCGCATCGTTAAAATAGGCTGGCACGGTAATAACGGCTTTGGTTACAGGTGTTTTTAAAATATGTTCCGCCCGCTGTTTCAATTCCTTTAAAATAAAAGAAGACAATTCAATGGGCGAATAAAAAGTATCGCCCACCTGCACTTTTACCAAGCTGTCTGTGTTATCGTCAATTACTTTGTATGTAAAAAAGCCAGCGTTGTTTTTTACATCGTTAAAGCTTTTGCCCATCAACCGCTTGGCACTGAAAATGGTGTTTTGAGGTTCTGTTTCCAAGTATTGCTTGGCTTCCTCCCCTACTGTTGCATTGCCGTACTGGTCAAAATGCACAATGCTGGGTACTAAACTACTGGTGCCATGCTCTTTTAAAGCAACTGGCTTTTTTGTTTCAGGATGAATGATGGCCACAAGACTGTTGGTTGTACCAAGGTCTATGCCCACTATCATTTCGGCCTGTTGCAAGCTGCCTGTTGCTATGTTGATTGAAATTTTTGCCATAATTCATAAGTCGTAAGTCGTAAGTCGTAAGTCGTAAGTCAAGGAAATCCATTACTAAGGTTTACTTATGACTTACGACTTATGACTTACGACTTATGCGTTTACGCCTGCACTACTTCTGTGTTGCTGAAATAGTCGTGCAAAGGCTTGTCTAAAAAAGGGATAAAAAAGCTATCTATTAATAATAGCCTTGTGATGCTTCGCAATAAAATATGGATAATAGACGGCTTTTTGCCTTGTTTGTTTACTACTTTAGTATAACTAAACCATTTGCCAGGCGTACGGGAAAAAATGCCCTCGAACAAAGCATAGTAAACAAAAGTACCCCCAAAGAAAAACCATCCATAATTATAACCTTGATAGCCATAAAACTGCACATACACATTCCAGCCATGGAAGCATAAGGCGCTTATGATGAAAATAATAATGGTATCAATCAAATAATTCAGCACCCTTGTGCCTATCCCTACTGTTTGCATGGTGCAAAGTTACCGCATCAAATACATCTTTCCATAACCAGATTTAAAATACATATCTGTGCCTGTATCGTATTTGTCTATCCCAATGCCATTTAATCGGGTAACCACATGGTACAGGTACACACCATTGCCCAGCTTGGCTCCATACATATCGGTGCCATCCCATTTGAAAGAGGTAATATTATTGCCTATATGCAAACTGCCTAGCTCCTCACGGGTTATTTCGCGTACAATTTTTCCGGTAACCGTAAGAATTTGTATCTTAATATTCTGCGGCACTTCGCTACCCGTGAGCGTAAACACAAAGGCAGTAGAAGTAGTAAACGGATTGGGATAATTAAACACATTGCTTATCATCGGCTTGTTGGTTACCTGAAACGATACCCTGTATTGTTGGCTGCCTGATGGGTTGCCGCTCCTGTCTTTTCCTGTTACAATTAATGTATAAGTGCCATCGTTTACCAGATAAGGCGCAAAGTCCACAATAGCCGCATTTTCTGTTGCACTTGGTGTGGCAGGCGTAAAACGCAGCGTGTCGCCATCAAACTTTACTTGCTTCACCGTTTTGTCAGGATACATTAGCTGCACGGTTACAAGCGACGTGTCGTTCAATAAATAATACCGTGCATCGTCCTTCATTTTAATGCGTATTGCGGGCTTGCTAGAAACAATATCGTTGTTTAGTATGTGCAGCCCATCAAAGGTTACATCTAGCACCGGATTTTTATTGTCGTTCGTTACCACAAAACTTTTGTAAATAAAATTGTTGGCGTGGTACTGCTCGGGTTGGTTATTATCTGGGTTTACCTCTATAATAAACGTATTAGCCCCAACATATTTTTTTGCATCAATGGTAGTAAAAACAACAGCCGTGTCGCCCGGTGCTAGCTTTTTCAACTTGCCAAAAGGTATTACCGTAGTATTATTACTATTATCAATAATCTCCATTTTCACGGTAATGCTATCCCTGAAAGTTGCATCACTGATGTTTTTAAATGCAATGGCTGCTTTTATATACTGCCCTTGCTGGAAAGTATCGGTAGAAGCATAGCTAGGATTCACGGTATCGTTGAAGCTGAACTTCACATTAGGTGCCATGCCACCTTCGGGCACCAAATTGCCAAACAACCGCCAATACCTTAGCTGGTAAGGCGTTTGGTAAATACTGTCTGCATTGCGCATTGCTAGTTGTATGTTAGGGTATTTAACAGCATCTATCGAAGACAAATCCACGTCTTGATCCGTAACCCCTAACGATAAAAGAGGCGTTTGATTGCCTGAGCCATCTACCCCCAGCACAGTTACATTCACTGCATCTCCTGGTTTGCTATCGGCACTTGCCCCCCTCCATTGTAGCTGCTTCCAAGCAGTAACGGGGCCAAACACCGGGGATGTTATATACCCAAGCGTATCGATAGATGCAATATTTAGGTTCAATGCAATGGCATCGTACAATCCATTGCTAAATTTAGATTTCAGGACAAAAGAAGGGGTGTTTTTCTTATAAATAAATACAAATGTCCTTGGCCTGTTAAAAGAATCCACATCAGCAAGGCCAACTGCCTTTAAATGGCTATAGAGCGTGTTAGTGCCATAATAGGCAGCATCCGATTTCCATGTATCCACAAAAGGGATACCGTCGTCATAGTTGAGCCGTGCACTAACAATATAGCCCTGGGGTATCCAATCCATAAAATCCCTTGCCGCCCTTCTTCCTGTGGTATCTGTCATCGGGAATTCAAAATTATATTCAGTACCCGTATTGCCGCAATAAAAAGCACTACCCATAAACAACCCAGTTGCACCTGCCTGTACCGGAGATGGGTTTGGCTGATTATAAAAAGGTTTTAAAGTAACAGGGTCGAAAATGTTAAAAATCAGGGACTTGCCCACACATGCCCCTTCGGGGCCAATTAACCCATTAACTACGGTTGCAAAATCAGAACCTTCTGTTCCACTAGTTGGGTAAATGGCCTGGCGTATAATAATATTATTTGAGTCGGGCAAATAAGTCCACTTGCGGCTAAAGCTATCAAGGTATAGCCTTTGTGTACTTGATTTTAGGTGTTGGTACAAATGTGACTGGTTGAAACCACCACTTGTTGCGCTTTTTAAATAAACAAAGCTGCTGGAACTGTAAGCATATACCCCATTTGTTGGCACCTGGGCAACACGCCAGTAATAAACAGTGCTATCAGTAAAAGTAACACCGGGGTCGAATGACAATGCCCCACCTATGCTGGTAAGGGTTTTGGTTACTTTGAAAGGAGAATTGAACAATTCCGTGGTATCAAAATCCATTGCATAGGTATTCAAGGGCGCAATCGGGTTGGCCGTTGAAGCAATTAGCTGGATGCTTGGTTTGTTTACAATGGCAAATTTTTGTGGGTATATAGGTAGCACCCCATTGTCAAAAATGGAAAAAGATTTTGTAACCGAGTTATTCGTCTCGCTTATCTCATCAACTTTATTGTTATTGTCTATAGTTACAATAATCTGGTTTGTACCCTTGTCCCTCGAAGCAAGAATTGGCACATTGAGTATTACAGAATCTTCATAAATGATGTTGGGGATTTTTTTATTAAACAACTCAACAATTTTGCCATCTGGGTATTTCCGTTGTATCAATACATTTACAAAAGAATCGGTAGTTGCCTTTCCAAGATTGTAGATATAGGCTTTTACCACAAACTGGCTGTCAGCTACCGAGATAACGGAAGGGCTTGTAACAACAGTTTGCTGCTCCACCACAAAATCTGGCTTGCCACTTGCATTTATTTTCAGTACTGGGTCGCCTGCCAGTATGGTTTCCTCGGCATGGGTGCGTGTAAAAAAATTATCAAACTGGTTGCCAGCCCCTGCTTTCAAGGCGGCAGTGCCAGCTATCATGTTTTTGCACAAAGGAGCATTATACCCAGTTCCATCCAAGGAAGTATAAAATGCCGAGGAATACGTATCTAAATAATTGGTAAGGCCAAAATGAGAATTGCCTATAAAAGCAATAGCCCCTTTTTGCTGTGCAAATACATATTTTTCCGTGATGGAAGAAAGGTTGTTAAAACGCGATTCGTCATAATCAAAGAAATTGCCGATGCTGCATCCGTTTGTTAAAAAAACCGGGTATTTGCCTTGGTTGTTAAAAATAAGTGGATCGTTCAGGTTGGCATAATCTAAAAGCGTAGATGACCCATGCCCAAAGTAGGTCAACAGGCTAAAGCCACTTGCGAACAATGCATTTAGCTGTGCATTGGCAACTGCTGTTACAGGGCCTGTGGTTGTTTTATTAAAGTTGGCAACCACGCCACTAAACAATGGTTTTTTAATGATGTTTTCATACCCTTGCAAATAACCCATTAGCAAGCTGTTTAAACTAGGATCGTCTGCTCCAGCCACATGTATTAGCTGTTTCATCCATAGCTTGCCGCTTATTGTCTGCGGGCCTGCTGCCTGGGCTTCATATTCTTTCACTTTGGCTAGGTAAGTATTTACTTCGCTTTGCGAAATGGCAGACAAACGACCAACCCCAATGGTACTTTCTGGTTCCATGGCTGGTGAAACCAACATTACGTCAGAAGCTGGCCAGCCCCAAGTAGGCACCAAATTCAGCTTGTCGGCGTTTGGCGTACTTTGGATGCCTCGGTACTCATCGTAAGTTACCCCCTTCCCAATCAAGAAAATATAAGCAGGCTTATTTTTAAACGCAGCTGTTGCGTAACGAACAAAGTTTTTAATGCTTAGTGGGTATTTTTTTATGCCATAGCCAAACTGGTCTACCAATTCGTCTATATCATACACTTTTGCGTTGTATTGGCTGCTACGGTATGCCCTGTATTGATCCACAGCCCCGCCATTGCTTAGCCCCAAAATTTTATTGGAGATAATCATGTAATCGCCTTGGTTAGCATCTAAGCCATAATTAATAAAGTTCCGCTGCTCAAAGTTGGCAACGTAGGTAATTGCATTTACATTTCCATCTTCGCTCACCAGTATAAAATCTGTTGCAGCACCACTTACGGGCAAGGCAAATTGCAATATTCCCGCTATTGACGTATTGGCTAGATACCTAAGGTTATTTGTAATATCGTAGAGAACTGGGGTGTTATTGCCTGATTTAAAGTTGGAGATTTTCAAATAGTAGCCTTGGTTGGTTGCTGGCAAGCTAAACTTGAAAGTTGGCTGCCCACCAAAATTGAATAGGCGAGGGTATTGCAGTTCAATATAGCTGCAAACAATGCGGTCGAAAGTGTTTTGGGTAACAATATTGATGTTGAAATTTTTGGGGCTGGCATTCAACGTACTAAGCGGGATATTGTTATTGGTAAAAACAGCCACAGACAGACCACTTATTTGCCCCCCTACGGTATCACTGCTATTGTTATCAAAACCAAGGCGTATGTTACGGGTAGATTCGCTGTTTGCCGCAAAACCGGCCTTTAATATAGCCGTCGGCCCTGTAGTGGCTGCAAATAAACTTCCTATAGGTACTGCTTTTGGCGAACCCAATTGTACTTCTGCCGTGCTCCAAAATTCGCCCATGTCGTAAGAGGAAGAATATACATACTCTCCTGCATTTTGCGCATAGCCCCTGTTGATCATCTCTTGAAAATTGTACCGCTGCTTATATATAAAGTACGGTTCTGGTGAAGGCAGGGTTTCTGGAAGTGCATTTGGGGCAACTGCAAACCTAAGGTTAGGGTTTGCAGCGGTTGGCACATTCACTGTAAGGAAAAAAGCAGCCGTGTCTGTTTGCAGGCTTAGCTGGTTGCTTAGCTGGTAGGAAGTATCTTTATACAAATATTTATCGGGCAAGCCATCATTTTGTTCTGCCCAAAATTCGATGTAATCACTTGTACCCATTGTATCTTTAGGTATGGTAGTATAAAGCGGCACTTGCTTGCCATTCCTCCATAGCTGGAATTGCTCCACAGGCGTATTTTGGAGGTTTATGCCCGACAAGGCAGTTGGATAAATACGGCAAAGCCCAGTTTGCCCAACCTTAAATTTGTAGTAAGTATTGTTGTAGTTGACCCATTCATTGTTTAGTGGCTGCGCAACAGACCGCAACGCAAAAAAGATGAACAATATAAAAAAAAGTGTACGCATTGTTTTGTTTGAGTAGTGTATTTACTTAAAATATTTATTTAGAATCGCAATTGCTTTAAATATCACTGCATAGGCATTACTACTAAAAATAGTTTTTTTATCTATGGTTTTTTACCAAATCAATCTTTAATGAAAAAATATGTGTGTACAATGGGTTCGACTGGTTGGCCAAGTTGGTAAACGCATAATCGATACCTACATTGCCCACTTTAAAGCCTGCCCCAAGGCTGGGCTGATATATCCATACCTTCTTTTGGTTGTTTAGGTCGCCATCGCTCAATGCCCTTTGGAAATTAGAAATGCCAGCCCTTAAAAACAAGTGGCTATTAAAATTGGCTTCCAAGCCCACATTGGGGTCTATGCTTATTGCATTGGTGCTTACCAGCGTGTTCCGTTTGCCATCAAATGTAAAACTTAGGTCTGCCTCGGCCAACAAATGGAATTTTGAGTTAATGGTAAAATTATACCCCACGCCACCCACAAGGCGGGGTGCCGTGTTTTCTGTGCTTTTTACGGGTATATCGTTGTTGGTCAGGTACAATACTTCCTTTTCCTTGTCTGTGAAGCTAAAACTCCATGCATTGAACGTGGTAGTAGCATCCCTTAATACAGCCCCAAGCCGCCAATTGCCCTTGGTTGCTTGCACCCCTAGGTCTATGCCAAAGCCCCATGCCTGGGCAAACGTGCCTACTTTCCGGTAAATAATCTTGGCATTGCCGCCAACATTTATTTTAAACCCATGGAAGTCTTTTACCTTTTCGGCGTAGCTGAGCAGCACGGCATTGTCGGCCGAGGAAAAACTGGTAATATTATTATAATTAATGCTTCCGTCTGGCTGCACCAAATACAAGGTGTTGGGTATATCATCTACCCCAAAACGCAAAAAACTAATGCCCAGCACCCTTTTGCCATCTTTGGTAGGCAATGCAAGGCTTGCAAAATCGTATTTGGCAATCCCTGAAAAATATTCTGCATGCATCAGGCTTAGCTGGGGATTGTTTTTTATATACACTAGCCCTGCGGGGTTCCAGTATCCGCTGGTGCCGTCCTGCACACTAGCTATTTGCGCCCCGCCCATGCCTAAGCCCCTGGCTCCAGCACCAATGTTTAAAAACTCGTTGGAGTATTTCCTAAACTGGGCAAAGGATGCATTGCATAGCAACAGCAAAACCATTAACCCAAAAAACAGTTTTTGTAGCTTCATGCTTTATGTTAATAAAAACGAAAGTAAATTAATCCTTTTAACGAGAGAAAAAGAATGCAGTTGTTGCTGCCTTGGCCTTGTTAAATTTTCAGGTTTCATAACTTTCTAATAGCTTTATGTAATGGCTCTTCAATATACATAAACAATAAAACAGAAAGCAACACCAAAACAGGAAAATTGTAAAAATAATTATGCGTGCAGTATCGAAACAATAACTCACTAAATATACCTGTATGGATAAGGTAAAAACAATAAGAGCTTTTGCCAGCCAATTGAAAAAAAGGGGTTTCCAGCATAATGCGAAAAAAAGTTTGCTCGGTTAAAATACCCCATAACATGGCGCCAATGGCAAAGGGCAACAATAGGTTATTGGCTAGTAAACGGTTTGTGCCCAAAAAATCGCTATCATCATTGCCTTTTAGCATCGCCAGCAGTACGATGGTTATGAAAATGGATGCAATGCCCATGTAAGTGTATTTTTTACTTGTAATGGCGAAGGCCTTCCTGTTTCTGTACCAAATTGCTATTTGGATACCTACATAAAAATCTAGGCACCTGCCAAAAAAAGTAGCATATACTACAAATGGGAATGCTGCAAAAAAGCCATAACTGCCCGTATTCTTAAAAGTTAGGAAAAGAGAATACCCTAAAAAATAAAAAAACAATACCTGAAAGCCTAGCTTTATTTTTCTGGTAAACAGCATAATTGCTGGAGCAAGCAGGTAAAAGGTTTCTTCCACGGTCAGAGTCCAGCCCTGCACTACCCCAGTTAATAAGAAATTAGTAAAAAATCCACGCAGCAATGTTAGGTTCATTATTAGGGTGAGCCAAAAATGACCTTCATAAATAACTTTTACATTGCCACTTTGGTTGTGTAGCAAAAACGTAATTACGGTTACCAAAAAGTACATGGGGTAAATGCGTGCAAACCTGTTTTTAAAATATGCCATTAACCACCCTTTCCGTTTCTCAATGCTTTCATTGTATCTCGTGTATATTAAAAAACCACTCAACACAAAAAAAACGCTTACGCCAATGTATAACTGATTGCAGCATGAAAACAAAGTACGGCCAATTAATTTGTCAGGAATAGGTACATGGTAAAAAAAGACCATGAAGGCAGCAACAGCCCGCAAGCCAGTCAAGGCTGGGAAATAAGGCTTTTGTGTATTTTCCATGCCCTAAAAATAAACGCTGGGATGATAGGTTCTATAAAAAAGTGTGCTATTCAGATGTTCTTTTGCCACAAAGCCACGAAGTCTCGAAGAAGCACTAAGAAAAAAAGAAAAAAAGGATTCTTAATTCCTAATTCGGGTGCATAAAAAGTTTTTCGCTTGGGCTGCCTTTTTTGATTTGCCCAGAAACATGCCCTAATTTATAAAAACCTTATCTTTGATGTATAAATGCACCCGATACAAAGCATTTACAAAGCTAGTTTCCCGGCAGCAGTATCGCAGTTCTTTTTTTACTAATATTAAAATAGTAGTTTTTAAAAATTAGGGTATTATAATTCCTTATCAAAAAATTATCACTTTATTATCATGAAATGATTAGTTTATAATCAGTTTGTTATCAATAAATAATCAATAAATGATAGTAAATTATCATAAATCAATACGTTTTTTCTACTAAAAAATTCGCTAATATTATTGATAATCAATCGTTTACAAAAATTACTAGAATTTAAAAAAAAAAGCATGAGCGGCAAAAAAGACCAAAAATTGGCAAAACTGAAACTATTTTAATAAAATAACCCGCGAAAAGGATATTATAAAAAACATACAACTGTTCTCGTTTTGCCCTCCCCCCTGCTTACCCCTCTCCTGTGCAAGAATTTGGTGCTACCTTTCTGGATAAGTAGGGCCAGATGGGAGCAGCGTTGAACTAAGGTGAATTTTCACTAAAAAAGCGAAAAACTTTTATGCGCCACCTAATTCATAATTCCTAATTCCCTAGTAGTTACTTTTGCAGCAAACATTAGTACAATGGCTTTGATAGATGAATTGCGTTGGCGGGGGATGGTGCAGGACATAATGCCGGGTACCGAGGAACAACTAGCTAAAGAAATGACCAGCGCGTATATTGGCTTTGACCCAACAGCTGACAGCCTGCATATAGGTAGTTTAGTACCCATATTATTGTTGGTGCATCTGCAAAAAGCAGGGCATAAGCCCATTGCCCTTGTTGGCGGCGCAACTGGCATGGTGGGCGACCCTAGCGGCAAAAGCGAGGAACGCAACCTGCTTAGCGAAGAAATATTACAGCACAACCAAGCGGGCGTGAAAAAGCAACTGGAACGCTTCCTTGATTTTGACGCTAGCAAAACCAATGCTGCCGAGATGGTTAATAACTACGACTGGTTCAAGGGCATTGATTTCCTAGGCTTTATCAGGGACGTGGGCAAGCACATTACCGTTAACTACATGATGGGCAAAGACAGCGTGAAGAAAAGGATTGAGGGCGAAAGCGGCATTAGCTTCACGGAGTTTACTTACCAACTGATACAGGGCTACGATTTTTATTGGCTATACAAAAACAAGAACTGTAAGCTGCAAATGGGCGGCAGCGACCAGTGGGGCAATATTACCACTGGCACAGAGCTGGTACGGAGGAAAGCGGGCGGGGAGGCCTTCGCCTTTACCTGCCCACTGGTAACCAAGGCCGATGGTGGCAAATTTGGCAAAACCGAGAAAGGCAATATATGGCTAGATGCCAGCAAAACCAGCCCTTACCAATTTTACCAATTTTGGCTGAATGCAAGCGACACAGATGCAACAAAATGGATAAAACTATTTACCCTGCTGCCGCAAGCTACCATTGAGGCATTGATTACTGAGCATGAAGCAGCTCCACACCAACGTCTTTTGCAAAAAACATTGGCCAAGGAGCTAACCGTGTTTGTACACAGCAGGGAAGATTATGAATTTGCCGTGAAAGCAAGCGAGATATTGTTTAATAACGACACGGCCGCCATTTTGCAAGCGTTGAATGAAGAGCAATTGCTTCAAGTGCTGGAAGGCGTGCCTACCGTTCAAATAGAAAAGCAACAGATAGAATATGGGTACGATTTAATTGGTTTCCTTGCCGATGTAGCCATATTCCCTAGCAAGGGGGAAGCTAAAAAAATGCTGCAAGGTGGCGGCATAGCCATTAATAAAATAAAAGTAGGGGCAGAAAAAACGGCGATAAACAACGCGGATCTACTGCAAGGCAAATATATATTGGTGCAAAAAGGGAAGAAAAATTATTATTTGATAATAGCCGGGTAAAAAAGTAGCCACGAAGGCACAAAGACTCAAAGTTGCACTAAGAAAAAAGAAGGAAGGAAGCCATTTTATTTCTTGACTTCCCTTAAAACTTTATAAACTTTTGTGTTCCTGAGCCTTCTTTGCAAGTTTGTAATAGAGTTGCCAACCTTTTGAAGGTTGGCAACTCTCTGCTGAGTGGGAAAAGTTTATCACCAAATACAAAGCATGTAATACTTTTCTTTCTTTTTTCTTCTTGATGCTGCTTAGTGGCTAAGTACCTTTGTGGCTATATAAATTGGTGCGTAGCAACCTACGCTTTTAGCTCTATATAAAAAGTTGTGCCTTTGCTTTTTGTGCTTTTGATGGTAATAGTGCCGCCAAGCATATCAATAAAATCTTTTGTAAACAACAGGCCAAGACCACTGCCTTTTTCTTTGTGGGTGCCAAGTGTAGAACGCTTGCCGCCACCATCAAACAGGCGGTTGCTTGTTTTTTCATCCATACCAACGCCCGTGTCGCTTATAGATATAAGCACTTTGTCTTTTTCGCGCTGGGCATAAATGGTAATAATACCTTTCTCGGTAAATTTGTTGGCATTGCTCAAAAGGTTACGGATAATAAAACGGAGCGCATTGGGGTCGGTACATATTACTAGGTCTTTGTCAACCAGATTTACCAGTTTATTTTGTTTGATAGAAGACCCAGCATACAGTCTTTGGAACTTTTCTTCAATCATTTTGTACAGATCAATCTGCTTATACTCGCAATTATGTGCATTAATTTGCAGCCTTCCCCACTCCAGCAAGTCCGACAATAAATCTAGCGTGCCGTCCAAATGCACTTCGGCAACCTGCATTAGCTCTTTCGCTTCCACGTCAGACAGTATATTGTTGTTGTTAAATTCTACAATTTGCTTCAACGATGCCACGGGGCTCCGTACATCGTGCGCAATAATGGAAATAATTCGGTTCTGCATCTCGGCCTGTTGTTTTAGCCGTATTTTCTGTGCTGTCAATGCTTTGTTGTTCAGCCTTAAATCCAATAGTTTTATTACCTGCCTAGCCAAAACCTTCAATGCAAAAGATTGGTCGTCTGTTAAATGCTGCGGTACAGAATTGATAACGCAAAGCGTACCCAATTTAATGCCGTTTTTGTTTATCAAAGGAACACCTGCATAAAAGCGGACATTGGGTTCATTTGTAACAAACGGGTTGTCGAAAAAGCGATAGTCCTGGCTGGCATCTCCCACTTCAAAAATCTCCTCATTGCTAGCAATGGCATGGCCACAAAAAGAAATTTCCCGTGCGGTTTCCGATGCTTCTATACCCACCTTGGCCTTAAACCATTGGCGGCTGGTTTCTACCAGCGATATAAGCGATATAGGCACATTGCAAATTTGCGAGGCAAGTTTTACAATCTCGTCAAATTCTTCCTCTGGCGGGGTATCCATTATTTCGTAATTGTATAATTCCCAAAGGCGTTGTTGCTCGTTTGAAGGTATGGGTGCTTTTAGCATAAAACAGTATTATAACAATGAAGAAATATAATTTGCACCATAAAACTACATACATATCCTGTTACAAAAAGCCATTAAAACCATTGATTAAGCCATAATTAAAGCTAATCCCAATATTTCATCAAAGTACTATTGCCTACCTATCAATGGTACTACTAAGGGTATAATCATAGTACTACATATTAGTCGTAAGTAGTAAGTAGTAAGTGGTAAGTGGTAAGTAGGGGGCCGGGCTTGCCCCTGCCCTTTTTCACAAAAAAAAAGGGGCAAAGCTCACGCCTTATCCCTTAGACCTTATGCCTTACCCATTACCCCTCATTCCATGCCGCCAATATCTCAGCAGTATGGTTTTTGGTGTCGGGCTTGGCGATGATTTTTTTAATCTTCCCCAATTCATCAATCAGGAAAGTAGTCCTTGTGGTACCCATATAGGTTTTGCCCATGAATTTCTTTTCGCCCCATAGGTTGTACGAGTCAACAATTTTCTTGTCTTCATCTGCCACCAATGGGAAAGGCAATTCGTATTTTTCTTCAAATTTTTTGTGGCTCTTCACGCTGTCAACGCTTACGCCTACCACCTGAAAGCCTTGCGCAATCAGCTCGGTATAATTATCCTTCAGGTTGCAGGCCTGTGCCGTGCATCCTGGAGTATCGTCTTTTGGATAGAAATAAAGGACAACTTTTTTGCCTAAAAAATCTTTCAAGGCTATTGTTTTCCCGTTTTGATCTACCGCTTTAAATGCAGGGGCTTTGCTCCCCTCTTTTAATACCGCCATTGTAGTAAATTGAAATTATCGAGTAATAAAAAGTAAAAATGAGTGATTGTGGCGAAATATAGCCCTTTTGGCCTTACCATGGCACTTTTTAAAGCTTTCACCTGTAAAAAGAACATTTATTATATATTAATTAACAAAGAAAGGGGAAGATAGTTCATTAAATATTACTTAAACCTAATTAGCCCCCATGTTGGCTTCTACTCAAAAAAATGCCACTTTCAAATTTATTTTTATACTTTAGAAGGTTGAATGAAAAAAAATTCTTAATCTTGTTTTCTTAAAGAAAAACAGGGCAACTGAAATTTATCAATTCCAATACTTTTTGCTAATACTTGAATCTTAATGTGTACATAGGACTTAATTTTTAATTTACAAAGCAGGCTAAGCATCCAAACAGAAAACATAAAAGACTAATCAGTAATATGAAAATATTTGCAATTCACTTTGTTGTACTTATAATGTGCAGTTGTGCTAATACTTACAGTACTGCCCAATTGAAGGATGGTGTGATAGATAAAAATATTGCACTGTTAAACGCTACCGCATCTTCATGGGTGCCTGGCAGGGCCAATGCCACATCTGGTACTAATTATTTGTTTAGCTTTTTATTGAAAACAAACAAGCCCCTACGATTTGATTCTGCATGGCTTAAAAACGGGGCCATTAAAATGAATGTTTATTCAATAAAAGATAATGAAGCAAATACGCAAGGCCCCTTTAAAAAAGGCGATACCCTTTATGTAAAGGGCGCAAGCATTGTAAAATATGAAGGCAAGGCTAAACAAACGCACAACGTAGCCAATCCACCAAAGAAATTCAAGGGCGAGGCACTCTTGCGTTATTGGGTAGGCAAACACCCAAATTATGTGGAAATACAAACAATTGCTCACAAGACAGTAACACGCCTCTTATAATTTTTTTCAATCATCAAAATAATAACTATTCACTTATGAGAACATTAAAACCAGCAACGACCCTATTCTTATTATTATCTATTGTTTCTAGCCCTTTTTTTAGCAAGGCGCAGCCATGGATGCAACCCTTTAAGAACTCAAACCCTACTTTCCAGCAAATGAAGCAGGCGGGGGATGCCTATTTCGCTACCACCAAAGGAAAAGAGAACAAAAAATTATACAACCGTTATAAACAGTGGGAATGGCAAAACCAAGGCAGGGTGCTTCCTAATGGAACTATTGCCTCGCAGTTTCTTACTCAAATGGAGCGTGAAAAATATACAGCAAGCCATCCAACTGCTAATAATAAAATAGTTGCTTTTGGCACAAACACACCTTTTGGAACTGTTACTCCAACTGGCAACTGGGCAAGCAAAGGGCCATTCACGGACAACGGAGGAGGATATATAGGGGCAGGAAGGCTAAATGCAATTGCTTTTCATCCCACGCTGCCCAACACTTTTTGGGTGGGCGCTCCGGCAGGCGGGCTTTGGAAAACTACAGATGGCGGTACTACATGGTCATCCAGCACCGACTCACTGCCTGTTATTGGCATAAGCGCAATAGTGGTAGATAGTACCAACCCAAATATATTGTATGTTGCCACGGGAGATGGCGATGGGAGCGACACTAAAGGTATTGGCATATACAAATCTACCGATGGGGGCAATACATGGAAGGTTACTGGCTTGTCAGCTACACAAGACAATCCTATTTATGTTTTCAGGCTTATTATAAACCCTAAAAACCACAATACGCTACTGGCTGCTACAAGCCATGGTGTTTATAATAGCTATAATGCTGGTGCAAGTTGGATTCGCAGTGCTGCCAAAAATTCGTACAATAAAGTTACCGATATAACGTATAAACCGCTTGATAGCACTACTGCTTATGCTTGTTATCAAGATTTTAATTTCACCACAAATACGTGGGAATGGAAAATTATCCGGTCGAAAAACGGGGGTAAAACATGGTCAGTTGTAAATACTTTTACCGATGCTAGTAGGGTTAGCTTAGCTGTTTCGGCCGATTCATCAAATGTGGTAGAAGCACTTGTAGCTTCATCTTCCTATGCTTTAGCTGGCATTTGGCGTTCTAGGGACGGGGGCAGCACATTTAGCCAGTACTTAGACGGCACATTGCCTTTTAAAAACTACCTTTCCAATACTTATGATGCGTCTGGTGCAGACGGGCAAGGTTTCTATGACTTGGCTTTTACCATTAATCCAAAAAATTTCAATGAAAAATGGATTGGTGGTGTAAACACGTGGCATACGATAGACAATGGGCTAACCTGGCAGCTAAACAATATATGGGTCCACAATTTCAATACACCAAAAGTTCCTGAAGTACATGCCGACAAACATGCTTTTGCTTACCACCCCTTGCTCTCCAATACTTTTTTCGAGTGCAATGATGGAGGCCTTTACAAAACAACTGACAAAGGCGCAACCTGGACAGATTTAAGCAACGGGTTGGTAATTAGCGAAATGTATAAAATCAGTGCTGCACAATACCGAGCGAACATGGTGCTATGTGGCTTGCAAGACAATGGAACCAAAGGATGGGATGGCAGCACTTGGAATAACATAACTGGCGGGGATGGCACACAGTGCATAATTGATAATGTAAACACAAATATTATCTATACAGGCTATGTGCAAGGTGTCATTTATAGGGACAGCTTTTATACGAAACCGCTTGTGCTGGGTAAACCCTTCTATCAAAACACTATTTCCAACAACATACCTGTTGACCCCAACATACCGGAAACAGGGGCTTGGGTTACCCCAGTGGCGATGGACGCAAAAGCAACAAGCACATTGTACACCGGCTACAGCAGGGTTTATAAAACAACAAACGGTGGCTATGACTGGAAGGCTATTTCACCATACTTAACATCATATACAATAAACAAGCTTGCTGTGGCACCATCCAATTCAAATTATATATGGGCTACCAATACAGGCGATTCTTTGTTTTATACCAATGATGGAGGCAACACTTGGAGCAACCTCCCTGCTACAACAATTTCAAATACCACAATTTCAAATTCAATTATATCTTACATAGCATTTAATGCTACCAACCCCAATATTGTGTGGGTAACTTTTTCAGGATACGATGCTGGTTTAAAAGTATTTAAAACCACCAATGGTGGTATTAGCTGGGTCAATATGAGTGGCACGCTGCCCAACCTGCCTGTAAATTGCATCGTGCTTGCCAAAAGTGCTAGCGACACTGCTTATGTAGGAACAGACATGGGCGTGTTTTATAGGGATGCAGGCATGACAGACTGGGCATTGTACAACACTGGGCTTCCGCACGTGCCAGTAAAACATTTGGATATTTCGTATAGCAACAGGAAACTTTATGCAGGCACTTTTGGAAGAGGCCTATGGGTATCTGATTTGTATGCAACATTGCTTCCCTTATCATTTTTATCCTTTACAGCTTTGCAATCGGGTGATGGGGTATCGTTGAAATGGCAAACTACAGCCGAAGTAAACACAAGTAAATTCATTGTTGAAAAAAGCATTGATGGAACCAATTGGCAACAATTGGACACTGTAAAAGCAAAAAATATAGCAGGTACTAATGGCTATACGGCCTTAGACAAATTTCCAGCTGCTGGAATCAATTACTATCGTGTAAAATCGATTGACGTTGATGGTGGCTATACCTATTCAAAAATTGCATCTGTAAATATTGAAGCACCTATTGCACTTAGTATTGTACCCAACCCAGCGTCGTTCAGTACAACTTTGCGTTTTAAAGAACCTGTTAGCGAAGCTGCCATAACTGTATTTAATGTAGCTGGGCAAAAAGTAATGGCAGATGCTTTTTCAGGATTGGCAAGGAAGAGCTATTTATTGGCCACAAATTCGCTTGCAAATGGCACATATTTTGTTCAAATAAAAACCACAACGGCCAGTTATAGTGCTAGACTGATTGTGGCAAAATAGTGTTTCTGCAAATCTGGGTTTAAGAAAGTTTTAATCTTTCGGGGGTTTTGTAATTCCAAAGGAAGACGTTTTTTAAAGAAACAGATGTCAAATATTCATATGCTAAACTCCGAAGGGGTGACATTGATGACAATGTCACCCCTTTGGAGTTTTTGGAAAACTCACAATATTCTATGTGCTATAATAATGATATCCCGCTGGGATAAGAAATTATAAAAGCGATTTCCCTCATTCCCCTTGGGTGCATAAAACTTTTTCGCTTTGTCCTGATCCCCCCCTAATTATAAAACCTTATCTTTGTGTTAGAAATGCACTTGATACAAACTACTTACAAAACTAGTGCTTGAGCATTCCAATCGTAGTTCTTTTTTTACTAATATTAAGATAGTTTTAGTCGCAAAATTTGGCCTTGTATTTATGGCTGTAAAATACGCAAAAATCAGGCACGAAATATGCATAAAATACGCAAAAAATAAGCACAAATCACGCAAGAAATAAGCACAAAATGCGCACAAAAATTTGATGTTATTGTTGATAATCAATGACTTACAAGGGCGGTAAAGATTTTTGAAAAAAAGAAATAACGTAAAAACACCACAAAAATGGTAAAACTGAAACTATTTTAATATAATACTAGGAGATATTGATATTATTAAAAATATGCAAATATTGTCTCCTTGCCCTATTCCTGTTACCTTTTCCTTTGGGTAACTTGTCTTAGCCTTTCGGGTGGGTGAGGTTGGGCTAGGTTGATTTTTTAATAAAAAAGCGAAAACCTTTTATGCCCCCTTCCCCCTTCTTTAGCTAATATTTATAAACAAAAACCTATAATTGCAATAATTATCAGTTTTATTCAAATTCTATATTTAATTTGACTGCCAAACAAACCGCATTATGATTATTAACTTGAGTGAAGGGCATAGCCTTGTAAGCAACTGGGTTTCAGAATTGAGGGACGTGAATGTACAAGCCTACAGGCTCCGCTTCCGCCGCAACTTGGAACGCATTGGAGAAGTTGCTGCTTATGAAATAAGCAAACTGCTGCAGTTTGTAGAAACGGATATCCAAACCCCATTGGGCATTCATAGCAGCAAAGTATTGCAGGAGCAGCCGGTTTTGGCTACTATATTGCGGGCAGGCCTGCCGTTGCACAATGGCATGTTGAATTATTTCGACAAAGCCGACAATGCTTTTATTTCTGCATACAGGAAACACAAGCATGATGGCAGTTTTGAAATAAGCCTGGACTATATGAGTTGCCCCGCCTTGGACAACAGGACTATTATTGTTAGCGACCCTATGCTGGCAACAGGGGCTTCCTTGGCAAAGACCATACAATTCTTAAAAGAAGAAGGCAACCCAAAGAATATTTTTGTAGTTTGTGCCATTGCCAGCACCGTTGGGATAGAATACCTGCAACGCGAGTGTGGCAACGACCTGTCTATTTGGTGTGGCGATATTGACGATGAAATAACAGCAAAAGGCTATATAGTGCCAGGCTTAGGCGATGCGGGCGACCTTGCATTTGGCAGCAAAGTGCAATCTTAGCAGCACTTTTATTCACCAAAGGGAACATATTAAGGTTCTTGTGTTTTTAGCTTCCTTAAGCGCATAAAAAAGTTGGAAATAAGGTAAATAACTATGTTTTCTTTCTTTTCCTAGCTAAAATCTATATGCCTATGTGGTGAAAAGGCAAAAGATTTGCATAATTGGCAGGAAAATCTGTTAAAAACAAAGCTTTTTTTATTTGGATACAGCATTTCCGTTATTTTAGAAGTCAATACATACAAATGAGAAAAATATTTACCGTTATATGTTTCCTGGCTATTTGTGCACTGGGAAATGCTCAGGATCCGCATTACTCGCAATTCTTTTCATCGCCCATGACATTGAACCCAGCCTTGACGGGTAAATTTGACGGCTCCGTACGGCTAACGGGCAATTACAGGAACCAATGGCCTAGTATCAACAATGCTTTTATTACCACTACAGGTGCTGTTGATTTCCATATTGGAGAGCATATCATACCAAGCAACGATAATTGGGGGCTAGGCGCAGTTTTTTTAAGCGACAAAAGTGCTGCTGGTGCTGTAAATGCCAGCTATTTTAGCCTATCAACAGCATACCACAAGGGGTTGGATGATGATGGTTTTTCACAATTGAGCGTAGGTTTGCAAGGCACATATTCCAACACTTATATTAATGTTTCTGACCTTAAATTTGGAGACCAGCTAACTTCTATAGGATTTTCAGGTTCAACAGCTGAATTTCTCGGTTCAGGCAGCTCACTATCTTCGCATTATTTTGACATGAATGCCGGTGTACTATTTAGCGGCAACACTAGCGAAAAAAATAATTTTTATGGCGGGATTAGCGTGTACCATATCAACAAGCCTACACAACAATTTGGGGGCGAAAAATATACCATCAATCCAAGAGCCACTGTACATGCAGGTGGCTATTTTGCCATGGGGCCTGCTGCTAACATACACGTAAGCGGCATTCAAACCTTCCAAGGCGGTGCCAGCGAAACTGTAATAGGTGGGGCAGTGCAGTTGATAGCCAACCCAGATGAAGACCGCCCAACAAGCTTGTATGTGGGTAGCTGGCTACGTTTTCACGATGCTTTGATACCTTATTTGGGTTTGGAATTTAGCGATGTGCGCATGGGCATCACCTACGATGTAAATACTTCTTCTTTAAAAACAGCTAGTGGCAAACAAGGCGGCATAGAGCTATCGCTTGTTTACACCTACCACTCAGACACAGATAGGCCTATCAAATGCCCGAAATTTTAAAAAAGTCATAAGTCATAAGTGGTAAGTCGTAAGTGGTAAGTAAAAGAGATGTTTACTTCCTATTACTTGCCACTTACGACTTACCACTTACCACTTATGACTTTTTGTCGCATATATTTATTTGCACAGATTTTGAAAAGAATTGCCGTATCCTAGAAAGGATATATAAATCGAACGCATAAAAAATAGCAAATGAATATTGGAAAAGAATTTCAGCAGTACGCTGTAAAACACAAGGGCATCAGCAGTGCTACCTTGCACAACTACCAAAGCCACTTTAACCCCACCAGCCTCACCCCATACATTATAGAAGAACGGCCGATGAATATTGCCCAGATGGACGTATTCAGCCGCTTGATGATGGACAGGATTATTTTCTTGGGAGAAGGCATCAACGACTATGTGGGAAATATTATTACTGCTCAGTTGTTATTCATGGAAAGCGTTGACCGCACACGTGATATACAAATGTATATCAACAGCCCCGGTGGAAGCGTTTATGCAGGTTTAGGGGTGTATGATACCATGCAGTTTATAAGCCCAGATGTTAGTACTATTTGCACTGGCATAGCTGCAAGTATGGGACAAGTGTTACTTTGTGCTGGCGTAAAAGGCAAGCGTACTGCCTTGAAACATAGCCGCATAATGATGCACCAGCCAAGTGGCGGCATTGGTGGCCAAGCAACCGACATTGAAATTACCGCAAGGGAAATAAAAAAATTGAAGTACGAGTTGTACGAGATTACCGCATTGCATACTGGCAAAACGGTAGATGAAATAGCAAAAGATAGCGACCGTGACTACTGGCTCACCTCTGCCGAAGCCAAGGAATATGGCTTTGTAGATGAAGTATTGTTCATCAACCCAAGAAAAGCGGCTGCTTTGAAATAATTTTGAATTTTAAGTTTTAAATTTTGAATTAAAAAAATCAAAGGAATTGTATCTGCAAGGGTTTTAAAACTTATGTAGTTAGAATTGCCAATTATTAATTATCAATTATCAATTATTAATGATACAATCGATATATAAAAATCCATTTTTGATGGATGACGAGGAAGAAGAAAAAAACGACAACAAGCCAGAACCCATTGGGCCGGGCGTGATGAAGAAAATGGAAAAAATGTTCTTTGAAAAAAGGGCAATTTACCTATGGGGCGTGGTGGACGACAAAAGCGCAAGGGAAGTGGTTTCTAAGCTATTATTGCTGGAAGCCGACAAGCCAGGGGAAGAAATAAAATTGTATATCAACAGCCCGGGCGGCGTGGTAACTAGCGGCATGGTAATGTATGATACGATGCAGCTTATTTCAAGCCCAGTAAGCACCATTTGCATGGGGTTGGCAGCAAGCATGGGTTCTATTTTGCTAAGTGTTGGCACAAAAGGCAAGCGTTTTATATACCCTCATGGCGAGGTAATGATACACCAACCAAGCATTGGCGGCCATTTCCAGGCTACCAGCGCAGACATAGAAATACATGCCGAGCAAATACGGAAAACCAAGGAACTAGGCGCAAAAATATTGGCCGATAACTGTGGAAAAACCGTGGAGCAGGTAATGCAGGACTTTGACAGGGACTATTGGATGAACGCCACCGAGGCAGTTGCCTACGGCATAGTAGATGGCATAGTAGACAAATTGTAAGGGCTGAAATATGCATCTTACCAACAAAATACACGCTATATTAAAATGTAGCGTGTATTTTTGTCTTACAGCCAATGATTATCCTTAATTAAAAATTAAGATTTTTATCTTTTTAAAAAAAATTATTAAAAAAAATGCCCAAACAAACTCATTTGCATTGTTCATTTTGCGGCCGTGGCCGGGATGAAGTAAAAATCCTGATTGCGGGGCAGGAGGGACATATCTGCGAAAATTGCGTGGAGCACGCACAGGACATCATCACACAGGAACTTGGATTGAAGCAAGAACCACCAGCAGCAGCAACTGCCAATTTGCCAAGCAATTTTAAATTGAACATCCGCAAGCCTTTCGAGATAAAGAAATTCCTTGATGAATACATCATTGGGCAAGACGATGCCAAGAAAGTAATAACAGTGGCGGTTTACAACCACTTTAAACGCATCAACCAAAAGCCACAGGCAGACGATGTAGAAATTGAAAAAAGCAACATTGTGATGGTGGGCGAAACAGGCACAGGCAAAACCTTGCTTGCCAAAAGTATTGCACGCTTGCTAAACGTGCCTTTTGCTATAGTAGATGCCACAGTGTTTACTGAAGCTGGCTATGTAGGCGAAGATGTGGAAAGTATGCTGACCCGTTTGTTGCAAAACTGCAATTATGACGTAGCAGCTGCAGAGCGTGGCATTGTGTATGTGGATGAAATTGACAAAATTGCCCGCAAAGGCGACAACCCATCCATTACCCGTGATGTAAGCGGCGAAGGCGTGCAGCAAGGGCTGTTAAAGATGCTAGAAGGTACAGAAGTACTTGTACCCCCTCAAGGTGGTCGCAAGCACCCCGAGCAAAAAATGATAAAACTAGATACCAAGAACATCCTATTCATTTGCGGCGGTGCTTTCGACGGCATAGACAAAGTAATAGCCCGCAGGGTAAACACAAATGCAATTGGTTTTAATGTAAACAAAGAAACCCAAGAGTACCAGAAAAAAAACCTGCTACAGTTTATCAATGCGCAAGACCTTAAAAAGTTTGGGCTGATACCTGAATTGCTCGGTCGTTTGCCTATTGTTACTTACCTAAACCCATTGGATGCAGCCACTTTGCGTACTATTTTAACAGAGCCTAAAAATTCCTTGATAAAACAATACCAACGCTTGTTCGATTTTGAGGGCATTGCCTTGACTTTTGATGAAGAAGTGTATCATTTCATGGTAGAAAAAGCCTTGGAATACAAATTAGGCGCAAGGGGCTTGCGTAGTATATGCGAAGGCATACTTACCGATGCCATGTTTGAATTGCCAGGTACTGGTGAAAACAAGTTGCATATTAGTTTAGACTATGCAGAAGGCAAGTTCAACAAGAGCAAGTTGAGCTTGTTGAAAGTAGCTTAAGACAAGTTATTTTGAATTTTAAGTTTTAAATTTTGAATTAAAAAGAATTAACAGAAAAAAGATGAATGAATTAATAGACAAATTGGTTGCAGAAGCAGGGCTTACACCCGAGCAAGCTACTAAAGCAGTTGCTACTATTGCAACTTTTGTAAAAAAGAAATTCCCAATGTTGTCTGGCGCAGTAGATAAGATTTTCGACAAAGGCAAATAACAATTCCAATTTAGGCAATTTGCCACAAAGGCACTAAGACAAAAAGAGGCACAAAGTTTTAAGGGGGGAGGAAAATTCAAAGTATGAAATTTTTTCTCCTTTCTCTTTTTCTTAGTGCCACTTTGAGTTTTAGTGCCTTTGTGGCAATAAATTATTACAACTCTCCTTTCTTCAAGCTGGCCATGCGGCTGATATATTTACCAATAATATCAAATTCAATATTTACCAAATGCCCAGCTTCTAATTCCTTCATATTGGTATGCTGGAAAGTGTAGGGGATAATGGCCACGGTAAACGTAGTATCCGTTACATTAAAACAAGTAAGGCTAGTGCCATTTACAGAAACAGAACCCTTTTCTATAACTAAATGGGCAAACGACCGGGGGAATTGAAACGTATATTCCCAACTACCTTCCAACACCAGTTTTTTAATACAAGTTGCAGTTGCATCCACATGGCCTTGCACAATATGCCCATCCAAGCGGCCATTCATTTGCATGCACCTTTCTAGGTTTACCAGTGTGCCAATTGCCCAGCTGCCAAGGTTGGTTTTCTTTAAGGTTTCGTCAATAGCCGTTACTTCGTGCAGCCCATCTTTTATAGCTTCTACTGTAAGGCATACGCCACTATGGCTAACGCTTTGGTCTATTTTCAATTCTGCAGCTATAGGCGACGATACCCAAAAAGTAACATTCGAGCCTTTGTTTTCAATAGCTTCCACAATGCCGATGCATTCTATAATTCCTGTAAACATGGATGCAATTTATATTGAATTTTTGGGTTTGCTGCTACTAGGCATTTATTTACCATATAGGCAGATACGCCCATAGTTTTAAGCGAAAAAAAGAAATCGCTAATGGTTGCCAAACTTCAAAATGGTCGAAACCCCATTATAAAAGCCTAGTACCCCTAAAGTAATTATACGCCTTGTTTTATAAGGTGCTTACTGGGTAAGCATTTTTCTTTATTTTGCGGCAATGAACTACTTGCAGTTATTGTATTATTCGCTAGGGTACTGCTTCCGCATTTACCGCCAGCTTTCCTTTATAAAATCTTTTTTACTGCCAAAAGTAGATGCCGCATGTACTGCATTCAATTACCACCCCAATAAAAGGGAAGCACAAAAAATAAAGTTCTACTACCCTCTGTTCAACCATGTGGTCAACTGCGAAAACTATTTAACCATCAAAAACCGGAAACTTACCCTGCTTGAAACCAAACGCCTTGCGTTTATAAGCGTTTGGGCTACTTTGTACGACGATTTTATTGATGAAGAAAGATGGGGCAAACAGAAATTGCAGGAAATTTTCGAGAAAAAACTGCCCGTGGCCGAAAGGACACCAAAGATGGAGGTTTTCATGGCAATGGACGATGCCTTGAAAGCAATATTTACCCCAACACCGTTTTACAAAAACAGTTTAAAACTAGCAATAGACTGGCAAGTGGTATCGGCAAAGCAACTGGAAAGTACGATTACGCTGGAGGAAGTACTGCACATTTCAGAGGAAAAATGTGGCAATAGTTCTTTGCTTTGGGCAAGTATCATGGACGAGGGCTGGACAGAGAAAGAAAAGCAGTTTATCTATCAAAGTGGGCTGGTTGGCCAGTTGGTAAACGATGCTTTTGATGCAAGAAAAGACATACTCGATGGCGGTTATACCTATATAAGAAAAGCAGCATCCATGGCACAGGCCAAGGAAATTTTCCTGAATGCCTGTCGCCAGCTGAACCAGGACATCATGACTTGCAATGCCCCGACAAAATTTAAAAAGAACACCATAAGGCGGATGGCCTGCATACATGCTTTTGGCCTAGTGGCAATAGAACATTTGCAGGCCATTGATAAAAAGTACCCTAAACCTATTGATTGGCAACAGGTAGATCGCAGCGATTTGATTACAGACATGAGCTTTTGGCGCAATAGGCTAAGGACAGTGAAATATGCCATTTTGCTGGCAAAATTGTAAATTAACACGAAGGCTCAAAGTAGCACTAAGAAAAAGTAAAAAATAATATATGCCCATCGTATTGTTCGACAATAAAGACCGCAAGCAATTCTTCCCCCTTGCTGCTACAAAAGCAATTGCAGGCCTGCGGATGGGTGTATTGACCATACAAGAAAGATGGAAATTGGTTACTGGGCAAAAAGTATATATCCATACAGAAAACTACCTGATGCCACTGTATGAAACAATACCGCTAGAAGAACACATTTGGATAGACAGTACCGTGCAGATAACAGACGAATTGTTGCTAGACATTCAAAACTTACAGCTTAATGAAGCCATAGTAGATGAAAAAGGGCTGGTAGCTGGCAAAAGCAACCAACCAGCAAACGTTTTTGACATTAACAATACTTTACACTGGTTTGCTGTCAAAACCAAACAAGTGCAGGTAAAGCGCTTAGAACACGCCCACCAGATTTTTCAATGGAACGATGGTTTTATACGGGCAGATTTTGCTTTGCTTACTACTAACCGCACCTCCCAGCCTTTACCGCTTTCAAACCAAGTAATCAACCCAGACCAAGTTTTTCTGGAAGAAGGGGTAACAATGGAATGCTGCACACTGAATGCCAGTTCTGGGCCCATTTATATTGGCAAAAATGCCTCCCTAATGGAAGGCTGCCTTATCCGTGGCCCTTTTGTATTAGGGGAAAATTCGCTATTAAAAATGGGCAGCAAAATATATGGGGCTACTACCCTTGGCCCCAACTGCGTAGGGGGTGGCGAGATAAAAAACGTGGTGATGCAAGGCAATAGCAACAAGGCACATGATGGCTACCTAGGCGACAGCGTAATAGGTGAATGGTGCAATTTCGGGGCAGGCAGCAGCAACAGCAATATTAAAAATACAGGCGGCGAAGTACATATTTGGAACTTTGCAGCAAACGGATATATAGAGGCAGGGCAAAAATGTGGCTTGCTCATGGGCGATTACAGCAGGTCTGCCATCAATAGCTGCATCAACACGGGTTCAGTAATAGGTGTTTGCTGCAATGTGTTTGAGGCTGGGTTGGTACCCAAATTCATCAACCATTTTAGCTGGGGCGTAAAAGACAAATACCTGTTTGAAAAAGCCCTTATCGATATTGCCAACTGGAAAAAAATGAAGCACCAGGCATTGGGGGATACTGAAATTGAAGTGCTGAAATATATCTTTGATGAAATAGGCGAATAATTTATTACTATTATCAAGATAATTTAGCCACAAAGGTTCAAAGACTCAAAGTGGCACTAAGGAAATAAAGAGAAGAGAAGAAAAGAAAAAGAAGCTCCTGTATTGTATTCAATCCCCTTTAAACTTCTTTTCTTTGTGCTTCTTAGTGTTTTCCTGCCTTTGTTGCAAATAATTCTTAATTTCTAAATAAAACAAACCCATGCGTAAACAAATTGTAGCTGCCAACTGGAAAATGAATGGCACTTTAGAACAGGCAAACAGCCTTTTAGATGCTTTTGCAGCAGCCCCATTAACCGTAAATGAAAATAAAATTGCCGTGTTTGCCGTACCTGCCCCTTACCTGATGCTGGCTAAGGAAAAACTAAGTGGCAACCCCTATTTGCAGGCAGCAGCCCAAAACTGCTACAGCAAAAAATCTGGTGCCTATACGGGCGAGATTTCTGTGGAAATATTGCGGTCTATCGGTATTAGCTATGTAGTGCTTGGCCACTCCGAACGCAGAGAATATTTTGCAGAAAGCAATGCTTTTTTAGCTGAAAAAGTAAATATTGCCCTCGCATACAATATTACCCCTATTTTTTGCTGCGGCGAGCCTTTGGCAATAAGGGAAGCAGAGACGCAAAATGCCTATGTGGCTACTCAATTAGAAGAAAGTTTGTTCCACCTTTCGGCAGAGGAAGTTGCAAAAATTGTTATTGCTTACGAGCCTATCTGGGCCATAGGCACTGGCAAAACAGCAAGCAGTGCACAAGCACAAGAAATGCACGCATCTATCCGCGAGGTATTGGCAGCAAAATATGGTGCAGCAGTGGCCGCTGGCATATCAATATTATATGGCGGCAGCGTAAAAGCAAGCAATGCAGTAGAAATATTTGGGCAGCCCGATGTTGATGGCGGCTTGGTAGGCGGTGCTTCATTAATTGTGGATGAGTTTATTCAAATTATCAACGCATAGTAACTACAATAACTCAATGAAAAAAGCTACCAATATATTTTATTGGTAGCTTTTTTCATTCTATTTCGCCTTGCCTAAAAAAAATCTTGTACCCAGTTTTGATTAGTTCGTCTTTCATCAACATAAAAGATACCGTATTGGGAAAATAGGTAGGGCTTGGGTTTTCATATACAGCCGTAAGGCTAGTTCCTGTTTTTTCCAATTTATTTTGCTTGCCAACTTTGGCAAACATGCTGCACAGAACATCAAACCCTTTTTGTGCGGCACTCAAATCCGCATATTTAAACCAAAGATGAATATCCCTAACCCATACTTTACCTGAATCTGTCTCCCTTGTTAAAAAATCAATTTGCCCTTCTTTAAATGGTACATCTATAAATGGGTGCGTGTAAAAAACCAACGAATGCACTATATTTTTTTCACGAGGAAGCACAAAATAATTTGGTGGGTATGCTTTCCATTTGCCCTTAATTGGCTCTGCAATAAATGGTACGTACCTTTTTAAAAAAACTTTTATAGAATCATTGCTTTCATATTCCCATATCCTAAACATTACTTTAGAAGTTAGGCTGTCAAATGCCTTCATCTGGGCATTTGCATTTACGATTGGTAATACAAACAGGCTTAATAATAAAATATAGCTTTTCATCATTTAAACCACAAAGCCCTGCATTGCTGCAAGGCTTTGAAATATTTTTTTAAAAATTATTGGATAGGTAAATCGAACACACCAGAAGTAAGCTGTTTTGTTTTGCCACTTGTGCCAAATGTGTCGCCCAAAGTACAACTAAATGTACCTTTTACCCTAGTAGCTGTGATACTGGTGATGGTAATAAGCATAGGGAGCTGAGTTGTGGAGGTTGTAGAGGTAGTTGGCCCCCAAGTGGTGGCATTTCCATCCGTATAAGCTCCTGTAACAGCATATTTGCCTGAGAATATACCATTTTGATCGTAGCTGCCAGTAGTTACAGCAACTCCATCAATTTTTGTAATGGAGAGGTTGAGGGTTCCGCCACTAGATGTTGAGCTTGCAGCTCCATCTAATTCCAATACTTTAGTGTTACCAGTTGTAGCAGATGTAGCAGACGCATTGTAGCCAAAATTTGTTGCAATACCGTCAATACTACAGGAGAATACGCCAGTTGGCGCAGCGGCAACCACTACATCAAAAGAACATCCAGCAATACCAGTTGTACTAGTTGGCGTAAAGGTAAAAGTGCCTGCTGCGCTCGGCATTCCAGCGCCTATTAAAATTACATTCTGTTTACCAGTGCTGGTGAACGTGCCAGTGCCTGAAAAGCTAAAGCCACCCACAGTTTGTGTTTGTATAGAATAAGCCCCAGTAGTTGCTACGCTTACTTGCACCGATACTGTGCTGCTGCTGGTAAGTGCAGTGTTAATGACAAACGTGCCGCTTTTGGCTGCAAGCGTACAAGTATTAGGCGACCCATCAAAAGTGAAAGTTGCTGGTGGCGGTGCTGCCGTGGTGATAGCAACGATACAGTTAGTGCCATTGGCAGATACGGCATAAGTATTAGCTCCTGCGGCAGTTGGCGTGCCAGCACCTGCAAGCGTTACAGTTTGCACCCCTAAAACAGTAAATGAACCAGTAGCGGTAAAACTGACCCCGTTTGTAGTGGACGTATATATTTTGTAGGTGCCCAATGCAGTAACATTTACCGAAACACTGATGGTGTTGGAAGCAGACAAAGCCACGCCTTGTGTATAAGTGCCATTGGCTACTGTTTTTGTGCAATCGAATGTATAAGCAGCCGAGCCTGCAGCAGGCAAAAAAGTAATAGATTGACTGCAAGTACCGGATGTGCCTCCTATGGTATAGTTATAAGTGCCGCCATCGGCAGGGGTACCACTTGCTAACAAAGTTATGGTCGTTGCACCCTTTGTGGCAAACGTGCCTGTTGCGGAAAAACTTACCCCGTTTACAGCCCCAGTACTAATAGTATATGTACCCACGGTATCTATATTTAGTGGTACTACAAGATAATTGGATGTGTCAACAGCTTTGGCAGCAGTATAAGTGCCTTTTAAAACAATACCACCGCAAGTAATGCTAAAACCAGCTTTTGTAGAGGTGGGCGTAGTACCCGTTCCCCCAGTAGAAGGCGTAGATGCTCGAGGGGGTTCAAAACTAGTAGCTTTTTGGCAGCTATACAAGCACGATAAAATTACAAGGGTTGTAATAAGAGTTGTTAAAATGCGCATATTTGTTAATTGTTTTCTTTTTATTTAGCTTTCTTAAAGCAGTTTTTGTTTGTTCAGGCCTTATTTTAAGGTTGTTTGCAATGATAATAATTTTTAAGATACACCGTTTATTTTTGGGGCATAAAGTTTTTCGCTTTTTTATCGAAAAATCAACCGAGCCCAGCCTCACCCCTCCCGAAAGACCGGGACAATTTACCCAAAGAAAAGAGTAACAGGAACAAGGCAAGAAGACAATATTTGCATATTTTTAATAATATCAATATCCCGTAGTGTTATATTAAAATAGTTTCAGTTTTGCCATTTTTGTGGAGCTTTTACGCTGTTTCTTTTTTTCAAAAATCGTTACCACCCTTCTAAGTCATTGATTATCAACAATAACATCAAATTTTTGTGCGTGATTTATGCTTATTTTCTGCTTATTTTCTGCTTATTTTGTGCTTGATTTGTGCGTAATTTATGCTCATTTTGTGCGTGGTTTTTGCATATTTTACAGCTATAAATACAAGTGCAAATTATGAGACTACAACTATCTTAATATTAGTAAAAAAAGAACTACGATTAGGATGCCAAGACACTAGTTTTGTAAGTAGTTTTTATCAAGTGCATTTCTAGTACAAAGATAAGCTTTTTTTGAATTAGGCTCTGTTTTTGGACAAATCAATACAGGCAGCCCAAGCGAAGACTCCTATACAACCAATTAGCCACCAATGCACGCATAGCACTAATTTTTAATATTAATTGGTTGTTTCAAGTTAAACATCAGTTGCTTGTAGGGAGACTTTTATGCACCCCGTTTATTTTGGAGGCATAAAGTTTTAGATACTGCCTGTTGTTACAAGCGGCAAATAAAAGGGGCATTAATTATTGGGTTTCAGTATTTTCTACTGCCTTTTCCTTTTCTTGCTCGGCGTGTTCACGCACCATGTCAATGATCCAGTCTTTGCGTTTTAGCACAAAGTTGGTACCTAGGTACATCCTGCGCACATGCTCATCGTCGGCTAGTTCTTCCGCAGTGCCATGCTTGAATATTTTGCCTTCTATCAATAGGTATGCCCTGTCGCAAATAGACAATGTTTCATTCACATTGTGGTCAGTAATCAATATGCCGATGTTCTTGTATTTCAATTTGGCTACTACTGCTTGTATATCCTCAACCGCAATCGGGTCAACCCCAGCAAAGGGTTCGTCCAGCAAAATAAACTTTGGATCAACCGAGAGAGCACGGGCTATTTCGGTACGCCTCCTTTCGCCCCCACTAAGGCTGTCGCCATTGTTTTTGCGCACATGGTGCAGGTTAAACTCGGTAAGCAGGGTTTCTAACTTTGCGTTGCGTTCTGCTTTATTCAGTTTTGTCATTTCCAGCACGGCCATAATGTTATCCTCCACGCTTAGCTTCCTGAAAACGCTTGGTTCTTGCGGCAGGTAGCCAATGCCCATCTGCGCCCTTTTGTACATTGGCAGGCTAGTAATATCTACCTCATCTAGAAAAACAGTGCCTTCGTCTGGTTTTATCAACCCCACCACCATGTAAAAACTGGTGGTTTTGCCAGCACCATTAGGCCCCAGTAGGCCTACGATTTCCCCTTGGGACACATCAATGGAAACCTTGTTTACAACGGTACGGCCTTTGTAGCTTTTAACTAAATTATGGGTATGTATGGTAATGCTCAATGTTTGCGTTTTGGGGCAAAAGTAGTGTGTTGTTTTAAGTTTTGTGTTTTAGGTTTTAAGTTGGCTTCCTAAAGCTTGTTTAAAGTTGTAAGGCGGAAGCATAACACTAATTTTAGGTCATTTACCTGTGTATTTTGCATGAAGCGTTTCTACAAACTTTTTACGGTTAAAATTTTTAACGAACCCTGCGTTTTCTCCTTTTTCAAGCTCGCTATTTACTTCAGTTTTCAGTTTTTCTTCTTGTTCAAACTGGCGCAAGGCCGCCCTTATCACTTCACTTGCGGAAGAAAACCGGCCACTTTTAATTTGATAGTTTATAAAATTATCGAAGTGTTCACCAAATAGAATCGAAGTGTTTTTGGCCATAAAAAAATTAAACGAAGATACCAATTGTTGGTATTGTTTTCAAAAATTATGGGATTTTAGAATACCCATATTTGCTACAAAGAAAAAGAAGCCTACAAAGCTACAAGCCGCGTAAAGCGGGGGCGGTACGTTGGTTAGAAGACACAACTACGGCGACGAACGGAGCGAAGACCAATTGGGGATAAAGGTATGTGTTTTTCTATCGAATAAGTCCAGTCAATACGCTTTTCTCCAACACTGCATTTGGATTAAATTTGTCGAGCAATGCAGTAATGATTTCATAGTCACCTGAAATTATTTTGGGACTCAGTCTGATTTTCATATTATTAAAACTGTTTTCCTGTATACTTATTAAGTATCCTTCTATCGAAGGGTTCTGAATCCCGATTAAATGATCGTATTTGTCTAAAAAGTTTAATGATTGCACTTTTGGATCAGTCGGAAAAATATCTAATCTATATCTGAATTCCTGCTCAATTTCCCATATCCCTCTTTTATGTAAAGCCAAATCTCTTATTCTTAAACCCTTTTCTGTTATTATTTTGGGTTTTAATTTATCAATATTGTCAGTGTATTCGATTCTGTCTGGTTCATTTTTTCCGGGAAATATAAAAAAGTTGTTAATATTATCGTCATATTCTTCTTCTGAAACAAGAAGATTATAATTCTGTCCAATTTTATACGAGTTAAAGATTGGGAGAGGCAATTCTATTCTAACTCCTCTCATTTGGGGAGTATACATATTCCAAAAGGGCAAATTTTCTTCAGCATTTTCAGTCCAGCATGATATAAAAATATAGGGAGCTAGCGTTTTAAAATCTTCGGATTGTCCTTCTGTAGGGTCATTAACTTTGTCGAGCCTCCCAAACCGAATTGATTTCGAATTCAGTATTAGGGCAAGGTTATTAATACTAGTATAATGAAATAAAACAGCTGGCATATAAATCTTTATAACATTTACATCACTAATAAATAGGTGCGACTCCTTTCCGCCAATCCCTCCAAAAATAGATATATTCCCCCATCTTTTCTTTCTATGCTATCTCCCCTCCCCACAAAATAATTCTTCTTTTTTAGCTAATTCGTTTTACTTCGTGCAACATAGATATTTTTGCAGATAGTATTTAATTACCATGAAGATAACAGACCATATAGAACAAGCAAAAGGCACGTTGATTTCTTTTGAAGTATTGCCGCCATTGAAAGGGAAAACCATTTCCAGCGTTTATGACCATTTGGACCCACTGATGGAATTTAAACCGAGCTGGATAAATGTTACCTACCACCGTAGCGAAACCATGTTTAAGAAGAAAGTGGATGGTACGTTTGAAAAGGTGGAAGTGCGCAAACGGCCTGGCACAGTAGGCATTTGTGCCGCTATTATGAACCATTACCAGATAGATGCGGTGCCGCATATTATTTGCGGGGGCTTTACCAAAAGGGAGACGGAAGATGCATTGATAGACCTTGACTTTCTTGGGATTGACAATGTACTGGTACTGCGTGGGGATGCTGCCAAAAACGAATCGAGCTTTGAGCCGGAAGTGGGTGGGCATAATTATGCCATAGATCTGCTGCAACAGGTAACCAATATGAACCATGGGCTGTACATAGACGAGGACATAAAAAATGGCGGCAAAACAAAGTTTTGCCCAGGCGTTGCGGGCTACCCGGAAAAGCATTTTGAAGCGCCTAATTTAGAGATTGACCTGCAACGCTTAAAAGAAAAAGTGGATGCGGGTGCGGGCTATGTGATGACACAGATGTTTTTTGACAATCAAAAGTTTTTTGACTTTGTAAAACAATGCCGTGAGATTGGTATTACCGTGCCGATTATTCCAGGATTGAAGCCGATTACCAATAAGAAACAATTGTCTGTTCTGCCTCGTATTTTTCATGTGGATATACCTACAGATTTAAGCAATGCCCTGATGAAATGCAAAACAGACCTTGACTGTGAGCAAGTAGGTACAGAATGGCTGATACAGCAAAGCAAAGAATTAAAAGCTTTTGGTGTGCCTGTATTGCATTATTATACACTTGGCAAACCAAAAGTTATTTGGAATGCGGTGAAGCAGTTGGTGTAAGAACTAGTCGTAAGTAATAAGTGGTAAGTAGTAAGTTTTAGGAGGAAAATATGTCAAATACAGCCGCCACATTTTTGGCGAAAAGCATCATTAAAGCACCCAATAAGGAGCATCGAAGGAAAATCAATTTCAACATTGGCAAGTACAATGCGGCTGTTCCTTTGGGCAAAGCACAGTTTTCCGATGTGATGAAGGCAAGGGAGCAAGCCAAAAACCTGAAATGGCGTGCCATAGAAAACTTAGATACAAACCTTGAGCAGTTTGAAAAACAAATTACGGCAAGAGGTGCAAAAGTGTTGTGGGCAACGGATTCTGCCGAGGCACTTGAATTTATAGGCGCTATTTGCAAAGAGAAAAATTGCAAGTCTGTAGTGAAGAGCAAGAGCATGGTTACAGAAGAAATTCACCTGAACCATTACTTGGAAACACAAGGCATTGAAAGCGTGGAAACCGATTTGGGTGAATATATACAACAGTTAGATGGCGAGCCGCCTTACCATATTGTTACCCCTGCCATGCACAAAAACAAAGAGGATGTGGCAAAATTATTTGCCGAAAAGCTAGGCACGCCCAAGGGGCTTAACCCAACAGAACTGACGCTTGTAGCCCGGCAAAACCTTAGGGGGAAATATGTACAGGCAGAAGTGGGGGTAACAGGGGCAAACTTTATCGTGTCGGACATTGGGGGCGTGGCCATTACCGAAAATGAAGGCAATGCAAGGCTAAGTTGTGCTTTCCCCAAAACGCATATTGTGGTGGTTGGAATAGAAAAGGTAATACCATCCATGACAGACTTGGCTTTGTTCTGGCCACTATTGTCAACCTTTGGCACAGGGCAGCAGGTAACGGTTTACAATACCATTGTAACGGGGCCTAAGCAGCCCAATGAAAATGACGGGCCAGAAGAAATGATAGTGATACTGCTAGACAATGGACGTACTAACCTACTATCAAACCCCAAGACAAGGGAAGCATTGTACTGCATACGTTGTGGGGCTTGTTTAAATGCCTGCCCTGTATATAAAAACATTGGCGGGCATAGCTACGGCACTACTTATAGCGGGCCTATTGGCTCAGTGATTACTCCACACCTAAGCGGCATGGCAGAGTACAAACATTTGAGCAACGCCTCTTCCCTTTGTGGCAACTGCACCGAAGTATGCCCGGTACGCATAAACCTGCACGAATTGCTGCTGGAAAATAGGCACGAGGCCGTAGAAGCCGGCACTTCAACCCTTGCTGAAAAAATAGCCTGGAAGGTTTGGAAAACAGCCAGCCTAAACAGGGACATGATGAACCTAGGCAATGGCAGCATGAAAAACTGGGTGGTGAATAAAATATTCAAAGGCTGGACTGCCAACAGGGCAAACCTAGACTTTAGCCCAAAAACCTTTAGCGAAATGTGGGAGGATAAAATTCGCCACGAAGACACGAAGGCAGAAAGAAGCACCAAGAAATAAAGCATAATATTTTTGTTGATTTAACCAAGAAAACAAATTCTGTTTTGTATTTTTATACAATAAAACAATCAAAGGCATGAAACAGGCAATCATCCATAAAACAATCACAAGCGAGGAGGAATACCTTTTGTTTGAGGAGCAAAACGAGGAGCGGCATGAATTGATTAATGGAAATTTATTTGTTATGAGTGGCGTATCCAAAGAGCACTACTATCTTACGTTGGCTATCAGCGTACTATTTACACGTTTGTTACATGGGACTAATTATCAGGTTTTTGGCGAAATGATAAAAGCAAAAACGCCAGATGGCAATTTTTTTTACCCCGATGTAATGATATGCCACCCAGATGTACATGAATATTTTAGCAGCGAAGCGGTTTTAATATTAGAAGTGCTGTCAAAAAGTACCCGTCGTTTCGACCTCACGGATAAATTTATCCAGTACCAAAAAATAAACACCCTGCAATATTATTTGTGCATGGAGCAAAAACAGCAAAAAGTATTTTTTTATTCAAACGATGCAAAGGGCAAATGGCAGTCAGAAACATTTAGTGACGCTAAAGACATCATTTCACTTAAAGCCTTAAATATCAGTTTTGCCGTTGGTCAGCTTTATGATAAAGCAATTTAATTTTACCCTGCAAGACATTTACAAACCCCAATAATTTTGCTGCTCTACTCTCATTCTTCAACGCCCCGCTTACAATACGCCCTGCAATTTATTGGAAGCATTGTTGGGCAGCCATTCCTGTTAACAACAGACATTGAGGCATTCACACATTCGCGCGATATTAAAATAAATTACAGCGAAGAAAAGCTGCATGGCGTTGGCTACCATATACAGCCGCATACACTTTTGTTTCAAACCACAATAGACCCAATTGAAATAAATATTGTCCAATGCAGGGGCAATGCCTGTTTTTTTACTAGTAAAAATGATAACCACGGTTTTGATGTATTTGCAGCTATATTTTACCTACTTAGCCGATACGAGGAGTACCTGCCGCACGAAAAAGATGTATATGGGAGGTATGCACATATCAATTCCGTGGCTTATAAAAACAATTTCCTTGCCCTTCCCGTAGTTAATTTTTGGGTGCAAGATTTGATGAGGCAATTACAAATAGCAGACCGTGAATTGAGCATTGTAAACCGCCAGCCAGTAGCAGTGTGGGGTCTCACCACTGACCACTCACCATTCACTTTTTGTCCTACCTACGACATAGACATTGCCTACGCATACAGGTATCAGCCACTTTGGAAGAATGTCGGCGGCTTTTTCAAGGATTTGGCAAACGGCAATTTTGAAAAGCTAATGGAACGTGCGAATGTTTATAGCGGCACAAAGCCTGACCCCTTCGATGTATATGATTGGCTACATACAATGCACAAGCATTACCAGCTAAGCCCTGTTTACTTTTTCCTGCTTGCTAAAAAAAGAGGTATTTACGATAGAAACATTTCCCCTCGGGTTAAGGGTATGCAGCAATTGGTAAAGAAACATGCTGCTAAGTATAAGGTAGGCATACATCCTTCTTGGCAAAGTGGCGATGAAGACGGTTTATTGGTAGAGGAAATAAAAAGCCTGCAACATATCACGCAGCAGCCTTGCATATTTAGCAGGCAACATTATATACGCCTTACTTTGCCAAAAACCTATCGTGCTTTAATTAGCACAGGCATTACAGAAGATTATTCAATGGGCTATGGCAGTATCAATGGTTTCAGGGCATCGGTGGCATCGCCATTTTTTTGGTACGATTTAGAAAGGGATGAAGCTACAAAAATGTTGCTCCGCCCCTTTTGCTATATGGAGGCCAACTCTTTTTTCGAGCAGCACTTTTCTGCTGAGGAAGCCGCCGAGGAATTGCAGCAGTACCACGATGTGGTAAAGCAAGCGGGCGGCCAGTTGGTTACCATTTGCCACAATCATTTTTTAACCACCCAACCCCAATGGGAGCCGTGGAGGAAGATGTATGCCGCTTTCTTAAAAAAGAATTTTTCTTAATTTTTGCCACAAAGGCTCAAAGACACAAAGCAGCACAAAGTTTTAAATAAAAAAAAACGAAATAAGTTTTTGGAAAGTAACACATCTTTCTTTTCATGTCAACCACATGAAAACTTACTAACTATAGTTTAATTCCTTCGTGCTTCTTTGTGCTTTAGGGTCTTTGTGGCTATTTTCTATTGCCTCTTTGCCTGCGAGCATTATTTTCTTCTCATTCCCGGCATCATGCCTAGGTTTGGCATACCGCCTTTGTTCATCATGCTCATCATTTGTTTCATTTGCTCAAACTGCTTGATAAACTGGTTTACATCGTGCACGTTTTTCCCAGCCCCTTTCGCAATCCTAGTCTTCCGGCTGGGGTTCAGCAAGTCTGGGTTGGCTCTTTCGGCAGGGGTCATGCTTTGTATCATGCTTTCAAAAACTTTGAAGCTATTGTTGTCAATCTCCACGTCTTTTATGGCTTTCCCAATGCCCGGTATCATGCCCATCAGGTCTTTCAGGTTACCCATTTTTTTAATCTGTTGCAATTGGTCCAAAAAGTCTTGGAAATCAAATTGGTTCTTCCTTATTTTCGATTCCAGCCTTTTTGCCTGTACCTCGTCATATTGCTCCTGTGCCTTTTCTACCAAGCTGGTAATATCGCCCATGCCTAGGATACGCTGTGCCATACGCTCTGGATAAAAAATATCCAGCGTATCCATTTTTTCGCCACTGCTCATAAACTTTATGGGTTTATTCACGGTGTATTTAATGGTAAGGGCAGCACCACCACGGGTATCGCCATCAAGTTTTGTCAATACCACGCCACTAAAATCGAGGCGGTCGTTAAACGCTTTTGCAGTGTTCACAGCATCTTGCCCAGTCATGGCATCTACAACAAACAAAATCTCCGTAGGGCTCACGGCGGCTTTTATATTGGCTACTTCTGTCATCATGGCCTCGTCTATGGCCAACCGGCCAGCCGTGTCTATTATAACAACATTCTTGTTTTTTGCTTTTGCTTCTTTTATGGCATTCAGTGCTATAGAAACGGGGTCTGTATTGTCCCTTTCAGCATATATTTCCACGCCAACTTGCCCAGCCAAAACAGTCAACTGGTCTATCGCCGCAGGCCTATATACGTCAGCTGCTACCAACAGTGGGCTTTTGCCTTTTTTGGTTTTCAGGTAGTGGGCAAGCTTCCCTGTAAATGTAGTTTTACCACTACCCTGCAAGCCAGCAATCAATATCACAGCCGGGTTGCCAGTAATATTAAACTGTGCTTCCTTCCCACCCATCAGCTCGGTCAGCTCGTCTTTTACTATTTTCACCATCAACTGACCTGGGCTAATGGCATTGATTACCTTTTCACCCGTTGCTTTTTCCTTAACCCTGTCGGTAAATTCCTTGGCTATTTTAAAGTTCACGTCGGCATCTATCAATGCACGGCGTATTTCCTTGATGGTATTGGCTACGTTCAGGTCGTTTATACGGCCTTGGCCTTTCATATTCTTGAAGGCCGATTCTAATTTTTCACTTAACGAATTAAACATTGCTGGCAGAGTGGAATAAGTAATTGATAAAAGTGCCTGCAACACTTGCAGGCACTATTGGATGCAAATATACAGCATGGCATATCACCGACGAAATGATTTGCATATTTATGGATATGAGCAAGCGATTGCCCTTGTGTAGTTTTGGTTTTAGAAGGAGTTATAAATCTTTCGCATTCACTTTTTTAATTTCCCCATTTTCTCCAGATACAACCAAATAGCTGTTTTTTGCTTTTGTTTCTGCTATTAGGTTTTCTGATACTTTTTTTAAAGCTATTTCAATTTTTGTTTGTAAATCTTGATGCGCTTAAGACAATTCTATATTTTTTTTAACGACTCCCATAATTCAAGGTTATGTATTTTATAATTATTTTCAAATTCACCTTCAGCTATTATAACAGGAGGAGAAATATCGTTTTTATAAACTGACCAGTGGTCAACTATTTTGATAAATTTAAACAAATTTTGGATACCAAGTGTATACCTTCTTTCAACAACCTCGCTTGGTATATTGTGCCCACCTTTCTTTACCCTACTTGCTACCCTTAGTTTTGCCAATTCAACAGAAGGCAAATAAAAGAAAAGCAAGATTACTTCATAGCCCAGCAACTGCACTTTCCTTATCAAATTTAAATAACTTTTAGTAGCCAATGTTGTTTCTATACAAAAGGTTCTTTTTAATGCAATATTTTCATCAATCTGGTTCAACATTATTCTCCCAGCTTGCAAAGCAGCGGCTTCGACATCTAAGGGATTTAACTCCGCTGCAATTTCATCCGCATTTAAAAATACGGAACAATTAAAAACCTCTGGCAATAAAATGGGTGCATTTCAAAATTTCGCTTTTTTGTTGTTTTCAATTTGGCAGAAGTACGAAATATTTATTCCTGTAATAAGTCAATCCCTGCTGTTTGCTGCCAGCAAGCATCCTATATGGGGGAATTTTGGGATGCTCATGGGGGCATATTTCCCCCATATAGGATTTTTATTTTGGACTATATACTTATGTATCCGACTTTTACATTAAAGGAGCAACTAGGGGCATCTTGGCCTTGCCTCCTGCATCGGATATTAGTTGTCTTGGGAAAATGATAATCCACCATCAAAATCTTATAGGTTTCTTATCAATAAATTATCATTCTACTATAATAAAACTATCATTCCATTATCAACAAATTATCATAAAATTCACTTAAATTATAATAAAAAATGAGGCCAAAAAAACATAAACAACTGAATATCAATGAGTTAAAGGCAAAAAAAGGGAAATAGCAAAAAAAATAAACCACCGAAAAACAAAAAATAACCCCAGTTGAAGTATTCGCTTAAGCCTTCGCATTCCCCTCCTTTGTTCTTGCTCGCTTTCCCTTGTTCTTGCCCTACATTCCCTTTGGAGAGGGTTCGGGTGAGGTCGGGATTTAGGGTGGGGCTTTCACAATCAAATAGTAAAGCCTCTTCAAAAAAAGGCCCATAAAAAGCGAAGATTTGAAATGCCCCCAATAAAATTTTAGAGGCTGTTGTTTTGCCAGCCCATTGGGGCCTGCTAGTATATATAGTGTAGGCATCTTTTAAGTTTAGTTAATCGAATGTTTTGAATGTGGACATCAAAAGTAAATTTATATACAGAATGGAAAACGTTTGCTATTTCTATTCTTTTAGCACACACTTTTCTTTGGGGAATTTTACTAGGTAGCATACCTATATTTTCTCCTTTTTCCCCCTAAAACTATGTGGCTATGTGCCTATGTTGTAAAAATATAATAACCGTTTTCTGTTAAATAAAAAAAAACATTTGGCAGCTATGTATTATTTTCTATTATTGCAGCCCTGCTACACAATGTAGGTAAAGTATTTATTAATGAGCAAGAGGCAATTATACACACTAGAATTTCCAGTTCGGTGTTCCCCAACTATATTATGGGACTTTTTAAGTACCCCTGCAGGCCTGCAGGAATGGTTTGCCGACAAGGTAGATGAATGGGAAGGCGTTTACAGTTTTTCGTGGAATGGCGAAAAACCAGACAAGGCAGAAATTGTAGATTCGGAGGAAGATGTTTTTATAAGGTACCGTTGGCTGCACTATGACAAAAGCGAATATTTTGAATTTAGGGTTGACCAAACCGAAATATCAAACCAAACCATTTTTGTAATCAGCGACTTTGCCGAGAAAAACGACATCAAGGACCAAAGCCAACTTTGGAAATACCAAGTGAAGGAGCTGATGCACAGGTTGGGGGCTTAAATAGTCGTAAGTCATAAGTGTTAAGTCGTAAGTAGGCTTACAGGGCATTTAGTATTTCAGAAAAAGTTTCAATAACAAAAGCATAAATATTGTCCCACTCTTGTAGTGGGATTTTTTTTGCCAGTTTTACAAAGGGCATCTGTTGTATTGTTTCTTGATTTGTAACTGATAGCAATTGGTAATTATCACTTCTAAAATGATGCTGCCACGCATCGTTGGCCACGCAAACAAACCATGGGTAAGTTCTAGGTTTAGCATCAAGTTTTTTAACCACGTTTTGAAATTGCTCCCGGTAACTTCCTTGCAGATGTAGGGTAACACTAACAAAATTGCCCCATAAAAAAAACAGCCTTATAGCAAACACGCCAGTATTGGAAAAGCATCTTGGGTAGTCTAGCATTACCCACGGCAAGCCTTCATAATTTTCGCCTTTTGAAATCTTTGGACTGCTGTTCTTTATTTCAAGCGGCAAATGAGGGTGAGTTGCAACAATAGTTTTGCAACTTTCGCTGATAGCACCAAATAACCCATACACTTTTTGTATGATGCCATTCTTTGTTAAAATGAAACCTGCATCTGTTGCCAGCATCAATTCCGTTGGTGAAAGCTTTACATTTGTTGCATTCATTGAAATAAAGATTTAACCGCAAAGTACGCAAAGCAATTTTCGCAAAGGAACGCAAAAAAAGAAAAGAGGGGCATTTCACTTTGAAGATAGCAAAGCCAATGAGAGATTAAGTCAAAGGGAGTGCTTAATTCAAAATTTAAAACATAAAATTCAAAATTTCCTACGTAGGTGATAAAAAAATTAGACATATTAATTATCAGGGCTTTTGTAGGGCCATTTATTGCCACGTTTTTAATTGCGATGTTTGTGCTGGTAATGCAGTTTTTTTGGCTGTATATAGACGACTTGGTGGGCAAAGGTCTGGAACTAAGCATTATTCTCCAGCTTATTGTTTTTGTTGCCGCCAATGTAATACCCCTTGCCCTGCCCATAGCCCTGCTGCTTTCTTCTATTATGACGTTTGGAAACCTTGGCGAAACCTTTGAAATAGTTGCCATCAAATCTGCCGGCATACCCTTGCTGCGTTTTATGCAACCATTGTTGATTGTAACACTTTTTATTAGCGGCATCGCATTTCTATTTTCCAATAACATAATACCTGTTGCACAGCTAAAACTGGCAACCATTAAATACAATATCATTGTTTCCAAACCCTCGTTTGACATAAAAGAAGGTGTCTTTTATGATAAAATAGAGGGCTATGTAATAAAACTGGGCAAAAAAGACAAAGACGACAGCACCATACACGATATTGTGATTTATGAAAAGAACTACAACCTGCAAGACAATATATTGATTGCCGAAAAAGGCATCATGCGAGTAACCCCAGACAAGCAGTTCCTAGAATTTATCTTGAACAATGGCGTACGCTATACCGAAAGAGGGACGAGGATGACGACCAATACCGAATACATCCGCCTAGGTTTTAAAACATATAAAAAAGTATTTGACCTGAAAAGCTTTAGCATGAACAGCACTACTGACAGTGCTTTCCGCTACGACCCCAAAATGCTAAGCATCAGGCAATTAAACACTACCATAGATTCTTTGCAACAAGGAGATACCCTGTATCAAAAAAGGTCTGTGATAGAGGTAAACCCTTATTTGCCTTTTTCAAGGTTTGCCGATACAGGCTGGGTTAAAACCAAGCCAGCTGTTGTTGCTACCAAATCTTTTCTGGCAGATATACCCGATTCTATAAAACAACTTGTTTTAGAAAGCAGCATCAGCAACATTAGCAATGTAAAAAACAGTATATCCATTATTGCGGACGACTATGAACGAAAACGAAAAAACGAGAATGCACACCTGATAGAATGGCATAGGAAGTTTACATTGCCAGTGGCTTGCGTGGTTTTGTTTTTAATTGGCGCCCCATTAGGTGCTATCATCCGCAAGGGCGGGCTGGGCGCACCGTTGGTATTTGCCATAGGCTTTTTTGTTATTTTTCATTTGCTGAACACTTTTGGCGAGAAACTTGCACATGAAAACGTAACAAGCGTTTTTACGGGCATGTGGATTTCTACAATGGTATTGGTGCCTATTGGTGTTTTCCTTACATACAAAGCTATGCGGGACTCGCAATTGTTTAACCAAGAAGCGTATTACCGATTTTTTAGTAACGTGAAAAAATTTGTTGATAACTTACACTTTTAAAAATAAAAATACATGACACCTGAAAACGCAAGCCGAAGGGCTTTTATAATAGACGCAGCAAAAACATCTGCCGCGGTGGCTTTGTCCGCAAGTGTTTTGCCATCGCTGGGCAATGTGTTTACACAAACGCCATTATCTGGAATCCCTTATACGCAGCAGCCATTGCCATACGGCTACAAAGACCTTGAAATGGCTATTGATGCCATGACCATGGAAATCCATTATACGAAACATGCAGCAGCTTATGCAAAGAACTTGGCGGATGCGTGTACAGCAGAAAAAATTGACACAAAAAATATATCGCTTGAAAATTTGCTAAGCAAAACCTCTAAATATTCACCCAAGCTCCGCAACAATGGGGGGGGGCATTATAACCACGAATTATTTTGGCAGAGTTTAACGGCAAAATCGAGCATGAAGCCTGAAGGCAAGCTATTAAAACATATTGAAAAAGATTTTGGTTCTTTCGAGACTTTTAAAACACAGTTTACAGATGCGGGCAAAACCCGTTTTGGAAGTGGGTGGGCATGGCTGGTAGTAAACAATGATAAAAAGTTGGTTATTGGCTCTACCCCCAACCAAGACAACCCATTGATGGATGTAAGCGAGCTAAAAGGCACGCCTTTATTAGGGCTAGATGTTTGGGAACACGCATATTACCTGCGTTACCAAAACAAACGTCCCGATTATATCAACGCTTGGTGGAATATTGTAAACTGGGATGTAATAACTAAAAGATACGAGCAAGCATAGAAATTTTGGATTTTAAATTTTGAATTAAGAAACGCAGGTAAAAGATAGCAATTTAAAAGGGAGTCAGACTGAATAAGGTTTGGCTTCCTTTTTTTGACTAATTTTTAAATACAAATACTTTTCACTCTTGCAACCTGCACAACAAAATTTCAGGGTACAGCTTTGGATAACAATACTCAGCGTGGTATTGTTTGCCACTAAAATTGCCGCCTATTACCTTACCAACTCTCTTGCTATCTTAACCGATGCACTAGAAAGCATCGTAAACGTGCTGGCAGGTTTCATCGGCTTGTACAGCCTGTATATTGTAACCAAGCCCAAAGACAAAGACCACCCCTATGGTCATGGCAAGGCAGAGTTTGTATCTGCAGCGGCGGAGGGCACGTTAATTATTGCTGCTGGCTGTTTGATTATTTACCAAGCCATCACCAGCCTCCTTCAAAAAAAGCCTATTGAGTCGCTGGATACTGGTTTAATACTCGTGGCTATTACCGCAATTATTAACTACGCTGCGGGCTATGCCTGTATATCTATTGGGAAGAAGAACAAATCGCTAGCATTACTATCGAGCGGCAAGCATTTGCAACTAGATACCTATACCACCTTTGCTATTGTGGCGGCTCTAGTAATTATTGTGTTCACGCATTTGGTGTGGCTTGATGCTGTGGTGGCATTTGCAGTAAGCCTGCTTGTTTTGCACAATGGCTATTCCATTATCAGGGCTTCGCTGGCTGGCATAATGGACGAGGCAGATATAGAATTGTTGGAACAATTGCTGGCTATATTGAACAACAACAGGCGGGAAAACTGGATAGACCTACACAACCTGCGGGTAATAAAATATGGCAGCACGCTTCACGTAGATTGCCACCTTACGGTGCCTTGGTATTTGAATGTGCGTGAAGCGCACGACGAAGTGGAGGCACTTGGAAAGTTGATTAGGAACGAATTTGGCGATTCCTTGGAATTATTCGTGCATACCGATGCCTGCCTGCCTTTTAGTTGCAGTATATGCACAAAAAAAAGCTGCACCGTGCGGGTACAGCCTATAAAAGAAAAAATTGTGTGGACGTTAGATAATATTATCCTAGACCAAAAACACAGAGCCTACTAGCGATTATTTAACATAGTAACTTAACAAGGCTGCATTTTCGTAAACCTGTGCAGTTAAGAAGTTTACGCTTAGCGTATATTTAATAGGTCCTATGCCCCTTGCATAGTAAAAATCTCCAGTTCCTGCAAGTGCAGTAAGTGGGCTGATAATATTCATATCCAAATGAACCTTAGCTACATGGCTGTATAGTTTGCCTGCTACTGTAAGGGTATCATCCAAGCTTTTAATGGTATAATTATTTACTGCACTTACTGTAGCTGGATAAGGCGTAACAACTTTAAATGAAAAAGCCTGCGACCAAATGCCACCTACTACAACGGAATTTACCAGATATTTCTCTTCTAAATCAGGTATAACTCCACCTCCGATATTTGTGAACAAACCCCTCCTGAAATTACTATCGGCAACAGTCCTGTAATAAAATACATATTTCTTGGCACTATCGCTAAGCATTTTGTATGAATATGTATTAATAAGTGTATCGGCATTTTGCACGGTAAGCTTAAATGTATCTTTACTAGCACTAGCTGAATCAGTTCCTGATAAATGTGCAAATTTCCAGTAACTACCTGCATTTAGCTGAATAAATGGTTTAGTAGCCAAAGTGTCTATGGGTGTGGGTGTTGTAGCATCAGAAGTGCTTTTTTTGCAAGATGACATTGCTGAAACAAGCAAAGCAATCATTAATACATTTTTCATTTTTGTTTGTTTTTATGGTATATTTTATTGTTATTAAGAACAAGATACAAGTAAATTCGCTGCCTGTAAGTTAATACAAATATCATTACCTTTTCTCAAAATAAATAAAACAAAATATGGAAGCTTGGAAAAATTATCAGGAAACCAATAAAAAACGTTTTTTAGACGAGTTATTGCAACTACTGCGTATACCCAGCATTAGTGCCAAGACAGAACACCAGCCCGATATGCAAACCTGTGCCGAGGTAGTAACGCAGCGTTTGCTGGAAGCAGGGGCAGACACTGTAACCATTTACCCAACGGCAGGCCACCCGGTAGTGTATGGCGAAAAAATAATTGACCCTGCCAAGCCAACAGTATTGGTTTATGGGCACTACGATGTGCAGCCCGCCGATTCAGATCCAAGCAACCCATGGATAACACAGCCTTTTGACCCCACAATAAGAAATGAAAAGATATTTGCCAGGGGTGCCTGCGACGACAAAGGGCAGTTTTATATGCACATAAAAGCATTTGAGACCATGGTAAAAACCAACACCTTGCAAAACAATGTGAAGTTTATCATTGAAGGCGAAGAAGAAATTGGCAGCCCCAACCTAGCCACTTTTGTAAAAGAGCAAAAAGAGTTGCTTAAAGCAGATGTAATATTAATCAGCGACACGTCCATGCTAAGCATGGAAACCCCCTCGATAGATACAGGGGTGCGTGGGCTTAGCTATATTGAAGTAACCGTTACTGGCCCCAACCGGGACTTGCATAGCGGCGTATATGGCGGGGCAGTAGCCAACCCTGCCACAATCCTTGCGAAGATGATAGCAAGTTGCCACGATGAGAATAACCATATAACTATCCCCGGTTTTTATGATGATGTGATTGAGTCTTCAACAGAAGAAAGGGCAAAAATGGCAGAGGCTCCTTTTAGCGAAAGCGAATACAAACAGGATTTGGGCATTGATGCTTTGTGGGGCGAGAAAGGCTACACCACCAACGAGCGCACTGGCATTCGCCCAACATTGGAAGTAAATGGTATATGGGGCGGCTACACAGGCGAAGGGGCAAAAACAGTATTGCCATCTAAGGCACATGCAAAAATTTCTGCACGCTTGGTGCCAAACCAATCATCTGCCGTGATTACCGAAAAACTGATTGGATATTTTAAAAGCATTGCACCTGCCGGGGTAACCGTAGAGGCTTTTGAACACCATGGCGGCGAGCCGTATTTAACCCCTATTAACAGCATTGCCTACAAAGCTGCCGAGAAAGCCATTGCTACTACTTTTGGCAAAACGCCTATACCCGTTCGTGGTGGTGGCAGCATACCAATCTGTGCCTTGTTTGAGCAAGAACTAGGCATTAAAATAGTATTCATGGGCTTTGGGCTAGATAGCGACAACTTGCATAGCCCTAACGAAAAGTTCGATTTGTTCAATTTTTACAAAGGCATTGAAACCATTCCATATTTCCATCAGTTTTATACAGAAATGGCGTAGGGATACGCCACAAACCCACGCAAAAACAAAGCAGCACAAAGTTTTAAGGGGAATAAGATATTGTTTTCTGTAAATAAACATTTTTCAACGAAGGAAGGCCACAACAAAATTGTGGCCTTCCTTCGTTGAAAAATTAACTACTATTTTATCCTAAGCATGTTCCTCATGCAACGAAGGCGCCGCATGGTACATGGTACGCTTCAGCGGTATATTTTGTATAGGTGCTACCACTAATGGTATTTTTTCCACATCGGTATCGCTCCAGTCTAGGCCAAAAGCTTTTTTGTCTGTCTGGGCCATTTTGCTAATGGCGAAATAGGAATTGAGGATGAAGCCTTCCTGTACAGAAAATTCATTTTCTACAGATAGGAACCGTTGCAATATCACATAGCGTATGTCGCCCGAAATATTGTGCTTGTTCAATGCTATCTCGTCGCTATTAGCACAAACATTTAGCTCATGGTGTTCTACCATTTCCTCCATCACTTTCCTGAAGTAAAGGTGCATCCGTGGTTGTATGCGGAAACCAAGTCTAAACTCTACCCGTATTATTTTGTCGTGTTCTATTTCTTCTACATGGTATTCCATGGTGTAAGGCTCATCTGTGCGTTCTATATGCAGAAACCAATACACGTCTGCCCGCTTTGGTCTTTTGGTCAATATAGACTCCAATATCCTTTTTTCAATGGCTTTCTTGCTGTTTGCCTTGGTAAGGTAAACCAGGTGCGTGGCATATTTAGCCTCGTCGTGATTATTGCTTAGGGCTGTAAGGGCAGGTATAAAATTATTGATGCTCTCAAATTGTAGGAACCGGTTGGTTATTTTACGGGCTTTGTACCAGATATACATTACAAACACCAAGGTAATCTCGAATATCAGGAACATCCACCGCTGCTTTATTTTGGCCACATTCGTGATAAAGAAAGAAATCTCTACTACCAAGAAAACCAATAATATGGCGAACATGAGCCAAGAAGCCCATTTTTTTACAAATTTCATGTAGTAAAACATCAACGTGGTGGTCATCAACATAGCCACAACAATCGAAAAGCCATAAGCTGCTTCCATTTTGCCCGAATCCCTGAAATAAAGCATCATGCCCACACAACCACCCCACAACAACCAGTTGATGCTAGGGATATAAATCTGCCCACGGATATTGGTAGGGTATTTAATGGTGATGCGTGGCCAAAAGTTCATGCTTACCGCTTCGCTGATTAATGTAAACGAGCCACTAATCAATGCCTGGCTGGCAATAATGGTAGCCAAGGTAGCAATGATGATGCCTGGCAGCAAGAACCAGTCGGGCATTATTTCATAAAAAGGATTCAAGCCCTCCAAATGTGTTTTTCCGCTGTGCAGCAGCCAAGCCGCTTGGCCAAAATAATTGGCTATCAAAGCTATTTTTACAAAAATCCAGCTTACTTGTATGTTCTTTTTGCCGCAATGCCCCAAATCAGAGTACAATGCTTCTGCACCTGTGGTGCAAAGGAACACGGCACCTAGGAGCCAAAAACCATTGGGATAGTGTACTAATAAATGGATAGCATAATAGGGGCTAAAGGCAGCCAATATAGCAGGGTAATGCGCAATGCTAAGGATGCCCCAAAACATGATCATGCTAAACCAGATAAACATGATGGGCCCAAAAGAGCTGCCCACTACCTTAGTGCCAAACTGCTGGAAGAAAAACAACATGGAGATAATACCGATAACAATGCCTACCGTAAGGTTATTGCCCGGCACAATTAATTCCTCCATCCCTTTCACGCCATTCAGGCCTTCAATAGCAGAGGCAACGGAAATGGGTGGGGTAATAATGCCATCGGCTAGCAAAGTGCCTGCGCCTACAATGGCCGGGAAGTACAACCAATGGCGGTAACGCCACACAAGCGCATAAAGGGAGAATATGCCGCCCTCGCCTTTATTGTCTGCCTGCAAGGTAAGCAGGATGTATTTGAATGTTGTTTGAAGCGTAAGCGTCCAGAAAACGCAGGAAATACCGCCATAAACTAGCTCGTCACTAATAGGTCTTTCGCCCATGATAGCTTTAAAAACATAGAGTGGCGAAGTACCAATATCGCCGAAAATAATACCGAGGGAAACCAAGAGGCCAGCAGCTGTAACTTTTTTTAGATGAGGGTTCATGTATGTTTATAAATGGTTAAAAGAGATTGAAAAATTGATTTTAAAGCAATTTTTTAATCATACAGCAGGCAATGGAATCACATGCTGCGAAGAATATGCCATTTGTGGGTTGGGAGTAAATAAATAGGTTTGATTGATTATGTTACAATTGAAAAATATTGAAAAAATATTTTCAAGTCTTCAACAGGCTTTCATGCTACCACCCCAAAACGGGGTGGTAGTTTTCATTTTGGGGCGGTAAGTTTCCATTTCGGAGTGGTGTTTTCCATTTCGGTTATACAACTGTTTTACAAAAACGAATTTAAAATTAGAATTTGTAATTTTCGATGAGATTGCATTTACTGGTATTCGTAGGGGCGTATGTAATACACCCCTACAGTTTATATTCCTCAATCTTCCTGTACAATGTTGTTAGCCCAATATTGAGCAGTTTGGCAGTTTCTGTTTTGTTGCCTTTGCAATGGTTCAGCACCCTTTGGATATGTAGTTTTTCCACGCTTGCCAATTCAAATGCAGATAGTAAGTTATTGTTGCCATACAAATGTGCTGACTGCATTTCCAGTGGCAGGTTAGCAAGGGTCAGTTCCCTGTTATCTGCCAGTATCACGGCACGCTCCATCACGTTTTTTAGCTCGCGGATATTGCCACGCCAGTCGTGCTGTTGCAAGTGGCTTAGAAATTCATCGCTCATGCTTTCCACATGCAGGTTTATTTTTTGGGCAAATATTTTCAAAAAGTGGTTTGCCAACAGCGGTATATCCTTCTTCCTGTCGCGCAAGCCAGGTAGGTAAATGGTAAACACATTCAGGCGGTAAAACAAATCTTCCCTGAACTTCCCTTCGTGTACTTCATTTTTCAGGTCCCGGTTGGTAGCGGCAATAATGCGCACGCTTACCTTGGTGGGCTTGGTATCGCCTACCTTTATAAATTCGCTAGTTTCTAATACCCGCAATAGCTTGCTTTGCAGGTCTATGTTCATCTCGCCAATTTCATCTAAAAACAAGGTGCCAGTGGAGGCTTCTTCTATCAAGCCTTTTTTGTCTTTCAATGCCCCTGTGAATGCACCTGCTTTGTGACCAAATATTTCGCTTTCCAGCAGTTCCTTGCCAAAGGCGCTGCAATTCAATGCCATAAAGGGCTTGCCTGCCCTTTTGCTGCCATTGTGTATGGCCTGGGCAAACACTTCTTTCCCAGTGCCTGTTTCGCCCAATAGCAAAACAGTTGCCTCAGTAGGAGCTACTCTTTTTGCTAGGGTAATAGCTTCCTGGATTAAAGTAGAGCCGCCTAAAATGCTTTCAAAGCCATAGCGTTTGCCCACTTGTTCCTCTAGTTGCTCAATGCGCTTTTGCAACTGGGCTTTTTCCAATGCTTTGTTTAGCAAAGGGATAATTTTATCGTTATCATCCCCCTTCATGATATAGTCGAATGCACCATTTTTCATGGCTTGCACGCCATCGGCCACATTGCCATAAGCCGTAAGCAGGATGACTTCCATGGCGGGATAGGCTGGCTTAATGGTGGTTAAAAAGTCCACCCCGTTACCGTCGGGCAGCTTTACGTCGCACAGCACTACATCCACCTGCCTGTAACTCAATTGCTTTGCTCCTTCCTTTAGTGTGCCTGCTTCTATTACCTCAAACCCCTCGGCACGGATAATCCGGGAAAGCAAGCTCCGCAGTTTTTCCTCATCGTCAATTACCAATATCGTTTTCAAGCTAGTTGCCATTTGTTTCAAAAATAAGCAACCAATAATTGAACCTAAAATTTTTTGTTGCTACTTGTATTGCCACGAATACTCAAAGGCTCGAAGCAGCAATAAGAATAAAACACAAAAAATTGTTGTAACTATATTTATTGCCACGAATGCACGAATAAGCACAAAAAAAACATTAGTGGGCATTCGTGGCAAACTAAAAATAAATGCCCGCCTTTTTAGAAAGCGGGCATTTATGCTATTGCCAAACTATTAAACCTATATTCTTCCTTTCGGTTTTAATTTAAAATTCAAAATTCAGAATTTAAAATTACCTTTTCCCTTCCCTTTGCTTTTTAAAGCTTTCTATTTTGTCCAGTTGATCCTGGGTCAATACAGACTTGAAGGCATCTTTTTGCTGCATCATCAGGGCTTTTATTTTTTCTTTTTTTTGCTCAGGCAATAAAGTCTCGTCTTCGTGTATAGCTTTCATTTTTTCATGGAAGGCATCTTGCGAGCTTTTGATAGTAGCTACTTGATCGTCTTTCAAGCCTAGTTTGGTTTTCATCTTTTCTAAACGTGCTGCAGACCTAGCTTGCATTTCTTCCACCCTTTTTTTCTTAAAGTCGTCCAGCTTGCTTTTTTGGTCGGCCGTCAAAACGCCATCTAATTTTTCCTTTCGTTCTTTACGCAAGGATGCGCTTTTCTTTTTAAAGTCGCCCAGCTTCATCTTGTCATTGTCGTACAAGGCAGCTATTTTTTTGTCATAATCTTCCTTAATGGTTTTGCTTTGTTGCTTTTGGTCATCGGTAAGGTTTAGCTTAGGGGCGTGCATACCATGGTGTTTCCAGTCTTTGGTTATCATATCTTTATGCACTTCGCCATGACCACCTTTTCCTTTCATGTCTCCACGGTTCATGTGGTGGTGCTGTCTTGCTTGTGTGCTGTCTGTTTGGGCATTCGTTACAGCTACCAAGAACAATGCCGATGCGACTACAATTATCTTTTTCATTTTCTGCTTTTTTAAATTTTAGAAAAATTATTTTATTGCTGTAGTGACTTGCTAACGAGTGCCTGCGTTTAATTGGGTAATGTTAAATCGGTAGAAGGGATGTTTGGGCGGATGGATATACTTAGGTTTAAAAAACAGCAAAAGCTTTAGTGAAAAAATACCCTACTATAACCCTGCCGCCACTTATCCCAAAAAGCCGGAACAAACACCCCACGGGTAAAAAGATGGGATGCAAAACGAGGACACTTATACAATTTCTACACTATTACTTTTTCTGGGTTTTTATTAAAATAGTTTCAGTTTTGACAATTTTCGGTCTTTTTTCCTATTCGCGATTTTTTGAAAAAACATCCCCTCGCCTTTAAGTCATTGATTATCAACAATAGCGGCAAAATATTATGCGTATTTTATGCGTATTTTGTGCCTATTTTTTGAGTAATTCGTGCATACTTTTTGCGTATTTTATGCTCATTTTGTGCATACTTTTTGCCTATTTTACAGCCATCAATACAAGGCTAATTTTTTAAGCTAAAACTATCTTAATATTAATAAAAAAAAACTTTGATGCAAGTACTGGTTGATAGCTTATAAAATGTGTTTAACCTAGGTTTTTAGCAAGGGCATTTCTGGCACAAAGATAAGGTTTTTAAAGATTAAGGAATATCGCCACAAAGCGAAAAACTTTTATGCACCCAAAAAAAATATAGCTGATAAAGAAAAAAATAACTTTATAACTTCATTGATTGAAAGTACAGATTTAGATTGGCTAAATACATAAACCTGCTTTGGAAAAATTTATAGATTAAAACCGCCTATGAAACAATTACTCATTATCCGCCATGCCAAAAGCAGTTGGGACTCGCCTACGCAAAACGATTTTGACAGGCCATTGAACGGCCGTGGGCACAAAGATGCACCCAACATGGTCAAGCATATACTTGGCAATCAAATAACGATAGACGCATTTATATCAAGCACTGCTGCAAGGGCATTTACCACGGCAACTTATTTTGCAGAAGCATACAAGCAGGCCGGTTTTAAAAACAACCTAGGTGTTGTTGGCAAGCCAGAACTGTACCATGCCTCTCCCACTGTTTTTTATGAGGTCATTGGCCATGCAAACGACGAATGGCAAACCATTGCCGTGTTTGCACACAACCCTGGTATTACAGAGTTTGTGAATGGGCTTACCAATACCCGGATAGATGATATGCCTACCTGCGGAATATTTGCCATAACCATTGACACGGATAAATGGAGCGATTTTGAAAAAGCCCCAAAATCATTTTGGTTTTTCGAGTATCCCAAAAATTTATAATTATAAAGGTTGAATATTCAACCTTTATAGGGTTTTGACCCCTATAAAGGTTACTATTGACTATTTATTTTTTTGAGGTAATCATTTTACTAAAAACCCTGAAAGGGTTTAACAACAGTAGCCACGAGCGCAACCCGTGGTAGGGGTTTTGCCACAAATATCCTTGGTCACTATGCTTTTATCTCATTATCGGCGAATAAATAATATGTAAATTTTACACTTTGATTTTATTTTAACAATTTATGCTAATTTGCCGCCTGTTACTAAAAATTTTATAATGAACAGGCTCCTTATAGTATTATTCTTTATTTGTTTCTTGGCCCGTGCAAAAGCCCAGGAGGCTACATTTATTTTTCTGACAAATAAACATGAGTTATATTCTACTACCATTGCAAAAAATGTATGTAGCGTGCCAGTACAGTTAAATGTATGCAGCAATATAAGTGGCAATGCCTTGTCAATTGCATTAGACGGCAAAACCTTATATGTTAATGATAACAAAGGTAATTTGTATAGCACATTACTAGGCAGCAGTGGTAATAGCTGCAAACTGATAGGGGTATTTCCATTAAAAGATTCAATTTATGGGTTGACAGTAGATAGCAAAGGCGTGGTTTATGCAGCTACGGGAAACAAGATAGAAAGGTATTACCCAGCTACAAAAAGCTTTGATGCGGCAGGCGCCGTTCTAACTATCCCACGTAGATGGACAATAGGTGGAGACCTTTTGTTTTATGCAGGGAAACTATACATGGCAGCAAAAGACAGCATAACTAAATCGCCTGTTTTAGTACAGGTTGATACTGCTAACCCTTCTAAAAGCACTTTATATTTAAACTTAACAGCCTCCATATTTGGTTTTGCTACCGTTACGGAAACTTGCAAGAACAACCAGGGTTATGCACTTAGCGATTCTGGCAATATCTATTTAGTAAATATGGCTGCCAAAAAACAAGATTCAACTAAACTTTGTTCCTTGACATCCATGTTGCCTGCACTAAAATCGCAACAGATTTATGATGCTGCCAGTATTGCAGAATCTGGCCAGGATTCCAAGCCCCCGGCACCTAGTAATGCTGTTTCCCCTATTGATGTTTGCCAAAATGGTGGCTATGTATTATCAGTAAGCCCTACGGTAACTTCCGGCGACCCTGCAGATACCTTGCGGTGGTATGTGCAACCGGGCGTTAATGCTCCCACAGCAACACCTATTGTAAATACATCGGCACCTAGTTCAACTAGCTATTACGTAACCCAGTTTAACCCCACTACAAAGTGCGAAAGCGACTCTATACCCATTACCATTAATATCCGCCAGCTTCCAGCAACGCCTGCAGCTGTTGCGAGTCCGCCTTCTTGTGCAGCAGCAAGCATGGTTGCAGTAAAGCCTCCAGTTACAGGCCTTTCGTTTACCTTGACAGGCACTACAACAACATTAACCAGCACAAATGGCATTTTTAATAGCGTACCAGGCGGCACTTATAGCTTAACAGCCAAGGATGTAACTTATGGTTGTTCTTCTGCAACTGCTGCTACTGTGTTGGTTGCGCCACAGCCCCTTTCCCCTTCAACGCCTAAGCTTACTGCCACCAGCATTTGCGAAGGGTCCTCCCCTACTTTTGCTGCCATCAACGATTCATTGTACCAGTTTTTCAGGAACGATACAGCCCAAACTACTGTATCCATAGCCAACACTTATTCACCTGGTATTTTAAAAGCAGGCGACAAGTATAGCGTGCGTGCTTATAGCACACCACCCATTACTTTTGATGGCAACATCACCACGGCAGAATGGGGTGCGCCATTGGCTACATCTGCAGGAGGCCCATCATCGGGTTTTGCTTCCAAGCCAGAATTGAATGCATTGTATGCAAAAAGTAATATAAGCAATTTATATATAGCCCTTGCGGGTAAAATATACAATGACGAAAGGGCGATTATTTTTATTGACTCCAAAACAGGAGGCTATAAAGATGGTAATTTTGGGAGAGGAGATGCACCACAAGGTTTACTTACATACAATTCTTCTAATATTTTCGATGCTAACTTTTTGCCTGATTACGCATTAACCATTGGCACCAACGCCAAGCTAGATAGTTTTTATGTGAATTTATATACCCTTAGCGGCACAGCAGGCAATGGCGGTGGGCCAAACTATTATTTAGGTAACAATAGCTCCAAATATATAGGTGTCATTCAAGCCAAAAATGGAGATACTACCAAAGGCTTTGAAATAGCTGTGCCTTTAGACTCCCTTGGCTACAAGCCTGCTTTTGGTAATATCCAATTGATGGCCATGTACATAGCTAATGATGGCTACCTTAGCAATCAGTTCCTTTCCAGGGCGAATGCAGGGGAACAAGACTATGGCATAAAACAGGTTTTCTTTAACAATGCTGCTCCAGGTCCAGTTAGCTATTCCTTCGATCCAGGATGTTATTCCGAAGACTCTTTAAGGGTTACAGCAAAAACAAAACCTACTTTCACTGCTATTGCACCTATATGCAGCGGCACCACTGCCCCTGTTCTGCCTACAACTTCCATTGAGGGCATTGCAGGAACTTGGATACCTTCTAAAATAGACAGTTCTAAAGATGGGGTTTTCAATTTTGTATTTACGCCAAATGCGAGCCAATGTGCCAATTCAGCAACATTGCAGGTTACCATATTCAAGGCGGTTACCCTTACTACTGTGCCAATTAATCCTGCTTGTGGCCAAACAACCGTTAGCCTTGTTGCTGGCCAAGGAGCAAGTTCTAATAATAGCCCTACTATTGATAGGTATTTCTATACCGACTTTGCAATGAAAGATACCATAAAAACTGGTATTGTAAATATTGCAAGCACTGCTAAAAAATACTATATCGAACTGATAAATGGCAATGGCTGTAAAGTATTTGACAGCATTTTGGTTAATCCTTTCAAACCTAAACCTGCCGTAACTACAAAGCCGTCTATCCTTATTTGCAATGGCAATGCTGTTAACTTAGATACAAGCTATCCTACCAAGGATGCGGGTTTAACATTTCAATATTATACTGACGCTGCATTAACTGTACCTGCACCAAACCCAGTAAGTACTGCAGGCACTTATTATGCAAAAATTTCTAATGGCACTTGCGATACTACTGTAACCCTTACAGTAGTTTTAGGTCAAATACCCGTGGTGCCAGCCATCACAGGCACTACCACAGTTTGCGTTGGCAGTACCATCCAGTTGGACAACACATTGCCAGCTGGCACATGGTCTGTTGACAATACAGCGATAGCAACAATAGACGGCACTGGGTTAGTATCGGGCGTTTCTGGCGGCAAGGCTATTGCTACTTACACGGCCTCTAATAGCTGCGGCAGCAATGCTTCCACAGCCACCATAACCGTAAATGACAAGCCATCGGTGCCAGGCATCACAGGCACCACCACAGTTTGCGTTGGCAGCACCACGCAGTTGAGCAACACATTGCCAGCTGGCACATGGTCGGTTGACAAATCAGCGATAGCAACAATAGACGGCACGGGGTTAGTATCGGGTGTTTCTAGTGGCAAGGCTATTGTTACTTACACGGCTTCTAATAGCTGCGGCAGCAATACTTCCACAGCCACCATAACCGTAAATGACAAGCCAGCAGTACCCGCTATCACAGGCACCACCACAGTTTGCGTTGGCAGCACCACGCAGTTGAGCAACACATTTCCAGGCGGCACATGGTCGGTTGACAAAGCCGCCTTAGCAACAATAGACGGCACTGGGTTAGTATCGGGCGTTTCTGGCGGCAAGGCTATTGCTACTTACACGGCCTCTAATAGCTGCGGCAGCAATGCTTCCACAGCCACCATAACCGTAAATGACAAGCCATCGGTGCCAGGCATCACAGGCACCACCACAGTTTGCGTTGGCAGCACCACGCAGTTGAGCAACACATTGCCAGCTGGCACATGGTCGGTTGACAAATCAGCGATAGCAACAATAGACGGCACGGGGTTAGTATCGGGTGTTTCTAGTGGCAAGGCTATTGTTACTTACACGGCTTCTAATAGCTGCGGCAGCAATACTTCCACAGCCACCATAACCGTAAATGACAAGCCAGCAGTACCCGCTATCACAGGCACCACCACAGTTTGCGTTGGCAGCACCACGCAGTTGAGCAACACATTTCCAGGCGGCACATGGTCGGTTGACAAAGCCGCCTTAGCAACAATAGACGGTACTGGGCTAGTATCTGGCGTTTCTGTTGGCACGGCTATTGTTACTTACACGGCCTCTAATAGCTGCGGCAGCAATGCTTCCACAGCCACCATAACCGTAAATGACAAGCCATCGGTGGCAGCCATCACAGGCACCGCCACAGTTTGCGTTGGCAGCACCACACAGTTGAGCAACACATTGCCAGGCGGCACATGGTCTGTTGACAATACAGCCATCGCAATAATAGACGGCACTGGGCTAGTATCTGGCGTTTCCGGTGGTACAGCCGTTGTTACTTATAAAGTATCCAATAGCTGTGGCAATGACTCTAAAACAGCTACCATTACAGTAAATAGTACCCCTAATGTTCCAGCAATTACTGTAATTGCTGGTTCAACAACACTTTGCAAGGGTAGTACGATACAACTAGGAAATGCTTTAGCAGGAGGGGTTTGGTCGGTTGACAATGCTACTATAGCAACTGTTAACAATAATGGCTTGGTAGTAACTTTTTCGTCAGGCATCTCTGTCGTTACTTACAAAGTATCCAACAGTTGTGGAAGCGATTTTAAAACTATTCCCATATCAGTCAATGCCACGCCAATTGTACCTGCAATAACTGGCACAGCTACAGTTTGCCCTGCTGCTACCACGCAGCTAAACAACAGCCTGTCAGGCGGTGCTTGGACAAGTAGCGACAACACCAAGGCAACGGTTGACAATAATGGCTTGGTTACAGGTATTGCATCGGGTACTGCTACTATTACTTATGCTGTAAGTAATAACTGTGGCACAGGCACCAATACTATAGTTGTAACAGTAAACCCTGCAAAGCCCGTAGTGGCTGCCATATCTGGCCCCACAACTGTTATTCTGGGTGAAACAATTAGCTTGACCGACCCAACCACCGGCGGTATCTGGAGCAGTATACCTACAACAATTGCTACTATTAGCAGCATTGGACAGGTTACTGGCATAGCACCTGGTGTTGCAAACATTATATATTCAGTTACAAATACCTGTGGCACTGCATCAGCACCTTATCAGGTTACTGTTTTATCCCCTTCGGTATATATCCCTAACCTTTTTAGCCCCAATGGAACTGGTAGCAATGATGTGTTTTATGTAAGGGGCAACCCTGCTGCACATGCAGAAATGCGGATATTTGATTCATGGGGAAATCAAATATTCCAATCAACTGGGTTTGTTGAAGATAAGACAATTGGCTGGAATGGCACATACAAAGGCAAGCCACAAGTGGCAGGCGTATATATATATGTGATAAAAGTAGTGCAGCCTAATGGCGAAAGCACCATTAAAAAAGGAGCAATTAATTTAATACGCTAATTGTAGTTTGTTTTAAGTTTTAGGTTTTTCAACTTACAACTCAAAATATAAAACTTAAAACAGATGTGCTTTTTGTTTTAATAATTTAAAACTCAAAACACAAAACTCAAAACAAATTATAACCATGAGCAAGATAAAACAACTATTGGCAGTGGCATTGGTTGCTGTTTTCACCAGCCATCCGGCAAAAGCACAGGTAGAGCCACATTTTTCGCAGTACTATATGTATCCGCTGTGGCTAAACCCTGCCCTTACAGGTGCCATAGACGGCAATTACAGGGTGGCTGCTATACACAGGAATCAATGGAGCGGCATAGACAATGGCTTTTCTACCACTGGCCTTTCGGCAGATTTTGTTACCAAGAAAAATATTAACCTCGGCGTAAACCTGCTGCAGCAAAATGCGGGCAGCGTGGGTTATAAATACAATAATGCCCAGGTATCTGTTTGCTACACAGGGGTTCGCTTTGGGCATGAGGGGGATAAAGTAATAACTTTTGCCTTGCAAGGCGGTTTGCTCAATAGGCGTTTCGACCTTTCAAAAGCTCAGTCCGACAACCAGTTTAATCCAAATACAGGCAGTTACGATCCAAGCCGTTCTTTAGATGAAGCTGGCAAATCGTCTGCCACTTCGTTTGACATGAACGCAGGCATGTTTTACTACGATGCAGACCCCGATAAGAAAGTGAATATTTTTGCAGGCTTTGCCGCTGGGCATATTACACAGCCAGAAGACCCCTCATTATCCGCAGGCTACCACGAAAAACTACCTGTGCGCTACACGGTGCATGGAGGGGCAAATATTTATTTGTCAGAAAAGGCACACCTTATTCCCAATGCCTTGTACATGCGGCAGGGCAGCGTGTCAGAAACCATGCTGGGAGGCTATGTTCAGTTTGCTGCTACTAGCACCACAGACGTGATGTTAGGTGCCAATTACCGAATAAACGATGCTTATTATCCTTACGCAGGTCTTAGTTTCGATAGTTTCACGCTTGGCTTAAGTTATGATGTTACTACCTCCCAATTGGGCAAAACAATAAACGGCACTGGCAGTTTTGAGCTTTCGCTGATGTACACAGGAAAAAAGAAGGAAAAAGGTTTTTTTAAAAGCCCGAGGTTTTGATTATTTCAGGTTGTAAGTTTTGTGTTTTAAGTTATTTTTAATAGAAACATAAAGCATAACTTAAAACCTAAAACACAAAACTTAAAAAAAAAGAACAACTCGCACATGAAGAAAATTACGATACTCACTACCGTTATCTTATTACAGGTTAGTGCCATGGCACAGCAGGCATCAGATGCAAAACATGCAGCTGGATTTTATAAAAAAAGCGAATATTACAATGCCATTATCAACTATGAAGTGTATCTAGGCATAAGGAAACCCAATGTTTCTTTTAGCCCTTACGACACGAAAAAGGAATACCCAGAACAAGGTAATGGTAGTGCATCGGCAGCAACCATTATTGGCACTAGCAAATTAGTAACCAACAAAATAGCCTGGGAACTTGGCGAAAGCTATCGCCAACAATTCAACTACCCCCTTGCAGAAAAAAGCTATGCCCGCATACTGGAAAAAGGGACAGATACAGCGTATCCACTTGCCCGCTATTGGCATGGGGTAAGCCTACGCAGCAATAATAAGTTTCAAGAAGCTGCAAAAGAATTTCAACAATTCTCAGCAGAAAACACTGGCAATACAGAAAGGGTAAGCATGGCTAATAAAGAGTTGGCTACATTGGCTTTCATCAAAAAGCAAATGCTAAGCAACCCTGAAAAAAGATTTACAATCAATAAAATAGGGGGCGATATTGCAAAGCCAGAAGGGGCTTATGCGCCTGTGGTGCTTGGGGATAAGATTGTATTTACTTCTGCACGCATAGTTGATACCGTAAGTAGGCATAGTTCTATAAATACGCATGTAAACCACCTTTTTTACAATGGCCTTGATACCCGTGATTCTATAATTACTGGCAAATCAATCATGCTTACATTTCCTTCTAAATTATCAAGCAACGAAGGCACAGTCACTTTTTTACCAAATAAAAACAAGCTTTTTTTTAGCAGGGCTAGTAAAGAATATGGCAAAGACATTAATTATATCTATACAAGCAATAGGGTAAATGACAGCACCTGGAGCGAGCCTGTGAAATTGGATACCAAAGTAAACAAGCCAAGTTATATGGCCATCCAGCCATCTGTAACACAGGATGGCAAATACCTGTTGTTTGCCTCTGACAGGGATGGGGGTGCAGGGAAACTAGATATATGGGCTTGCGAACTAGATGCTGCCGGCAACCCATCCGAGCCATTTAACCTAGCCACCATCAATACAAAAGAAGACGACCAAGCCCCTTTTTACCATACAAACAGCAATACCTTGGTATTTTCTAGCAAAGGGTATGAAGGAATGGGGGGCTTTGATATTTACAGTGCCATGGGAACATTAAAAACATTACAACCACCTGTAAACCTTGGCTACCCGGTAAATTCTCCAAGGGATGATATTTATTTTTTCAGTGCGTCAACGGATAGTTTGTTGAAAAAAGCATATATCAGTTCAGACCGCTCATCAGATTGCTGCTTGGAAATATTTGCTATCGGCAAGCAAATCATTAAAAAGAAATTTAAACAGCGTATAGAAGGCAAAGTAACAGACTGCGCCACCAACCAGCCTATTGCTTCTGCAACTGTAAAACTGAATACTAAGAAAAAAGAGCAAGACATTACTACTGACAAAGAGGGCAACTTTATGATAGAAAAAGCCGAAAACGTAGCTGGTTTCGATGTATCTAAAGATGGCTTCGATGCTGCACAGGCTGCATTTTCAAAAGCGGCATCCATTTCAAGCGATACTGTTTATACAGTTGCTATATGTTTAAATGCAGTAAAACCTAAAACAGTAGAGCAAGTAAAAGATTCACTTGATACCAACGAAAAGCCTTTGGTTATTTACTTCGATTTTGATAAGTCTATAATAAGGGACGATGCAGCACCAACACTAGACCAAGTACTTTCCTTACTGAACAAATACCCTTCATTGTCCGTTGCATTAGAGATAGATGGCTTCACCGATGCTAAAGGCACGGAAGCCTACAACCTGAAACTGGGCAAAGCTAGGGCAGAAGCGTGCAAGCAATACCTCGTAACCAAAGGAATTGATGAAGCAAGGCTATTGCTCAAGTCTTACGGTAAAAAAGACCCTGTAGCACCAAATACAATTGACAATAAAGACAACCCCGAAGGCCGGGCACTAAACAGGCGCGTGGAAATGAAGATAAAAGCAAAAAAATAGAGTTATAGCCACGAAGGCACTAAAACACGAAGAAGCACAAAGAAAAAGAAGTTTAAAGGTTAGCTGGTAATGCTAGAACCTTTAAACTTCTTTTCTTTGTGCTTCTCTTTATTTAATTCATGCCTCTTTTACAAACTAGAGTTGCCAACCTTCAAAAGGTTGGCAACCCTATTATAAACTTTGCGTCTTAGTGGCAAAAAACCCACAATATTTTATTTGTCATCTTTTTTAGGTGTTGTTTCCGGTTCGCTATCCATTTTTACCCAGCCCCAGTTTTCGCCTGTTTGTATTCTGTACAACTGCATGGAGGAAATGCCAAATTGCTTGGCTATCATTTTCAGCCTTGTGGTACGCTTGGGATCAAACAAAATTTTCTTTATCAGGCGAACTTTACCCACGGTTAGTTTAGCGCCACGACCCGTAATTTCAGACCTCCTTCTATGGTTGTCTTTCCGTTCTATTACCGCAAGGCTGGTGTCTGCATGTTTTAGTTGTTCTTCAAAGGTTGTCCATGCCAGGTTTTCTACTACGTTATTGGTTTTGTTATGGTCTTTGTGAATAACATATTTATGTTCTTCCGTGTCAGGTTTTAAAAAATAAGTTGCCACAAGGCGGTGTATTAAATAGGCTTTTGCTTTGCCTTCGCTTTTGTAATGCCATATTTTGTATCCTTGGGCATGGGTGCCTACTTGCAGTATAGTGCCGTTTTCAATGCTGTCGTAATAGCTAATAAGCCTCCCAAAATTCGTAATTGCATATTTTTTAACTGTAACGCCAGCATCTACCTCTTTGTATTCTTCGCCTACAAAAAATTTAATCTTCTTGCTTTTATATGCATCATCTGCCGAAATACCATTTCTCACTAAAAAATGAGCCTCTGCAAGGCTTTGCCTGTAAGTATCGTGCGTTGCCCATTGCAAGTTTTGGTATTTATTGTCCTTTATATTTTTGTTTATATGAATTACATAGCTTAAAGAAGGGTCGGCAGGTTTGGGTATAAAGTTTTCAGCTACTATTTTATGGATATAAAAACTTTTGCTGCCAGTGGTAAATTCAATTTTTAGCCTTGTATGCCTATTGGGTTCCACATTCAGCGGCATTAGTCTGCCATTTTCTATTTCTATCATGTAGCTAATAGCCCTGCCAAAATTAGAAACAGCATACTTCATCAATCCTTTACGGTCCTCAAGCTGCAAGGTAACCCACTCTTCGTTGGGCAAAAATTCTACTTTATTCAATTTATGTGGGGATTTAGAAGCAATAAAGGTAAATGACAAAAATTAAAAAAACTTAAATTTTGCTTAAAAAAGTGTTTACTTTCTTATATTTAGCCAAAATTTTAAGTTTTTATTATTAAAAAGCCGTTATTGGCTCTTACATAAAACAAAAGGTTCTTTGTTGATTTGGAAAGTTTATAAAATTTAAAAATCTAATAGAAATTGTACAGTGGGGAGTGTAGAAAAATAATTTGGAAAATTAGATGTATGTACATATATTTGCATAGTAAATGAAATTAGAAGAAGCAATAAAGAGTACAAAATTTAAAAGCGAAGTGCATAAATCTATTTTGCACATCCTTTACACTGCATGGTGGTTAAAGACGATGAACCTAAAGGAATTGAAAAAATTCGGTTTAACTGGGGAGCAATATAATGTGTTGCGTATTTTGAAAGGCAAGCACCCTGAGCAAATGTGCGTGCGGGACATTGCGAGCAGGATGATTGAAAAAAGTTCGAACGTGCCTAGGATTATTGACAGGCTGGAACTTAAAAAATGGGTATTGCGCAATACATCTATTGTTGACAAAAGGGAAACAGTAATAACCATCACAAAAGAGGGTATGGCTATTTTAGAGGCCTGCACTCAATTGATGGAAAAAAAATATGAAGACCGCTTTACTATAAAAGAAGAGGAAGCGTTGGTTTTAAATGCTTTGCTGGAAAGGATTAGGGAAATAAACTTGTAAATTTTTTTGTATTGATACATGTACATACACACAGTTTTGTAAAACGTAAATATGGATAAGATGAAAACAATATTGCATAAAGCAAACACAAGGGGCCACGCCAACCATGGGTGGCTAAACAGTTACCACACATTCAGCTTTGCTGGCTATCATGAACCAAGCAGGGTACATTTTGGTGCTTTGCGGGTATTGAACGACGATACAGTTGCCGCAGGCATGGGTTTTGGCAAACACCCACACGACAATATGGAAATAGTATCCATACCACTAAGTGGCGATTTGGAACACAACGACACCACAGGCCGCCATGAAATCATCAAGGAAGGGGACGTCCAAATAATGACAGCCGGCAAGGGTTTGTCGCATAGCGAGAAAAACGCAAACCATAATAAAGAGGTAAAGTTTTTGCAAATATGGGTGCTGCCAAAAGAAAAAAATATAGCACCACGCTATGAGCAAAAATCTTTCCCACTGGCAGAAAGGAAAAACCAGTTGCAAACAGTGGTTGCCCCAGACGATGCCAATGCGGTTTGGATCAATCAAAACGCATGGTTCACGCTAGGTAGTTTTGATAAGGATAATACAACTTCTTACCAATTGCACAATACCAATAGCGGTGTTTACGCTTTTGTAATAAAAGGTAGTATTTCATTAAATGGTGTTGCATTAGAAGAAAGGGATGGTTTGGGCATTACAGATACAGCAACTATTGACATAAAAGCGGATACTGATACAGAGGTATTGCTGATAGAAGTGCCGATGCAAATTTAAATTGTCTGAACTTGGATTATTGGGATTTTATAGATTAAAGGGATAATTGGGAAGTTAAATCCCTTTAACCCGGATTTTGCAGTTGACTTCGTTATGAAAGGCTCAAATGCAATAAAGACAAGTATTTGAGCCGAATTTTTGGTCGAAAACATAGTGTACTATGACTAGGCCAAAAAATCAAGCAAATGCTTATGTTTGAAGTAGTTGGGGCTTGCAATAGATTTCAACTGCAAAATCCGGGTTTAAGTAATAAGCCATAATTATCTAAATACAATTATACTAGGGCTTGTTTCTTGCCCCTCTCCTTCGGAGAGGGGTTGGGGTGAGGTCTCTAAAATAAACAGTATTAACTTAATTAAGTCTGCATACTTAATCCTATAAATCTCTATAATCCAGGTTCAGACAGATAAAAAACAAAAAATCATGAACAAGAACAGAACAATCAAAAGTATTATATATGCAGATAAGATAGACATGGGTGGCTTTCCAGTAAGGCAAGCATTCCCATCAAGTAAAGCAGAACAAATAGATCCATTTTTACTATTGCACCATGCAAACGTAAAAGTGCCAACGCATATCCCTGTTTCCAAGGCAGGCGTGGGCCCGCACCCGCACAGGGGCTTTTCGCCAGTTACTTTTATTTTTAAAGGGGGCGTGCACCACCGTGATAGCCGGGGGAACGACAATGTAATATATGAAGGCGGTACCCAGTGGATGAACGCAGGCATGGGTATAATCCACAGCGAAAGGCCGCCGCACAACATACACGAGATAGGCGGCGTACAGGAAATTATCCAGCTTTGGGTAAACACCCCCGCCAAGCACAAAATGGATCAGCCGGTGTATATCCCGGCAAGCAAAGAAGAAATCCCTTTTATTGAAACAGCAGATGGGCTTGCCCGTGTAAACATTGTTTCCGGTGAATTGGATGGGGTAAAAGGCATAATACCCACATTATCTCCTGTAAATACATTTACGGCGGATATAAAAAAAGGGGGCAAGTTCCAGTTTAGAATACCAGCATCGCAGCATGCGTTTATATATGTATTAAGCGGCACGGTAAATGTGGGTGATACTGAGGAAATTGATGCCAACTATGTAGCCATTTTTAATGAAGATGGGGAAGGGTTTGCCATAGAAGCAAAAGCAGATACCTGTTTGTTTATAGGCACTGGTGAGCCGCTTAACGAACCCATTGCATCGCACGGACCATTTGTGATGAACAACCAAACACAAATCATGGAAGCATTCAAGGATTACCAAATGGGCAAGATGGGGGTACTGATAGAGGATGCCCCTAACCCCTAAAGGGGAATAAAAAAAGAAGAAACAATTATTAATAACACGCCTCCAACAACACCCCTTTAGGGGATGGGGGCTTAAAATCACACACAATGGCAACTTACAAATTAGACGCTATGCACAGCGAAATCACTTTTAAAGTGAAACATTTAATGATCAGCACCGTTACAGGCAGCTTTACCAAGTTTGATGCTTCTATGGAAGCAGAAGCTTTGAATTTCACTGATGCCAAAATCAGCTTCAGTGCAGATGTAAACAGTATCTCAACAGGTAACGAACAACGTGACGGACACCTGAAAAGCGACGACTTTTTCAGTGCCGATAAATATCCTACCCTTTCTTTCGTTTCTACAGAATTTAAGAAAGTAGGTGACACTAATTATAAATTAACTGGTGATTTGACCATTAAAGACGTTACTTCATCCGTAATCTTAGATGTGGAATATGGTGGTGCCATGACAGACTTTTATGGCCAAAGCAAAGTGGGTTTTGAACTATCTGGCAAAATAAGCCGTGCCGAGTTTGGCCTTACTTGGAGCGCTGTTACAGAAGCTGGTGGCGTAGTAGTAAGCGATGATGTAAAACTATTGTTATCCGTGCAATTGGTAAAACAAGCGTAGGCAAGGATATTGGTTGCTAGTTTCAGGAAACAAGTTACTTTGGTATATGCTGAACACTTGTAACCTGAAACGAGTAACTTGCATTTAGTATTCTTAACTTTTAAAAACTCTACAATCATGAACATTGCAAAACAAATACCTGCTTTTCTTTTAGGCTTTATCTTCTTAGTTTTTGGTGCTGATTTTTTTATCCATTTTATGCCAAAGCACGAAATGCCAGGCGGCGATGCTGGGGCTTTTGCAGGCTTGCTCTACAAAACAGGTTATTTAACCGTGGTTAAAGTATTGGAAGTTACCATTGGTGCTTTGCTGTTTATCAAGCCAGTAAGGGCATTGGCTATGTTATTAATTGCACCAATTATAATTAATATTATGCTGTTCGAATTGTGCCTTGCACATGCACCGGGCATTGGTGTAGGTTTATTTATTATTAATATCATTGGCATTGCTTTAAACAAAGAAAAATACTTAGGTATCCTTGCATAATAATTGCTATCAATGACTACAGCACATATTACCACTGCACATTATCAAGTTACCCTAACCAGCAACAGCCATCAATTTATTGCTGATGAGCCTCTTACGGTAGGTGGAAAAGATACAGGCCCTGCACCCGACAATATTTTAGAAGCAGCATTGGCTAGCTGCACTGCCATCACGCTAAGGATGTATGCCGATAGGAAGCAATGGCCTGTTGAAAGTATTGACGTTGCCGTGCAAGTGCAAAGGATAGATAATAAAACAGTATTTACAAGGAACATCACCCTACACGGACAAATAGACGAGGAACAAAAGGAACGGCTGCTGCAAATTGCAAAAGCCTGCCCTGTATCCAAAAGTTTAATGGGGGAGATAGAAATAAACAGTTTAATAGTATAAGGAGGCAGAGAGGCAAAGAGTAAATCATTGTGCAAGAAATTCCTAATTCCTAATTGTTAATTCCTAATTATTTCCCTCTTTGCCTCAAAAAGAACAACATGAAACATACAATATTCAATGCATCGGAAAGGGGGTTAAAAGATATAGGTTGGCTAAAAAGCAATTTTACTTTCAGCTTTTCCTCTTATGCTAACCCTTTGCGAAATGGTTTTGGTTTGCTAAAAGTATTTAACGACGACTTTGTGGAGGCTGGCAAAGGCTTCGGCCTGCACCCACACCAAAACATGGAAATCATCAGCGTGCTGCTAGCGGGCAACATGAATCACAAAGACAGCATTGGCTATACCGATGTAGTAAGCAAAGACTGGGTGCAAATAATGAGCGCGGGCAGTGGGCTTCGACATGAGGAATACAATGTGGGGGAAAATGAGGTGAATTTTTTGCAGATATGGATAGAGCCTAAATTGCAAAACATTAATCCACGCTACCAACGCCGCTTTTTCCCGAAGGAAAGCAGGGTGAATACGCTTAAAACCGTTATAAGCAACGAAGAAGGCGCACAGCATTGCTGGATAAACCAGAACGCAAAACTCAGTCTAGGTTATTATACCGAAAAAACAGAATTTACATACACCTTAAACCCTGTAAACAAATGCGTTTTCATTTTTGTAATAGAAGGCCGCTTAAATATTGATGGCACAGATATTAACAAAAGGGATGCCATTGGCATTTGGGAAACCTCAGAAATACCGTTGCACATTGAACCGAATAGCGAATTTATTGTTATAGAAGTGCCGATTAATCATTAGGCTTAATCGAAAGTAGGGCGGGAGTTATTAACGCAAGTTTATCGGAAGTTGGTCGCAAGTTAATTGCAATTACGGCGAGGGGGGTGCTCAACTACCTACTAACCTACTTTCAACTACCAAACACTCACATTGAAATCTGGATAGCTATAGAAATTGTGCCAGGTAGCCCAAGGCACAACATAACCATTTCCTTATTTTTGCAAATAAATATACTGTACCATGACATACGAGGAAGTGATGGAAATGATAACTGCAACAGGCAGGAATATTGATAAACTAGTTGCGAAACAAGCAGAAACAGATGCTAGAATTGAAAAAATATTCGCAGAAAGAGAAGCCCAATTTGTAAAGAGCGAAGCCCAATTTGCAAAAACAGAGGCTCAGATTGCAAAGACAGAAGCCCAAATTGCCAAGTCTGAAAGGAAATTAGCAAGCATGGGCATACAATTGGGCAACATTGGAATCAACAATGGCATGGCAACGGAAGATTATTTTTTCAACTCGCTACTAGACAATTTGGAGCTGGGTGGTATAACTTTTGATTCTATCAGCAAAAACATACACACAAAAACTAAAAAACTAGAAGATGAGTACGATATCGTAATGTACAACGGCAACAGCGTTGCCTTGATAGAATGCAAATACAAAGCGCATGAAAATGACGTGCGTAGGCTTATAAATAAAAAGGTAGCTAATTTCAGGGTGCTGTTCCCCGATTTTAAAGACTATACCATTTACCTAGGCATAGGTAGTTTTTCATTTTACCCCGAGTTAGAAACTTTTGCACGGGAAAATGGCGTGGCTATCTTAAAACAAAAAGGCGAAGTAATGGAAGTGGAAGCAAATGGGCTAAAGGCATACTAGCATATAATGCCACTAAAAATGATTATATAACTTAAAAAAACATGATGAATATAGAAATTGTGTCGGGTAGCCCAAGGTCAGCTAGCATTACAGTAAGGATAGCACATTATTTACAGCAATACCTCCAGCAGCATTATGGTAGCCACAATATAGGGCTGATTGATGTAAGGGAATGGAAACTCGGCCAGTTGGATCATGTGTTTAATACAGTTGAAAACACGCCAGAAGCATTTAAGCCCCTCGCAAAACGGATGCTCCAAGCCAATGCGTTTATAATAGTAACGCCAGAATACAATGGCAGCTATAGCTCAGAAATTAAAAACCTGTTCGATCATTTCCCTAAACAAAGCCGCAAAGCCTTTGGCCTATGCACCGCATCGGTAGGGGCTTTGGGTGGTGCAAGGTGCACACAAACCTTGCTCTTGTTTGTGCCAGCCTTGTTTGGCATTGCCAGCCCCAGCTTATTGATTGTGCCTGGCGTGGACAAAAAATTCAACGAGCAAAGTGAACTGATAGACCCAGCATTTGAAAAGCAAATACATGTATTTGCAACAGAATTTATGTGGCTTGCAGCAACATTGACAAATAACCCAAATATATAAAATACCAAACATTAATAATTCTTTTAAAGCCTATAAAGCACCTAACGCTTTGTAGGCTTTCTATATATAATTGCCATCGGTGCATAAAAATTTTTCGCTCTTGCCCCTCTCCTTCGGAGAGGGGTTGGGGTGAGGTCTTCTATGAATGCGAAAAAACTTTTTTAAACCCATTTGCCATTGGTACAATTGCTGTAATTCGTTTATATTCGTAAATTACCTTTAACCCGGATTTTGTAGTTGACTTCGTTAAGAAAGGCTCAAATGCAATAAAGACAAGTATTTGAGCCGAATTTTTGGTCGAAAACATAGTGTACTATGGCAAGGCCAAAAAATCAAGCAAATGCTTGTGTTTGAAGTATTTGTGGCTTGCAATAGATTTCAACTGCAAAATCCGGGTTTAATTCAAGAGTAACCCATGAAAAAATTCCTGCTGAAATGCTGGCTTATTTTAAGAGAGTCATACAATAGTTTTGCCGACAACAAGGCTTTGCGTATGAGTGCGGCCTTGGCATATTATACCATTTTTTCCATTGCACCGATGATTATTGTCATTATCAGCCTGTGCGATTTTTTCTACGGCAAAGCAGCTATTGAAGGCAGCATTTATGGACACCTGCAAACTTATGTGGGCAAAGCTGCCGCCTTGCAGATAGAGCAGGTAATACGCAATGCCACTACTTCGAGAGACCTTACAATAGCTTCCATTATTGGGGTTGCCTCTTTAATTTTTGCTGCAACGGGAGTGTTTGCCGAGATACAGGACTCTATCAATCAAATATGGCGGCTGAAAGCCAAGCCCAAAAAAGGATGGCTAAAACTGATTGTGAACCGGGTACTTAGTTTTTCCATGGTGGTAAGCATTGGTTTTATTATGCTGGTGTCTTTAATTGTCAGTTCTGTACTGGACATGGTAGGCGGGCAGTTGCTCAAGTTCCTGCCGCAGTTGGCTGTGTATGTGGCTTATGGCATCAACTTGTTCATTACATTTTCCACCATCACCCTTTTATTTGCCATTATTTTTAAAGTATTGCCCGATGCCCGTATCAAATGGAAAGATGTTATGGTAGGGGCCGTGGCTACAGCCTTGCTGTTTATACTTGGCAAGTTTGTGATTGGCTATTATTTGCGCCGCAGCCATGTGGGCACTACCTATGGGGCAGCGGGCTCTGTAATAGTCCTGTTGTCTTGGGTGTATTATTCTGCCGCTATCCTGTACTTTGGGGCAGCGTTTACCCGGGCTTACGCACTGCACAAAGGCAGCAATATTTTCCCCAACCAATACGCCGTATGGATAAAAGAAGTAGAAATGGAAAACAAAGAATCCATTCAGGCAGATAAAAATGCAGTAACAACGCCTATCGTGGTACCACCGCCAGGAGAAAATACTTAATTTGTTTGTAAATTCAATTACTACAATACTAAAATACTTATAATGAAACTACCCTCACTTTCATCTCTTGTCAGCAATGCGTTTGATACTTTCAAAAGGTTTCCTTTTGCTATTATCGCAGCCATTATAGGATGTGTTTTTAGCATATTGAATTTGCATCTTCCATACAGCACTGAGCAATCGTACCATTGGTACTGGAATGTAATGATGAGTTGTTACTTGGGCATGTTATTACTAATAGCACTAACTATTTTAAGCGAGCGGAAAACCCATAGCAAGGCTATCCAATTTTTACTGCAAGCCTTTGGGGCAGCAGTTGCCATAGCCTATTATTTTTCATTGCCTAACACATTCATGGCTGTTAGCAGCATACGGTTTATCCTCTTTTCACTCGGACTTCACTGGCTTATCGCTTTTATGCCATTTACAAAGCCTGGGCATATGAATGCTTTTTGGCAATACAACAAAGCTATTTTTTTACGGATATTGACTTCATTTTTATATACAACGGTACTCTATATAGGATTAGCCCTTGCACTGCTGGCCGTTGAAAAACTATTTTCAGTTCATGTAAACAGTAAGCTTTATGGCGATTTGTGGATAGTGCTTGCCTGCGTTTTTAACACATGGTTTTTTCTTGCTGGCTTTCCAGCCAATTATTCGGCATTGGAGCAAAGCACCGATTATCCTAAAGGGCTAAAAATATTTACCCAATATGTTTTGCTGCCTATTATCACCATCTACCTCTTGATTTTGTATGCTTATATGTTCAAGATTATTATACATAGGGAATGGCCAATAGGTTGGGTTTCTTATTTGGTTTTAGCATTTTCTGTAGTAGGTATTTTGTCATTGCTGCTTATCCATCCCATCAGGCACGAGGAAAATAATAAATGGATTTTAACTTTCTCCCGTTTTTTTTATTTGGCAATTTATCCCATCCTAATCCTATTATTCTTTGCAATCGAAAGGCGTATCAGCGATTATGGCATTACCGAACTACGTTATTTTGTTTTGGTACTGGCCTTATGGCTTTTGTTTATTGCAACTTATTTTTTAATGAGCAGCCAAAAAAACATAAAGGTTATACCGCAATCGCTCGCCCTGCTTGCATTGCTTACCTCCTTTGGCTACTGGGGTGCTTTTAGCGTTTCTATCCATAGCCAGCAATGTCATTTTGAAGCCATCATGAATAAAAACAAATTGCTAGTTAATGAAAAGCTGAAAAAAGCAGGGCAAGAATTGCCTTTCAAGGATGAAAAGGAAATAAGTTCTATCACTGAATATTTGGTTAACACGCATGGCTACCAAACACTACAACCCTACTATACCCAAAACTTAGACTCTGTAATGAAACACGATTCTTTAGACAGGGAAAGGTATGGCAATGGAAGGGTACGCAAATTGCTTTCATTATACAATCTAAAATATATAAACCAGTACGAGCGTGAAGATGAAGTTGCTTCAAATGAATTTAATTATATTACTGAACATAACTATACAGAAAATGACAATGAAGACAAAATGCTAAAAGTAGAAGGATTTGATTACCTCATAGATGGTTACAATACAGGGCGCATGGATGAAACCCGAGTTGCTGCTACCAGCACATTTCATTTTAATAAAGATAGTGTTGTGGTTAAGTTTTCGCAAAAAACCAACCTGTTAACCGTTTCTGTAAACAACGATAGTGCTACCACCTTTAGTTTAGATAGTATTATAAATAAAATTGCAACTTCTCCCAAAGCCATCAATCAACATAGTACCGCAATACCGCAATCTGACATGACTTTTCTTGCAGAGAATAAGGCCTATAAAGTACAAATTAGCATTATGGACATAAACGGTAATCGAAAAAACAACCACTTGCAAATAAACAATCTTCGAGTGGCAAGTATTTTAATAGCCAAAAATTAGTAGGCTAGGGTGCATAAAAGTTTTTCGCTTCGTGGCGATATTCCCTAATCTTTAAAACCTTATCTTTGTGCCAGAAATGCACTTGCTAAAAAACCTAAATTAAATGCATTTTAAAAGCTATCAACTAGTACTTGCATCAAAGTTATTTTTTTATTAATATTAAGATGGTTTTAGCTTAAAAAATTAGCCTTGTATTGATGGCTATAGAATACTCAAAAATTACGCGCAAAATGAGCATAAAATACGCAAAAAATAGGCACAAATCACTCAAAAAATAGGCACAAAATAGGCACAAAATACGCATAAAACTTTATCGTTATTGTTGATAATCAATGATTTAAAGGCGAGGAAACAATTTTTCAAAAAATTGCGAATAGGAAAAAAGACCGAAAATTGGCAAAACTGAAACTATTTTAATAAAAACTCTAAAAAAAGTAATAGTGTAGAAATTGTATAAGTGTTCTCGTTTTGCATCCCATCTTCTTGCCCGTGGGGTGTTTGTTCCAGCTTTTTGGGATAAGTGGCGGGCAGGTTGGTACTAGGGTATTTTTTCACTAAAAAGCGAAAAACTTTTATGCACCCGTAGGCTAGGCTTTATAAAACCATAATCAACTCTCTCTTATATTTGCACCCTTATGAGCGTACAATCTGATAATATTTTCCAGGCAATTATATCCCACGCCAAAGAGTATGGCTTTGTTTTCCCTTCCAGCGAAATATACGATGGCCTTAGTGCCGTTTATGACTATGGCCCCTACGGCAGCGAGCTGAAAAAGAATATCCGTGACTACTGGTGGAAAAGCATGACCCAAATGCACGAGAACATCGTGGGCATTGATGCGGCTATTTTTATGCACCCTACCACTTGGAAAGCAAGCGGCCATGTTGACAATTTCAGCGACCCGATGATTGACAACAAGGACAGCAAAAAGCGCTACCGGGTAGACCACCTAATAGAAGCATACGCCGAAAAACTAGCACACGAAGGCAAAAAAGAAGAAGAATTTGCCTTGCTAAAATCAATGGATACCTTGCTGGCTGCAGATGATTATACAGGCCTGAAACAATTAATTGACGACAATAAAATAGTGTGTGCCATTAGTGGCACGGCCAACTGGACAGAGATACGGCAGTTTAATTTGATGTTTTCTACAGAGTTTGGTGCCATAGCTTCCGACAACCCTGAGGATAACAAAGTATATCTCCGCCCCGAAACGGCACAAGGCATTTTTGTAAACTTCTTGAACGTGCAAAAAACTGCCCGGATGAAAATACCTTTTGGTATTGCCCAGACTGGCAAGGCTTTCCGCAACGAGATTGTCGCTCGACAGTTCATTTTCCGCATGAGGGAGTTTGAACAAATGGAAATGCAGTTTTTTGTGCGCCCAGGCACCGAAGGTTTTTGGTACCAGCAATGGAAAGAAGCCCGCCTTCAATGGCACCTTAGCCTAGGCATTAGTGCAGACAAATACCGCTACCACGACCATGTAAAATTGGCACACTACGCCAAGGAAGCCTGCGACATAGAATTTGAATTCCCGTTTGGTTTCAAGGAAGTAGAGGGCATACACAGCCGCAGCGATTTCGATTTAACCCAGCACCAAATTTACAGCAAGAAAAAATTGCAGTATTTTGATAACGATATAGACGAAGCCACTGGCAAGCCCTATGGCAACTATGTGCCTTATGTGGTAGAAACCTCTATTGGGCTAGACAGGATGTTCTTGTTAATTCTTGCTAATAGCTATGAGGAAGAAACCATCCCTAAAGAAGATGGCACCACTGATAGCCGTGTGGTATTGCACATACCCACAAAAATTGCCCCTAACAAATTGGCCATCCTTCCATTGACCAAAAAAGATGGCTTGCCAGAAATAGCAAGGGAATTGATGGACGAGTGCAAGCCTTATTTCAAATGTTTTTTTGAAGAAAAAGATGCCATTGGCAAACGTTACCGTAGGCAGGATGCCATTGGCACGCCTTTCTGCGTAACCATAGATCATCAAACAAAAGAAGACCAAACCGTTACCATCCGCTACCGCGATAGCATGAAGCAGGAACGTATATCAATAAGCAAGGTTAGGGAATTGGTATTGGGAGAAATAATGTAGTTTCCTTGCCACTAAGGCACGAAATCACGAAGAAGCACAAAGGGAGTGATAATACTAAAAACAGTTGCCAGCCTTTTGAAGGTTGGAAACCGTTTTTTAGTATTATCATAATCATCTGCAGGGGCAGAAGATTTTCTGCCCCTACTGTATGGCAAGGTTTAATGCCCCCCACCGCTTGTTTTTACATCGTAGTCTATACCTTGTGCCTTTAATGCGCTTTTGGCTTTGATAGCATAAAATGCCAAGTAGCCAAAACAAGCAACGCCAACGATATAGCTATAACGGATACCCAACAAGTTTTCGGCTGCCAAAGCACCTTGCAATGCTGCAACCAAGCCACCACCCATAATCATCATGATTAGCAAACTGCTGCCTTGGTTGGTATGCTTGCCCAGCCCAGCCACTGCCAATGTGAATATGCAAGGCCACAGGGTGCTGCAAAACAAGCCCACGCTGATAAACGCAAAAGCACTAACCATACCATTTGTAAGCATACCAATAATTAAAGCAACAATACCCATTGATGAAAAGATAAGTAACATCCTTGCAGGGCTACCCTTGCTCATAATATCACCAGCAATCATGGCAAGGATTACAAAACCATATACAAAAAATTGGGTTACATCGTGCTGTGCAATGGCATTTACCACCAAGAAAATACCAAAAGCAAGATAGGGTATTACTAAGCTTGCTATTTTTTCAGCAGTTTTGTTCAGCCCAAAAGCACCAACGGAGGCAGTCCACCTGCCAATCATCAAGCTGGCCCAATACAATGAAATATAAGGTGCCACTTTATCAGTTGATATATGAAGGTATTGCTTCATATATTCTGGCAGGTTACTAGCAGTTGATACTTCTACGCCCACATATACAAATATGGCAATCATTCCTAGCCATAATTGAGGATATTGCAGTGGAGAGGCTTTGTGCAGCACTTTGCTAGCGGCATCGGCTTCTTCCACAGCTACCTCTTCCAAATCTATTTTATTGGGGATAGATGAAAACTTGAAAAATACAGCTACTAGCAAAAATGCAATGCCTAGTATCAAGTAGGGTATTTTTACGCTTTCTATACTGGCATTGGTATTGCCACTGGTTACAGAACCAAAAATGGCATAGCTTACCAGCAAAGGGCCAATGGTAGTGCCAAAATTATTTACCCCGCCAGCCATGCTCAACCGTTGAGAACCCGTTTTGGGGTCGCCAATTACCACCGCCAACGGGTTGGCAGCTATTTGCTGCAAGCTAAAGCCGATGGCAACTGTAAACAGCCCAGCAATCATTAATGTAAATGAGCCATTGTTAGCCGCAGGATAAAACAGCAATGTACCCAATGCCGAGATGGACAAGCCAAGGGCAATGCCATTTTTATACCCAATTTTATTCAGCAAGTCGCCGCCAATAACTTTTGAGATAATCATGTAGATGATAGAACCAACGGTATAAGCAACATAAAAAGCCACGGCCACTAATTGGCTTTGCAATTGGGTAAGGTCAAATGCCTTTTTAAAAACAGGGATTAGGATGTCGTTGCTGGCTGCTACAAAGCCCCAGAAAAAAAATACGGAAATCAATGTGCCAAAGCGGCCCCAATTGGTTTTTTGAGTCATGTGGTTATTTTATATGCTTTTTTAAATGAAAACAAATCGTTAATTGAACGGCACTAAGATAATAGGAAAACTGATATTGACGAGGTAAATGATACTATTTTACCAAAAACTGGAAACATCTTAGCAACACAACGCTTTATGCAAATTGTATTGACTATAATTGAAAAAGACAGCCGTACTTAGCTGTCTCTCTTTTTCATTGAGCTTTAGTGCCTTCGTGGCAATCTTTTTTAGCGAGAAAGAAAATTGCCAGACAAACGCATACCTTTTTCATCATCCAATACTCTTTTCATTACTTTTTTTAATCCTTCGGGCAATAAATCTTTTTCCTCAGCAGTAAGTGGATGCTCTATCTCAAAAAACTCGTCCTCATCATCATAATAGCCAATGTAGAGGTCGTAATAATCGTTCAGGTGCAGCCGAAGCGATATTTCCGTGTCCTCTTCATACTGATGCATGGAAATAATGGCCCACTGGTCCTCATCCAAAAAATTGAACAATACTTCCACAGGGTCTTTGCTTACCACATAAGCAACCAGCTTCTCAATCAGGTCTGCGGAATTGGTTTTTACTAAGTCGTCGTATTTTGACATTGTACTATGAGTTTTTTATGATACAAATAAAAAGTAAAATAACTAAGCTTTTAGACGTTGTAACCCACCCCTACCCCTCCATGAAGGGAACAGCGAAGACCAAAGCGAAGATTAAAGCAAAAGGGGCGTTGTGCAATATATTCCCCGACCTTGGAGGGGTAGTGTTGGGTTTATAGAAATAGCCGTAGGTTTTCGGTATTTTACTACTTCTTGCCTACGGCTATTTGTTATTTAAAGGAAATTAGGCAAATATTACCTTGCCATGTTTACGGCTCTTTTTTCCCTGATTACAGTTACTTTAATCTGGCCAGGGTAGGTCATTTCTGTTTGAATTTTTTGGGCTATTTCAAAGCTTAGCTTGTCGCTTTCGCCGTCTGTTACTTTATCGGCTTCTACTATCACCCGTAGCTCACGGCCAGCTTGTATCGCGTAGGCTTTTTCTACCCCCTTGTATGCTTGGGCAAGCGTTTCTAAGTCTTTTATGCGTTGCAGGTATTGCTGCATTATTTCACGCCTAGCACCTGGCCTTGCGCCGCTAATGGCATCGCAAGCCTGGATGATTGGGGAAATTACAAACAACATTTCCATTTCATCGTGGTGGGCACCTATGGCATTTACAATAGCAGGGTTCTCGCCATATTTTTCCGCCAGTTTTGCACCAAGCAGTGCATGGCTTAGTTCTGTTTCCTCATCAGGTACTTTGCCTATATCGTGCAATAAACCTGCACGTTTGGCCAGCTTAGGGTTCAAGCCTAGTTCTGCCGCCATGATGCCGCAAAGGTTAGCTGTTTCACGGCTGTGCATCAATAGGTTTTGCCCATAAGACGAGCGGAAACGCATCCTGCCCACCATGCGCACCAGTTCTTTGTGCAAACCGTGTATGCCTAGTTCTATAATGGTACGCTCGCCAATTTCCAATACTTGGTCTTCCAGTTGCTTGCGGGTTTTTTCTACTACTTCCTCTATTCGGGCTGGGTGTATACGACCATCGGCAATCAGGCGTTGCAAGCTCAAGCGGGCAACCTCTCTACGCAATGGGTCGAAAGAAGACAATACTATTGCTTCCGGCGTATCGTCCACAATCAAATCTACCCCTGTTGCAGCTTCTAATGCACGGATGTTCCTACCCTCACGGCCAATAATCTGGCCTTTTATTTCGTCAGATTCTAGGTTAAACACAGAGACGGTGTTTTCAATCGTTTGCTCGGCCGCAGTGCGCTGTATTGTTTGAATCACAATCTTGCGTGCTTCTTTATTAGCCTTAACCTTGGCTTCTTCTATGATTTCTTGCTGCAATGCCAGCCCTTGCGTATGGGCAGTCGCTTTCATGGTGTCAATCAATTGTGCTTTTGCTTGTTCGGCAGTCAGGCCAGCCACTGCTTCCAGCCTGTGCAAGTGTTCCTGTTCATGCTTTTCAAACTCAGCTTTCTTCAGATTTATTGCTTCAATCTGCTTGTTCAGGTTTTCTTTTATTGCATCGTTTTCTTTAACCTGCTTGCCCAGCGTTTCTTTAAGCGTTTCTTTAATAGCCTCCTGTTCTTTTATTTGTTTGTCAAGGCTAATTTCTTTTTGGTTGATAGACAATTCTTTTTGCTTGGTCCTTGTTTCCGACTCTGCAATTTTTTTGTTCCTTTCCAGTACCTCGCTGTCATAATCAGCTTTTAATTGTACAAATTTTTCTTTTGCTTCTAGTTGTTTTTCTTTTTTAATTGTTTCAGCCCTTAACTCGGCCTCTTTAATAATTGCTTGTGCCTTTACGTCGGCATCGTCTAATTGTTCTTTGGTATTTTTAGCAAATAAGAACCTACCCGCTATAATCCCTGCTACCAGTGCCACTGCACTTGATACTAATAGTATCACTGTGTTATCCATGCTGTTGTTACGTTTTTAAATAGTTCAAAATCATATTTCCCTTGTTTACGGTTCATTTTACATATAGTAAAATGAACACTAATGGGCGAAGATAATTAAATGTCTTTCCTAATGTGTAGTGTTTTTTTAAAGAAGCATGAAAATTAAAGTATTATAACTTAAAATTTTACTTGAAGCTTGGCGTGTAGCTAGTCTTTTAATGAAAAATTGTTGCAAAAATGGAATTACTTGTAGGGGCAGGGCTTGCCCCTGCCCTTTCAGCACCTAGGGTATATACACATCTTTTTTAGGTCTTTTAGTGTAAGCAAAATAGATAGATGCAAGGGAAATCTATCATAAAATCACTTGCTTTTTGTCGGAGGCTGACTCCCCCTCGCCTTTGTTCTTGCTCCCTCTCCCTTTGGAGAGGGCTGGGGTGAGGTCGGGGTTGGGGGTGAGGTATACATAGTAGAGGGCAATATTTGCTTCAATGAGATTTGTGTATATACGCTAGCTTTCAGCAAAGGATATTTCCGAACAATAGTAGGAAGCAATTTTATCCCATTTGACATTTATGTAAGTGGGCAGGGGTAAGCCCTGCCCCTACGCAAACACCAAAATGCCATTTTACCCAATTGCCGTTTCCAAGTCTTCTATTAAATCTTCCACGTCTTCAATACCCACGCTTAGGCGTATCAACGAATCGGAAAGCCCGTTTTTAATCCGCTCTTCCCTTGGTATAGAGGCATGTGTCATGGTGGCGGGGTGGTTAATTAACGATTCCACGCCACCAAGGCTTTCTGCCAGTGCAAATACCTTGGTAGACGATAATACCCGGTTGGTATTTTCCGGGCTGCCGTCTTTCAGTTCAAAACTCATCATGCCGCCAAAGCCACGCATTTGTTTCTTGGCTACTTCATAGCCGGGATTATCTGTGAAACCGCACCACCAAACTTTGGCTACTTTAGGGTGGCTTTGCAGGTAATGGGCTATTTTTTCGCCGTTCTCGCAATGCCTTTGCATACGCACATGCAAGGTTTTGATGCCCCGCAGCACAAGGAAGCAATCCTGTGGGCCAGGCACTGCACCGCAGGACTTTTGTATAAAATAAAGTTTATCACGCAGTTCAGTATCGTTCATTATCAAGCAGCCTTGTATCACATCGCTATGCCCGCCAAGGTATTTGGTGGCAGAGTGCATCACAATATCTGCACCTAAGTCCAACGGGTTTTGCAGGTAGGGCGAGGCAAATGTATTGTCCACGCATAGTATTGCATTTGCGGGCTTGGCAATAGCAGCCACGGCAGCAATATCCGTGATATTCATGAGTGGGTTGGTAGGTGTTTCTATCCAAATCAATTTTGTTTGGGGGGTAATGGCTTTTGCAATATTGGCAACATTGGTTGTGTCCACATAAATGAATTTGATACCAAACCGCTCGAACACCTTGGTAAACAAACGGTAAGTGCCACCATACATATCGTTGGCTGCAATTACTTCATCGCCGGGCGAAAGCAATTTAATAACCGCATCCGTAGCCGCTACCCCACTGCTGAAAGCCAAGCCATATTTGCCATTTTCAATGGCGGCAAAAGCTGCTTCCAAGGCAAAGCGGGTAGGGTTTTGGCTACGCGCATATTCATACCCTTTGTTTACCCCCGGGGCTTGCTGCACATAAGTAGATGTTTGGTAAATGGGTGTCATAATTGCACCCGTGCTGGCATCTGGTTCCACGCCCGCATGGATGAATTTCGTACCTATACCTTTCTTTGAAAAATCTGTGCCCATTGCCTATTGCTTTTTATGGTGCAATATTAATGCTTTCACTGCTAGTTCGTTTATTTTGCCACGAAGGCACGAAGACACAAAGCGGCACAAAGTTTTAAAGGAAGAAGAAAAGAAAGATATACAATCTTTCCTTCTTTTTTCTTAGTGCTTCTTCGAGCCTTTGTGTCTTTGTGGCAAACTTTTAATGAAAGCTAAACGAAAGCCCCCCATGCAAAATATACTTACCATAGCCAGCCTCGGCAAACAAAGCCATGTTCTCGGCAATGTTGAACCTAGCCCCTATGCCCACCTGATAAGCCAATAGTGATGGCGTAAAAGGTGGTGGCACTTTAGCACCAGACCCATCTGTAAAATTATTGTTCCAAGAATTTACGCCTATCGCCCCACGTAGGTACATGGTAGCAGTATTGCTAATAGGCGTGTATTGCATTAGGTTTAGCATCACGCTCCAGTTTTCCAAGCTGCCCTTTTCCACAAGGCTTGATGGGGAGTTGTAACTATAATAAGGCACATTTACCTTTCCGTAAGTGGCCATTACCCCAATGCTGGTATAGCGGGAGAAGCGGTAGTCTAAAGCACCTGTAACCAGGCCAGTTTGGGATATGCTGCCCTTGTATAAATTGTAATATTCAGGAAACTGGTTGGCATCCAAATTGGGGAAGCCATAACCAAAAGAGGCATACACCACTGGTTGAAACTTAGGCTGCGTTTGCCGGGGTGCCCTTGATTGTGGCCTTCGCCTGTAACCGCCCCCTACATGCCCATAGCCGTAGCCATAGCCTCCGCCTATCCTTCCACCAATCATTACCTGTGCTTCTGCTGTGGCAGTTGCAAGCAGCAAACCACTTACTAAAAATAGCATTACATATTGCTTTTTCATGGTCTTTTATTTTATGGATACTAAGATAAAAGCCATTCTAAAGGGTTTAAGTAGTGCGCTGTTAAAGTTGGTTAAATGTCGGTGGAAGGGTATTTTTATCTTACCAATACTTGTTTTGCTGTTTGGTCACCATTAATACCTATTGTTTTTAAGTAATAAATACCTGCCGCCAATTTGTTTTTCATCTGCAATGCTATTATGCTATTTCCTTCTGGCACATTGTTTTTTTGGCTTGCCACCAACTTTCCTTCTGTATTGATTAGTTGGAAAAACAATGCCTTGGCAGATTGTAATGCCAAGTGAATATTTATCTCGCCATCAGATGGGTTGGGCGATACTTCAAACTGTTCTTTTGTTATTTCACCAAGGGCTATTTTAATAATATTGGAATAGGTAAAACTGCCATTCTTGTCTATCATTTTCAACCTGTAGTAGTTAGTTGAAAGCGAGGCATTATCTGTAAAACTATAACTATTTGTGCCCGCACCTTTAGCGTTTATTTCACCTATAGGCTTAAAAGCTGCGCCATCAGTGCCCGCTTCTACCAAAAATTTAGCAGTGTTTATCTCATTGGCGGTTTGCCATTGCAAGCCCACATTGCCATTGGGTAGTTTTTTGGCAGAGAAAGCAAGCAAGTTTAAAGGCAAACCAATCCCATTTACTTTTAAGATGCGGTTGTTGCCACCATTTGCAACATATAAATTTCCAGAAGCGTCTATATCTAGACCGTACGGCGCATTTATGTATGCTGAAATATCAAGACTCTTTGGCATCGTAGAAATAATACCAGTAGGGCTTACTACTCTAATAACATTATACTTTATGTCACTTAAATATATTGCACCTGAAACATCTGTTGCGACATCAGTTAAAATTCCTAAACTTGCTTTAGTAGCTTCACCGCCATCTCCACTATACCCAGAAATTCCGTTACCTGCTACTGTATGGATAATACCAGCAGTATCTATTTTTCTAATACAATAATTACCACCATCTACAATATATAAATTACCTGACATATCTAAAGTAACATTCATAGGAAATTTCAATTTTGCAGAAATTGCAAGACCCTCATCCCCACTATAGCCGAGCGTACCAACACCAGCTACTGTTGTAATGATACCGTTACTTACTTTTCTAATACGGTTATTACCCTCGTCTGCGATATATAAATTGCCTAAATGATCTATAGCCAGACCTGTTGGAGTAGATATCTCAGCTGAAATTGCTAGCCTATTGTCCCCATTGTAACCGGAAGTTCCAGTTCCTACAATTGTAGTAATAATGCCAGCAGTATCTATTTTTCTAATAAACCCAAATGCTGCATCTGCTATATAAATATTACCGGTAACGTCAACTGCAATAGCAGCAAGTTCGTTGATATTTACCTTAGTTGCCAAACTATCTTCGCCAAATCCTCTACCTCCACCTACAATTGTATATATCAACCCTTGCTTAGTGATTTTTCGGACTCGATTATTACTTTTATCGGCTATATAGATATTCCCTAAAGCATCCACAGCAACATCAACTGGCGTATTTAATTGTGCAGCCGTTGCCAGCCCACCATCCCCGCTAAAGCCAGCAGAACCAATACCTGCAATAGAGGTAACGGTTTGCGAACGGGCATTCAGCAAAACAAATAATGATATAGTGGTAAACACAAGTTTGGTAAGAAGTGAGCTTTGCTTCATTGTATTTAATTATGGATAGTTTACAGCCTTAAAAAGTATATCTACAAATATATAAGCAATTGCTAAAAGATTGTGAAATTTATATGCTCAATTTTAGGCTAATTATTTTTGGATTTGCTGATGAGCGTGAACTATCGTTGCTGGAAACCCCGAAGGGGTTGAACAAAAGTAGCCACGGGTGAAACCCGTGGTAAAGAATAACAATTGGGAATAACCCTGAAAGATTTGGACTGTTTACGGCCTCATTTTAGGCTGCCATGCAATAGTAGGCAAGGGTAAAGTAAAAACTAAAAAAGCTATCGATTTTATCAATGAGCTATAAAATAGAGACCATACCACCTTTTGAAAAAGAGTTCAAAAACTATATAAAAAATACCCTTTGCTTAATGGCGATTTGGTGCAACTAATTACTTCGCTGGAAACCAACCCTACCCAAGGCACAGCAATAGGTAATACTTTTTATAAGATACGATTATCTATTACAAGCAAAGGGAAAGGGAAAAGTAGCGGTGTGCGTGTGATAACTTTTGTTAAAATAATAAACCAAATTGTTTATTTAGCCGCCATCTACGACAAAAGCGAGCAATTTACCATAACAGATGCTACCTTAAAAAAACTTTCAGATTTTATTACAAACAAATAAGAAATTAAGTAGTAAGTCATAATTACCTTAATATAATTCTAAGAGGGTTTCGTTCTTGCCCCTCTCCTTCGGAACTACTGTGCGGACACAATTCCCCTCTCGAGGGGTGGCCGTAGGCCGGGGTGGTTTCTATGAAGTATAAGCGGCCATTTTAATTGAAGCGAAGGGCTTAACCGCAAAGATTCGCAGCGTTATTTACGCAAAGAAGGCGCAAAGGGGAAAAAAAGGTAAAACGCTTCGCTCAAAGGACGCAAAATAGGCAAAGCCGCTACATTAGACACAAAAGATATTTATTAAAGGTACTTTATTACACTAAAAAAAAATGTGTGTACACGGTAGCTTCGGAGAGGGGTTGGGGTGAGGTCTTTAAAATAAATAGTATTAACTTAATTGTGCCTGCATACTTATTTCTTAATAAATAGGCTAAATTTTTTTTAGGTGCTTGTCATTATATATCTGTCATTGCAATCCAGATTTTCCCCCATCATGGGGGCATTTTGGGATGCTCATGGGGGCATATTTCCCCCATATAGGATTTTTATTTTGGGTTATATACATATCCATACCAATTTTGTAGTAAAGGAGCAACTAGGGGCATATTACAAGGTAAAAGCATCAAAATTCATTTTGCTCGAATGTTCGAGTTTCACACCAGTCTTGGCATAAGTCACCTTATTTTATCCGGTCAGCCGCAGGCTGATTGAAAAAAATGCGTAGCATATTTTTTTCAAAGGATAAAATAGAGTGGCGTTGCCAAAGCTACCCTCGCCTTTGGAGAGGGGCTGGGGGTGAGGTTGAAGCCCGCCGGCTATGAGGCAAAAGGACTAAAAAGTAGTGTTTTTGAATAAAAGAGGCAATTAGACATAGAATAATTTGATCGAAACTTCGAGTTTGACACCAGTCCTGGCATAAGCCACCTTATTTTATCCGGTCAGCCGCAGGCTGATTGAAAAAAATGCGCAGCATATTTTTTCAAAGGATAAAATAGAGTGGCGTTGCCAGGACGAAGCCCGCCGGCTTTGAGGCAAAAGGACTAAAAAGTAGTGTTTTTGAATAAAAGAGGCAATTAGACATAGAATAATTTTGATCGAAACTTCGAGTTTGACACCAGTCCTGGCATAAGCCACCTTATTTTATCCGGTCAGCCGCAGGCTGATTGAAAAAAATGCGCAGCATATTTTTTTCAAAGGATAAAATAGAGTGGCGTTGCCAGGACGAAGCCCGCCGGCTATGAGGCAAAAGAACTGAAAAGAAGCATTTTTGAATAAAATAGGCAATTAGGCGCAGATTAAATTTTGATGCGTTTCTCCTGGGGCATATTGGTTCTGCCTCCCGGATAGGATGTTAGTTGGCTTAGGAAAATGATAATCCACCATCAAAATCTTATCAGTTTATTATCAATAAACTATCATTTTACTATCAGTTTACTATTATTTTACTATCAATAAACTATCATAAAATTCACTTAAATTATCATAAAAAATGAGGCTAAAAAAACATAAACAACTGAATATCAATGAATTACAGGCAAAAAAGGAAAATAGCAAAAAAAATAAACCACCAAAAAACAAAAAATAACCCATTTCAAACCCATATTTTGCAGTTGTTTGAAGTAATTGGGGCTTGCGATAGGGTTCAAATGCAAAATCTAGGTTTACATACAGAAAAAATTATTATGAACTACATCCGTACTCAAAAACACCCCGAAAAATCACTCACTTTTCACTCATAAATCACTCACCAATCACTCATGAATCACTCACTTTTCACTCATAAAATACTCACTTTTCACTCACAAAACACTCATTTTAAAAAAAACAAAAGCCCTGTATTTCAATGAGTTAAGGTGCAGAAATAACCAAAAATTAAATTCAGGGTGCCTAAAGCCACCTAAACCAAGCAGTTAATGCCCCTGAAAATGGGTCATAAAACTTTTCATTATGCCCTTACCTAGGGTTACATTAAACCCGGATCTTGCTTATTTTCGCTTCCACAATTATGCCTATACCTTATTTCTACCAGCAAAATGTACCCACAACGGGGGCTTTTATCTTAAATGAAGAAACCAGCAAGCACTGCATACAAGTGCTGCGGATGAAAGTGGGCGAACCTTTACAACTAACAGATGGCAAGGGCAGCCTGCACACGGCCACCATTGCCCGGGAAGACAAACGCCATTGCGAAGTACACATACAAACATCAAGCTTTGAGGAAAAGCAAGGGAGGATTGTGTCCATAGGCATATCGCTGCTAAAAAATGCCAACAGGCTTGAATGGTTTTTGGAAAAAGCAACAGAACTAGGCATCAGCGAAATAATACCATTACTTTGCCAACGCACAGAAAAACAACAGTTCAGGCAAGACAGGATGAACAATATACTAATAGCCGCCATGCTGCAAAGCCGCCAGGTATGGCTGCCTGTTTTGCACCCGCCAACACCCGTTGCACAGGTTATAGCCAACTCAAGCTATCCACAAAAATTAATTGCCCATTGCGAGGAGGCAGACAAACAAACAATACCGTCAATGGAATTAGAAAAAAATGTACAAATATTGATAGGCCCAGAGGGCGATTTTTCACCGCTGGAAATTGGGCTTGCCTTGCAGCAGGGCTATTTGCCCACATCGCTGGGCAATACACGCCTGCGTACAGAAACTGCAGGGGTAGTTGCGGCTACCTTGCTGATAAACAACTAATTTTAACCCCTACATGAAAAAATCAGGTTTATTTATATTGCTTTTCAGTTTGTTGTTAGTAGGCTGCAAGCATTGCGGCAGGAAAAAAGCAGCTAAAGACAGCAGCATTACCACTAAAAACGCTTATAACAACCTGTTCCTGGATAGTAGCTCGCTGGAAAATTTTATTGGCAAACACGAAGAACTAGAGAAATACCGGGATGAGTTTTTTGATTTTTATACCCATAGGAATTTTGAATACGCATGGTTTGACACCAGCGGCATGATAGAACAGGCACATTCCTTTTACAACCTGCAAAACAGCTATATAGCCACCCAAAACGACAGCAGTATCTACAACCCACAATTGCAACATTTGTACGAGCAGCAGTACGGGCTGCTTTTTCATAAGAAAAAGGGCGACACTACTTCCTTTTACACGGAAGTATGGCTTACAGCACAGTTTTTTAAATATGCAGCTAAAGTATATGAAGGCAATGATATTGATGCAAAGGAACTAGGCTGGTTCATCCCAAGAAAAAAAATAGACATCCCTGCAACATTAAATGCGCTGATAAATGAAAAAAGCGCATCTATTACCCAATACGAACCATTGAATACCCAATACCGCCTGCTGGAAAAATACCTTGCTACTTACTATGGGTTAAAAAAACAAGCTCGATGGGATTCTATTCCTGCTGCCAAGTCGTACAAAATGGGAGATTCGTCCAGCAACATTACACTTATCAAGAAACGATTGTTCCAATATGGCGACCTAAAAGCAAAAGACACCAGCCAATACTTTGATTCATCGTTGGTAATTGCCGTAAAACAATTCCAGGACAGGCTTGGCTTAAACAATAGCGGCAAGATAGGTGCAGCTACCCTAAAAGAACTAAACAGGCCGATAGACACATTAATCCGAAAGCTATTGATTAATATGGAAAGGTCACGGTGGATGCTGCCTGACACAGCCCAGACAGACAGGATTGTAGTAAACATACCTGAGTACAAATTGTATGTATATGACTCTGGCAAGTACAGCTTTAACATGGACGTGGTGGTGGGTACTGCAGCAAACAGTACCGTTATTTTCAATGGCAACCTCCGCTATATTGTGTTCAGCCCTTATTGGAACGTAACAGAAGATATTACCAAAAGAGAAGTAATGCCTGCCATGAAAAGAAACCCTAATTACCTCCAAAAGAACAACATGGAAATTACTGGGTACAATAATGGAATACCCCAAGTGAGGCAAAAGCCAGGGCCCAACAACTCGCTCGGCGGGGTAAAGTTCTTATTCCCAAACAGTTATAATATTTACCTGCACGACACGCCTTTTAAAGAGGCATTCGCGTCTTCCAAGCGTTCATTCAGCCATGGCTGCATCCGTTTGGGCCAACCAGCAAAGCTGGCCCAGTTCCTGCTGCGCAGGGAACCACAACTCACGGCAGACTCTATCAAAACGCTAATGACCCTAGCAAAAGAGAAATGGTTTAATGCAAAACCAACCGTGCCTGTAACCATCAAATATTTTACGGCTTGGGTAGATGCAAAAGGGTTGTTAAATTTCAGGGAAGATATCTATGGCCACGACAAAAAAATGGCTGAAAAGCTTTTTTAAAAAAGGTTATACTTACTTTTTTGGCAATTGATTAATCTTCTGCTCCTTCGTGTTTTCATACTTAGTGGCTAAATGAAAAATCTAATTCACCGAGACCCGCTATTCTTTTTGCCACCTATCCCATAAACAATGCTTTTTACATAATAAGCACCCCAAAACATATACCCTGCTTGTATTTTTAGTTATCTGGCAATATTAGTTTACCGATACAAAGGGGTATATTGCCTAAAACCCTTTCCTTGTAGTGCATCGTTTTTGAAGGTTTATGTATCTATTAAGTTATAAGTAATCAGACACAATTATCTTGCTATTATTTCGTTTATAATAGTATGGGCATACAAGTAAAAGAAATAATTCTGGATATTGGGATAAAGGGATT
>NZ_JBKHKJ010000007.1:0-173527 GCF_046546515.1 Parasediminibacterium schistidii | reverse complement strand
TAAGAAGTAATGGAATTGAAAAAAGCAGCGGTAGCTTAATTATATATCATGCGTAAGGTGAGTTAAGTATATACTTATTGCATAAAGCTATCTTTAATTAAGTTTTATCATAAGCCAATCCATTCCCCTATTCCTTCCTTACTTTGCATCCAACTTTCCGCACGGGCAGTTGTTGTACAACTATGGCTTATAAAAACTTAGAAGACTGTTTACTGGATTTGGAAAAGCACGACCATTTGGTGCGCATAAAAGAGGAGGTGGATCCTTATCTGGAAATGGCGGCTATACACCTGCGTGTGTATGAGGCGAAGGGACCGGCCATCCTTTTTGAGAACGTGAAGAAATCGCCGTTGAGTACTTATGCAGGTGCGCCTTTCCGTGCTGCATCCAATATATTCGGTACGTTGGAGCGTAGTAAATTTATTTTCAGGGATACTTTCCAGTTGGTGCAGCAACTGATTGCGCTAAAGGGGAATCCCATGGAAGCCATCAAGCATCCCTTTAAAAATATGTCGGCAGGTTTGGCTGCCCTAAAGGCACTGCCCTTAAAAAATCCGGCAAGCAAACCTGTTTTGTATCAAGAAATAAACATTGCGGATTTGCCATTGATACACCATTGGCCGATGGATGGCGGGGCATTTGTAACCCTGCCGCAGGTATATACGGAAGATATAGACAAACCCGGCATTATGCAGGCCAACTTGGGCATGTACCGCATACAACTAACGGGTAACGATTATGCACTGAACAAGGAAATAGGCTTGCACTATCAGTTGCATAGAGGTATTGGTATACATCAATCTAAAGCCAATAAAAAAGGGATGCCGCTAAAAGTAAGCTGCTTTGTGGGTGGGCCACCTTCGCATTCTTTAGCGGCAGTAATGCCCTTGCCCGAAGGCATCAGCGAGATGACTTTTGCCGGGGTGCTGGGCGGGAGGCGTTTTAGGTATGCGTATCAGGATGGTTTTGCTATTAGTACCGATGCCGATTTTGTAATAACCGGAGAGGTGTACCCCAATGAAAACAAACCCGAAGGGCCTTTTGGCGACCACTTGGGCTATTATTCCCTGCAACACCCTTTTCCGTTGATGCGGGTGCATAAGGTATTTGCGAAGAAAAACGCCATCTGGCCGTTTACGGTTGTAGGTAGGCCACCACAGGAAGACACTAGTTTTGGCGAACTGATACATGAGCTTACTGGCGCAGCCATACCGCAGGAAATACCGGGGGTAAAAGAAGTTCATGCTGTGGATGCGGCAGGTGTGCACCCTTTATTGCTGGCCATTGGTAGCGAGCGGTACACCCCATATATGCCCACCAAGCAGCCAGCAGAATTGCTGACTATTGCCAATCATATATTAGGCACAGGGCAGTTGAGCTTGGCCAAATTCCTGTTTATCACGGCAGACGATACCAACCAACTACGCACTACGCCCATACAGACCTATTTTGAATACCTTTTTGAAAGGATTGATTATAGTCGTGATATTCATTTTCATACCAACACCACTATTGATACCCTTGATTATAGCGGCACCAGCATTAATAGTGGTAGCAAAGTGGTGTTTGCCGCCTATGGCGATAAAAAAAGGGAACTGTGCAGGGATGTGCAAGCTGCTTTTAAAAACCTGCAAGCCTTTGAAAACCCACAACTGGCTATGCCGGGTGTAATTGCTTTGCAAACAAAACCGTTTACGGATTATGCCTCTGCCCATAAGGAAATGTACGTGCTAAATGAACTATTGGCAAACGCAGATTTAAACAAAGTTGCCCAAATTATTATTTGTGACAATAGCAGTTTTGTTGCAGAAAAACTAAATAATTACCTATGGGTTAGCTATACCCGCTGCAACCCATCGCATGATATATATGGTATCAGTTCATTTATAGAAAACAAGCACTGGGGATGCAAGGGCCCGGTAGTGATTGATGCCCGCATAAAACCCCACCATGCCCCACCAGTAGAAAAAGTGCCAGCAATAGAAAAGCGCGTGGATAGGTTGTTTGATAAAGGGGGAAGTTTGTATGGGGTGTTGAAATGAAAAATGGCTGCCCAGTAGTGATACAGCCGGGCAGCCATTTTTTTTCAATTGTTCAAGGCTTTACTCCTCGTCAAAATAGAGTTGTACTTGTTTTATCTGCGGCACTTTGGTTGTTTCTAGTATGTTTATCCTGAATTGCTGCGCAATAACCGGCTTAAAGGTTTTAAAATAGCCTGCGCCAATGTTTTTATCCTCAAACACCGTTTTCCAATCTTGGCCATCCTTGTATTCCAGCCTGAAACGCTGAACAAACTTGTCAAACGTGCCAGCTTCTGTAATAGCTATACTGCCTATGCTGGTGGGCTTGCCTAGGTCTGTAGCCAACCAACCTGTTTTTTCTCCATCTGCAGCTATCCAGCCTTTTTTGCCATTGCCGTCAAACGCAAGGGAGGCTTTGTTGGCATCGCTTTTTATGGAGGATGCTGTTGCTGGCTTTTTAAAAGAAGGTATTGGGTCTGTTACGGTGATGGCAGGCTCGCCTTCTATTTGCAACACCACTACCGATGCTATGCTGTCAACAGGTTTTTTAGGTAATTGAAGTTCCAGGTATTTACCTGCTTTTTTATAAGTAACCTTGGTTTTTGGCTGTGCCAATAGCGATGCTTTTACTATTTTGTTGTCTAGTGGTACTTTTATAATACCATCTACTGGCCATTTTAGCACATGCAGGTACAGTTTGTCTTTTTTGCGTGTACAGCGGCCAAAGCTTACATAAGAAAATGGGCTGGCGGTAGTGCCATAAATAGCTTCACCATTGGTAGCCAGCCATGCACCCACTGCTTTTAGCCTTTCCACAGAAGGCTGCGGTATCAGCCCCTCGCTGGTAGGGCCTACATTTAGCAAGTAGTTGCCTCCCTTAGATGCTATGTCTATTAGGTTGTTAATAAGCACTGCTGTGCTTTTCCAGCTAGTGTCGTAGCTTTTAAAGCCCCAGGTATTGTTCATGGTCATGCAAGATTCCCAGTTTTTGCCGGGGTAGCCAGTGGCGGGTATGTACTGCTCAGGCGTTTCCAAATCACCGCTGTAGCCGCCACCCAAACGGTTATTATAAATCAAGTCGGGGTATTGTTTCAGCACGTCCATTACCTTAGTGGCATATTCTTTTGTCATGCCAGTGGGCGTGTCAAACCACAGCACGGATATAGGGCCATAGTTGGATAGTATTTCTTTTAGCTGTGGGATTACTTTTTGGTCTATGTACTTACCCATGCCGCCATTTTGTGCACTGTCCCAATGCCCGCCAATGGCAGAGCCGCCGGGATATGTCCAGTCTTGTGCCTGTGAATAATACAAGCCCAGTTTCATGTTGTATTTTTTACAGGCTGCTGCCAGTTCTTTAATGGCATCCCTTTTAAAAGGGGTGGCATCCACAATATTAAACGGGTCTTCCGATTTAAACATCGCAAAACCATCATGGTGCTTGCTGGTGATAATCATGTATTTCATACCTGCCTCCTTGGCTAGTTTTACCCATTGCTCGGCATTGTACTTAACAGGATTGAACTCGGAAGCAAATTTTTTATAGTCTGCCACGGGTATTTTTCCCTTGTTCATAATCCATTCGCCAATGCCATTTACCTTATTGCCGTTGTAGGTGCCAGCAGGAACAGCATATATGCCCCAGTGTATAAACATGCCAAAACGGGCTTCCTTCCACCAATCCATTTTAGGATCGTTGTAGGCGGGGGCTTTCGGCTCCTGGGCAAACATGGTTTTTGTAAGCAAAATCAGCAGTAGCAAGCAAGTAGTTGTTTTTTTCATGCGTTATTTTTTTATCGGCAGTTATTTTTCCTTTGGATCAGACAGATGGCAAGCAGTAATGTTTAATTTTCAAACATATATATAACCTTGGGCATTTATTCCTACCACGGGTTGCACCCATGGCTACTGTTGTTCAACCCTTTTAGGGTTTTGGGTAACCTCAACTATTTTTTACTATTTTATTTGGGGGGAAGATTAGGGTTGCCAACCTTTTGAAGGTTGGCAAATTTTACGAAGGGCTTTACCCTTCGCTGATGTATGCCGCCCTTTCAGGGCTATGGTTTATATTTTGCCTATTGCTTTTCATAAAATATGGCCTATACTTCATTTCCTCTTGGCCTGACCATTGATGACTCCTAAGGCACATTCGCCACCGTAGTATCCCTTAATGGCGGGTGAATTTCCTTGGGCTTGGAAAGCCAGAAATGGTCAAAATCCCTTTTGTAAGAAAGGCTTACGCCCTGCCTGTTGCGGCGGCCAAGGGTGGAGCCACTGATGTCGAGGCTGTTCTTGCTAAACACTATTGCCCTCAGACGCTTGTCTTGCGACAGCACCAACTCCACGTTTAGGTCGGGCAGCCATTGGAAATTACCATTGGCAACGGTAGAAGTGTTGCCAAGGTTAAAATCTAGGTCGCCGCCAAATGTCACGATCACATTGTCGTTAAAAAAGCTTTTGCCTACCTTAAATGTTACATTGGTACGGTCTAAGTGGCTGCTGCTGGTGCTGGCTGTAAGCCCACTACTTTGATCCAGGATGCTGGAGCTGCTATAAACAGAAGTGCCAAGGTCGAAACGCAGGCTTTTGTCTCCAGTAAGTTTGTATAATAGATTAGATACTACTTTGTTTACTTGCTTGGTAACCAATTGCGAGATGGTATTCACGCCAAAATTATTCAGGTTATTGGCCCCGCCGCCAGCCAATACCCCTTGCCCATAAGGGGCAAAAGAACCAAACACAATAAGGGATGTGGCTTGAGAAAGCATTTCATTCTGGTCAGCTTCTATACGGGCTATGAAATCACCAAAAACAGCATCAGTTTTCACAGGGCTACCCTGCGGGAAGTCGAGGCTAAAGGTAATAGTGGGTTTGCTTAGCTTGTCCCTAAGCGAGGCTATTACATAAACCTCGCCCCTGTACGATTTGGTGGCACTGTTTACAGATGCCTGCTGGTTGCTTAGCAAATCGTTGATGCTAACCCTATCTGCCGTATATTTTGCGTCTATATGCAGGTCTGCTTTTAATGGGTCGCCTGTCCATTCTATAAAATTGCCTGCACCAGCTAGTAGCTCAAAAGGCTTACGGATAAACGATTGGAAATTGAAATCGTAGCTGCCCCTGTCTATATTGTACCTGCCTTTGATACTTAATGGGGCTGTTGTGCCTGCAATTATCCTAAGCCTGCCGTTGCCAACGGCCTTGATTACATCACCTGTAAGCTCGTCTAGAATAACGTCTATTTTCACGTTGTTGTTGGCAGCTAAGTCCAAGTCAACTGTAAGGTCGAAATTAGTTTTCTTTTTTTCGGCCAGCATTTCCTTGCCATATTTCTTAAACTCTATAAAATCGGCCTCGCCACTTTCCTTGCTTTGCGAGTTGGGTATATAAATATGCGAGCTATCATTCGATTCTGCCGTTAGCTGCAAATAGGCATTGCTTTCTGGTCCTTTGAATGTTAAATCTGCCTTGCCAATGGCTTTGCCATAAAACTGCTTGTTGTCTTTGGCTTTTGTGTCTAGCATCAATAGCTTGTTGGTAGTTAGGCCAAGGTCAAAAGCCATGTTTTTAAATCCTTTTTCGTATATCTTACCTTTTACTACGCCAGTATTTTTGTACCTGTCTTTTACTATTATGGTGCCTAGGTTTATGCCATCTGGCTCAAAATTGATGGTGGCACTATCTATAGTGTAATAAACCTGCGTATAAATTATTTTTAGGCCGCCATTGCTGAGCTTTACAGAGCCAAGCAAATCTGGGCTGTTGGGATTGCCTTTCACAATTAGGTTTCCTGTAGCCACTCCGCTCATGTCAGAAAAAAGATCGCCCAGAAACCGTTGCACCAAGCTGATTTTCGTATTGCCCAATTGTGTGTTTACATATAGAGCTTGCCCGGTTGAATCTTTTATACTATAAGTGCCTTCTGTATTGAAGTTGTAATTTTTATTGGGCGATTTTGCCTTGAATCCCACAACGCCGCTTTGGTTGCTGTAAGATGCCGATAGGTTTACCAAGCCTATTGAATCTACATCCATCCTGAATTGCTCGGCTTTTATATTAGCCGTTGCATTGAATGCGCCATAAAAATCATTTAGCCTTATCTCACCATTGGCAAGGCCTTCAAATTGTGGGTTTTTCATGAAAAGTGAAGTCATGTCGCCTACTACAATGTCTTTTAGTTTCAAGATAAGGTTGTTGGCATTGCCCTCGTCATTTGCAGGTTCTGTTTCTACTTTTATTTCCTGCAAACCTTGTGTGAATTTTACATTCTCTGCGCTTACAAAGTTTTTCCTTATTACTATCTCCCCTTTCTTTTCCAGATCCCACTTTTTGTCGTTCAATATAAACGATGAAGGATTGAAACTGATGCGTACCCCATCTTCCAGCGTATATAACCCCGCATTTAGGCTGGCTGCATTCAAAGTGTTGTCGGCTTTTGCCCGGATTGCTATATCAGAATAGTCGTTGCTAGAAGTGATGTTGATGTTTGTATTCGGGAAATTCAAACTGTCGCCTATCCTTATATTGGTGATATCGCTTGTTATTTTCAAGGTATCTATTGTGCCTTCGCCAATAACAGTAGCATCGGCAACATGGTACTTGCCGAACCGGAGTGTAGGGATATTGGCTTGTATATCAAATTTATTTTGGCTGGTATTGATGCTGCCCACTATGGTGGCATAGTCTAATCCGCCTAGCCGCTTGTCTATAATGGCGGCATATTTGTCAAAGTCTTTTGTAAACAACGACACTTTAAAATCTTGGTTCACAGGCACGACATTTGGCGGAGGGAAATAGGCCGGATAATAATGGCTAAGGTAGGTTTGGAAAGAAGTAGGCAAATCTAACAACTTATAGCTTTTGCCCGATATAGCCATGCTAAACTCGTTGCTGGCAAGGGTAAGCAGCTTTTCGCCATTTACATTTTGCGTGTTTAAAATAAGCGAGTCGAAACTTAGCTTGTCCCCTTCATGCACCAAGTTGGCATTCAATATTTTGGCCGTGCCTAGGAAATCATCAATGTTTTTGCCCACGAAATTCAAATCCAGTAGCCCAGTAAGCTGCACGCTATCGTTGGTTAGTTTCAAGTTTTTGAAATTGCTTTTTACTAAGTCGCCAAACATATTGAAGCGGGGCAAGTCTTTGTCGAAATTTATTTCAATGGTGCTGGTAAAGTCGAGGTTTGGGTCGTCAATTTTCACTTCCCCTTTAAAGAAATTGCTGATAATGCTGGCATTGGTAGTAATGTTGGTATAGTTGTAGCCATTATACTCCAAATTACTAAAAAAACCGTCTAAGTTGGTATTTATCTTAGACATATTGAAGCTGCTGCCCGAAACTTTGCCTTTAAAATCTATTAGCCCTAATTGTGTATTGTTTAGGAATTTGCCAAGGTTGAACCGCTGGGTAACCACAGTGCCAGTATAGGTAGGCTCGGCTTTATTAGGGAAAAACATCTTTACGTCCGCATCTACTGCGCCAATATTGGAACTTATGATGCCTTTGGTAGCGAAATTCCTAATGGTGCCATTGAAATTACCCCTAAAAAACACAGTGCCTAGAGCAGTGAGGTTGGGCTGGTTTACCTCTTTTAGGTCGGGTATCACCACAGCCATGTCTTTGCTATTGGTTTTGATGGTGCCACTAGTAAAATTGATAACCGTGGTGTTGATATAAGGCAGGCCTTTCATTGACAAATCGCCAGCAATACTGGTAGTGCCGCCAGAACGAATAAATAGTTTTTTAACATTAAAGTTAGCCACTGTGCCAAGGAAACTGCCAGAAATGGTAGCATCCTTTTTCCATGATTTTAGTGCCGGGGCAAAATAAGCAATGTCGTCACTAAATACTTTGGACTCTTTGAACTTTGCATCCATTGTTACCTCGGTAACGTATTCTTTAAAGTCGCTGCTGAAATGCTTGAAGCGCATGGCATAATAATCGGCAAGGTGGCTTTTATTGGTTTGCAAATCCAGCTTTGCCAGTTCTATTATTTGTGGGGTAATGCGTAAATGCGTTTTTAGTTTTTTCAGGTCAAAGCCACAGCGTTCTTTGCAGGCAAGGTCAACATTGGCTTTTAACGTATCGTTGTTGAACGAAAGATTGTTCAACGAGCCTGTAAGCTGTGTTATTTTTAAATGTGTGCCGTCAAAATGGGGCAATGGTTTGTCTTTGTCGAGGTTGGTAGCAAAACTGCCATCCTGTATCCTAAAACTATCCACGCTAAGCCATATACCGGGATTGAACCGAAACTCGGTAGGTTTGCTAGGCTTTGCATTGTCTTTTTGCTTGATAGAATCTGGCCTAAGCCCATCAAAATCCTCAAGCAGTACACGTGGCTTCTCTACAAAAAGGCTGTTGATGGCAAAACTGCTTTTGGCGAGGTCTATTTTTTTTGCGTCCAGCAATAGCCCACCCACGTTTGCCGAGATGGTTTCGCCCCTCCATTGGTCGTTTTGTACAAACGATATATTTTTTAGGTCTATTTTTTTCAAGTCTAAAATTACGCCTTTTTTCTTGCTTTTAGGGTTGCTTGGCGAAGCAAAATGGTCTATGATGTATTCATAGTTCCAAACGGCTGTGGTACGTTTTAGTTTGATAGTGGCATCTTCCAAGCCAATATATTTTAACTCAGTTTTATCTTTCAAGAAAAACCAATCGTTTATCCTTACCCTCAATGCACCTGCATAGAGCAAGGTGTCTTTTTTTTGATCCCGGATCAGTATCCCTTCTAAATTTATCTTGTCGAACAGGGAAACGCTCACATTTTTTACCCGCACTTCTGTTCCCAAAGCCCTGCTGAGCTTGGAAGTAGCCAAGCCGGCCAGCCAGTTTTGCACGGGGGATAATTGAATAGCAAGCACCAGCACCAGCAGTAATGCGATGATGCAGAGTAGTATTTTGCCAATTATCTTAACTATTTTCTTCAAAAAATGCCTGCTTTGATAGTAGAAAACAAAGAAAGCCTAAAATAAGCCAAAACAGTACCAAAAAAAATTATAAAAGGGAATTTGTTTAGTAATTGGTGAAATTTACCACTGATTCAATGATTTTGAATGATGCCAATGATTGCGGTCTAAACTTCCCGTAGGAGCTGGGCTTGCACCTACATGAATACCACTTGCCTATTTTTTTATCCCGCAGCTATTAATGCCTAGCAAGGCATACAATGGGCAAAAATTGAAAACGGCGGTAACCAATAAAATGCCACCTGCTACCAGCAATGCCGTGCCAGTTATGCCAGTAACGGTATGGGTAAAAAACAATCCAGAAATAATAAATGCCAATATGATGCGGATAATGGTATCAGCCTTGCCTATGTTTTGCTTCATGGTGAAATAGATAATAGATAAAAGTAGTAAGTGATAAGTAGTAAGTCAACGCAAAACCCTATAAGGCTTTTTGAAACCTTATACCTGCGTTCAGTTATTAAATAAACATGCAAGTTAAAACGCATAAACAAGAAACACGAACTTCTTTTTCCTCTTACGCACAATTATTTACTACTTACTATTTACCCCTTACTAGTTATTACTTACATATACTGTTCAATCGCCCTTTTCAGTTGTGCCGTAGGTATCACCCCGCTTTGCCGCCATTTTACCTTTCCTTCTTGAAAAATGATAAAAGTAGGCACCCCTTGTATTTGGTATTGCGTGGCAAGGGCTTGGTTTTTATCAATATCTACTTTAATGATGGTGGCGGCATCGCCTACCAACTGCTTTACTTCTTTTAAAATGGGTGCCATGGTTTTGCAAGGCCCGCACCATGTGGCAAAAAAATCTACCAATACGGGTTCCTTGCTATTGATGGTGTCTATAAATGATTTATTGGGGGTTGTTGTTTCCATAATGAACAAGTTTTTTGAGATTCAAAAATAATGTCCCGCAAAATGCAAGCCGTAATTTAAACGACATTTTTTACATTATCTTATTTTGTTTAAATGATGTAGTCTCTATGAATAACAATTGTCAATATTTGAAGCATTTTTTTTGAAGCACTTTAAAGTGCTTCAAAAAAAATACTTCAAATATTATACAGTTAAGGTTTTACAATAAAAATGTACTGATGGGTTATAATTAAAAATATTTTTTTAAACTCTAAAACCTGTTATGTAATTATGCATCAATTTGCATCAAAGTAAATAGCTACCTTTCACCTCTAAAATTAAATGATTTATGCTGTCCAAGATTGCCACCGCTCTTTTTATTTTTTTCCTTTTTGCTTCCGCAAATGCACAACAAAAAGACACCGCTTTCAGCAAGCATTGGGCGGGCATAGACAGCTTGGTAACCAAGCAAAACCAAACAAAGCGGGCATTAGAAAAAATTGATTCCTTGTATGCTTTGGCCAGCCAAAATGCCATGCCTGCACAGCAGGTAAAAGCATTGGTGTATAAGATAAGCCTTACAGACAAAGTGCAGGAAAACAACCCCAACCGAAGCATCCATTTGCTGGAGCAAGAACTGGACAAAAAAAACGATGCCACGGTAAAAGCCATCCTGCATGGACTAATTGCTTTTCAGTATCAAACTTATTTTAACCAAAATAGGTGGCAATTATATCGGCGGTCAACCACCATTAATTACCAAAAAGACAGCATAGACACTTGGAGTGCAGAAGATTTTCACAAAGCCATTGCACAGCACTATTTATTGTCTATAGAGCCAGCCGCTTTTTTGCAGCAAACAAACTTATCTGCTTTCAGAGCCATCATACTCAAAGGAAATAGCCGTGAGCTACGCCCTACTTTGTATGATTTGCTGGCACATCAGGCTCTGGATTACTTTAAAACGGGCGAAGCCTATATTACCAAGCCCGCATACGCCTTTGAGTTAAATGATGCCAATGCCTTGCAACCTGCGCCCTTATATGCCAATGCTGTTTTTGCTTCTAAAGACAGTGCTTCCTTGTTGCTGGCAAGCCTGCAACTGTTCCAGCAATTGATTGCCTTCCACCAAAGCCAAAAAGATACTGCCGCCGAGATAGACGTGGACTTGGAGCGCATAGAATGGGTAAAGCAGTTTGGCGTGATGGAGGGCAAAGACAGCTTGTATAAAAAAGCACTAGAAGCCATTATTGCACAATATCCCCACCACCCGCAAAACTTGCAGGCATGGTATTTATTGGCCAAACTGGAAAAAGACAAAGCGGCTGGCTACAGCCCTTTTGGCGATACCGCCAACCGTTGGGGCAATGTAAAAGCCTTGAAAATAATAAAACAGGCATTGCCAGACACAAGCGTGGAAGCCGAAGGTTATGCCAATTTAAAAAACTTGGCAACGGAAATAAAACAGAAAAGCCTGAGAGTAGAAACTGAACAGGTGAACGTGATTGGCAAGCCATTCAGGGCGTTGGTAAAATATAAGAACACAGACACGGCTTATTGTAAAATAATCAATATTAGCCATGACAATGAAATACCGAGCCTGAGTACTTATGAAGGGGGCAGCCAAAAAGATATATGGCAATACATCAATAAACTGCCCGTGCTGCAGTCATTTAGCCAATGACTACCACCAACAAACGATTACCAGCAACACGCAACAGAGATAAAAATTGATGGCTTGCCCTCTGGAGCCTATTTACTTGTTGCCAGCACGGGCAAGAACTTTAAGAACAAGCGGGACAATATGGCCTTTACTTATTTTTATGTATCCAACATCAGCTATGTGAGCGCAGGGGGCAACAGGTATTTTGTGCTGGACAGGGAAACGGGCGAGCCGATGCAAAATGTATCGGTAAAAGCATTGGCACAAAAATACGACTCAAAAACGGGCAAGCCTTACTACGATACCACGGATAATGTAACGACTAATGAAAAGGGGCTTTTCCGGTTGGGCAAAACAACAAGTGAAAGGAGCTATTATTATTGCCAATTTCTATTCGCTGCCAAAACAGACACGCTGTATATAAGGGACCCCTCTTATATGCGCAATGAAGAGGAAGACGAAGATAAAAAGCAAAAAGAAACGGCCTATTTCTTTACGGACAGAGGCATTTACCGCCCGGGGCAAAACTTGTTTTTCAAGGCCATTGCCATAGCAAAGCCCCCGAAGGGCAATAGCTTTTTGTACCTAACAAAAGACAGCATCACGGTTTACCTGGAAGATGCCAACAGGCAGGTGGTTGACAGCGTAAAATGCAAGCAGAACGAATACGCATCCATAACTGGGCAATTTGTTTTGCCACAAAATACCCTTACAGGCAATTTTAGCCTTACCACAAATCAATTAGATGGGCAAGCTAATTTTAAAGTAGAGGAATACAAACGCCCCACTTTCTCGGTGATGCTGAATAAGCCCAAAGGCAGCTATCGGCTAAACGATACCATCACGGTAACAGGCTTTGCCAAGGCGTTTGCGGGCAGTGCCATAGACGGTGAACAAGTAAAGTATTCTGTAACAAGGCGTACCAGTTATTTTTATGGCTACAGGGGCGGATACAATGGGGGCAATACAATGGAGATAAAACAAGGCACGGTAACTACAGATGCTGCGGGGAATTTCACCATACAATTTCTGGCACTGCCAGATGTGGCGGTTGAGAAAGCCAGCAAGCCTACATTCAATTATTCCATAGAAGCATCCATAACAGAGAAAGGCGGTGAAACAAGGCAAGCCAATAGCAATGTAAGCGTAGGCTATCAGCCTTTAAAACTACAAGTTTATTTGCATGGGATTGACATTGCCGACAGCTTTAGAAGAATACCTGTAAGCACCACCAATTTTGCGGGCAATAACGAAGCGGCCAATGTGCATATAACCATTTCGCCACTAAAAACCATCAACAAGGTAATGCGGGCACGGCTATGGGAAAGGGCAGACCAATTTGTGATGGACAGGAAACAATATGAAACAGATTTTCCTTATGACGATTATTCGGACGATTCAAATAGAGATAATTGGGCTGTTGGCAAAGCCATTGTAGAAACAGACTTTTTAACCAATGTAGTCAATTTGATGGGGGTTTCCCTATTTAACTTAGCTAAAAAATTGCCAGCCGGGTACTATAAAATAGACGCCTCGGTAAAAGACAAGAGCGGGGAAGATATACGCATAACCAAATATGTGCAATTGTTTAGCCGGGGGGGCTTGTCGTTCCCACAAAACAATTTCACTTATACCCTTAACGGAACGGTAGAGCCTAAGCAAACCACCACCATTTTTGCTGGCACGTCGCACGAGCAAATTACCGTGTTGCAACAGACACAAAGGGCAAAAGACAAATCCCGTTACAATAATTATGGTAATAACAATAGCTTGTACAGCGATGTAAGCATTATCAACCGGAAAAAAGGGCTTTCGACCATCAATTACACCGCAACCGAGGCCGACAGGGGTGGCTTAGGCATTCAGGAAATATTTGTAAAGCACAACCGTGTTTATACCAATCAATATAATATCAATGTTCCATGGAGCAATAAAAACCTAAACATACAATACGCAACTTACAGGGACAAAACCGAACCCGGCAGCAAAGAACAATGGACAGTAACCGTAAAAGACATTAAAGGTGGCAAGGTAGCAGGGGAACTGCTGGCAACCATGTATGATGCATCCTTAGATCAATTTGCTCCAAATGGGTTGGCTATACCCTATATATGGGGGCAAACGGATTTATATTATAATAGCTTTGCTGGCGGGCAAGGGTTTACTAATGTAAGTTCAACAGGCAATTATGTTAATTACAAGTCTTGGAGCTATTACAAACGCTATGATTATTTATTGAATCCCCAAAATATTAACCGTTACCGATACTTATTGGCTGCGCCACAAGGCAAAAAAATGTTTGACAACGACCCTTCGGATGGTTTGGATGATGTAGTGGTAGTAGGGTATGGCAATGTAAAAAGGAAAGATATTACGGGTGCTGTTTCTAGCATTAACCCCAAAGCCATGATGGCATCAAGGGAAGTAGCCAGTTTTGACCAAGCCTTGCAAGGACGGGTGGCAGGTGTTTCTATGGATGATTTGAATCCGGTGAGAGGCAATAACTTTAAAAAGGTAGGGGCGGGTGATAGAAAGGAAAATATTATGATAAGTGGAATAAGCTCCCTTGATGCAGCCAACAAGCCTTTGTATGTAATAGACGGCGTAGTAGCAACTTGCGAAAATCCATTGGAAAGTATTGACCCCGCAGATATTGTTTCGATAGAAGTATTGAAGGATGCTACTGCTGCTATGGCGTATGGTGCTAAAGGGGCTAACGGCGTGGTTAAAATAACCACGAAGGCATGGAAGTTAAAAAACACGCCCATCATTCCCCGCACCAACTTTTCCGAAACCGCCTTCTTTTTCCCCCAGCTACATGCAGACACTGCTGGTAATTACACCTTTAGCTTCACCATGCCCGATGCACTTACCCAATGGAGATGGCTAAGCTTTGCACATACCAAAGAATTGCAGTTTGGCATAGCAGACGCCACCATCACCAGTCAGAAAACACTGATGGTGCAAAGCAATGCCCCACGCTTTGTGCGGGAAGGCGACAAAATGGAGTTCAGCAGCAAAATCAGCAACCTAAGCGACAAGGAATTGACTGGCCAAGCCAGTTTGGAATTGATAGATGCTACCACCAACACACCCGTGGATGGATGGTTCCAAAATGCTTTCCCCAATCAATATTTTACCGTTGCCCCCGGGCAAAGTACGGCCGTGAAGTTCCCCATTAGCATCCCTTATAGTTTCAACAAGCCACTTTTGTGGAAAGTAGTGGCAAGGGCTGGCAACTACAGCGATGGCGAGGAGAAAATAATACCAGTGGTGAGCAATAGGCAATTGGTTACGGAAAGCCTGCCCATACTGGTAAAAGGCGATACAACGGTACACCTAACTTTTGATAAACTGCTAAGCAACAATGGCGGCAGCCAATCCCTTACCAACGAGTCGCTCACGGTAGAATGTATGCCCAATCCCGTATGGTATGCTGTGCAAGCATTGCCCTACCTGATGGAATACCCCTACGAGTGTGCCGAGCAAACCTTCAACCGCTTTTATGCTAATGCCTTGGCAGCATCCATCATTGCAAAGCACCCCCGTATAAAAGCCGTGTTTGAACAATGGGCAAAAGACACCACCGCCCTGCAAAGCAACCTGTACAAAAACCAGGAGCTAAAACAAATATTGCTGGAAGAAACCCCTTGGGTACTGGCCGCCCAAAACCAAACCCAGCAGAAAAAGAACATTGCCCTGCTGTACGACATGGTGAAGATGGCCAGCAGCACCGCATCGGCTTTGGAAAAACTGAAACAAATGCAGTTTGACCATGGTGGCTTCCCTTGGTTCAAGGGTGGGCGGGAGGACAGGTATATTACCAACTACATCCTTACAGGCATTGGCAAGCTGAAAAAAGCAGGTGCTTTATCGCCCGAACTGGATGATAAGCTAAGTGGGCTAATCACCAAGGGATTGTCTTACTTGGATGGCCTCATAACCGCTGACTACCAATGGCTGATAGACAATAAACGGCCAATGGATGCCAACCACCTCAGCAGCACACAAATACAATACCTGTATATGCGCAGTTTTTATGATGGGCAGACGCTGGCCAACAAAACCGCCCACGACTATTATTACAAGCAGGGCAAGGAATATTGGGTAAAGCAAAACTTTTATCACCAAGCACTATTAGGCTCTGTTTTCAGCAGGAATCGGGAAGGCAGTTTTACACTTAAAAATATCCTGCCTTCTATTTCTGAAAATGCCATCCACAATCAACTAGGCATGTACTGGAAAGATGGGTACACCAGCAATTGGTACCAAAGCCCGATAGAATACCAAGCTGCCATGATTGGCTTTTTTGATGAAATGAACCAGCAGAAAAGCAGCCCTGCATTAGCTGAAAATATAGCAGACATGAAAACATGGCTGATACTGAACAAGCAAACCAACAACTGGAAAACCACCGTTGCCACATCCGATGCCTGTTATGCCTTGCTATCGGGTGGGGATGATTTGCTGTCGCAAAACAAAACCATGACCGTAAAACTGGGTAACCTGCAATTGAGTACCTATGAAAAAGGAGCAGAAGCAGGTTCAGGCTATTTTAAACAACGCATTGATGGGGACAAGGTAGTGCCTGAAATGGGGAATATTATGGTCACGACCGCTACCTCATCCCAAGCGACCTCACCCCAACCCCTCTCCAAAGGAGAGGGGCAGAGCCGTACAAAAGCCGCAATAAGCATAAGTTACGGAGCCGTATATTGGCAGTATTTTGAGGACATGGATAAAATAACCCCGGCGGCTTCGCCTTTGAGTATCCATAAAAAATTATTTATCGAGCGGAATAGCGACAAAGGTAAAGTGCTGACCCCCGTGAACGACAACGACGAAATGAAAATAGGCGACAAAGTAATCATCCGCCTGGAACTGCGTAGCGACAGAGACATGGAATACCTGCACCTGAAAGACCTGCGAGCCGCCACCATGGAACCCGAAAACGTGCTTAGCAGCTATAAATGGCAAGACGGTCTCGGCTACTACGAAGCCACCAAGGATGCCAGCACCAACTTCTTTATCAGTAACCTGCAAAAAGGCACTTATATTTTTGAATACCCTGTCTATATCACCCACACAGGCACTTTCAGCACCGGCACCGCCAGCATACAGTGCATGTACGCCCTAGAGTTTACCAGCCATAGCGAGGGGATGCGGGTGAGGGTGGAGAAGTAATTGTCTGAACTGGAATTTGTAGGATTGTAAAGATTAAAAGGAAATTTACAATCATTTCTGTCACGAGGGTCTTCTCTCCATTCTTCGCCGTTGTTTTGTCTCCGACCAACAAAGAAATGTAGGCAGCGTAATTATATACTTGTAAACTGGACACAAAAGCAATTCGATGTTGGTCAGGAGGCCAACATCGGCGGAGACCGTAGCGAAGAAAACAGCAGATTTTTCCTATGTTGGTATTCCTTGGTGGGCTAAATGTTCCGCAGAGCATATAGCCTAAACAGATTGGCGGGATTTCCTAATCCCTACCCTCCTCATTTAATAGCCTGCCAATCTACGCTATGCTTATAAAAAACAACCCCATTAGGCCATGCATCAGGATGGTTACCAAAACCCGTTTTCAAGGAGATGGAATAATAGTTGTGCCCGCCTGCTTGCGTTACCTGCGTGCCTTCTTCCGTTATTTTCATTTCTGTTTTTACAGCCGGGCGAACAACGGCTATATGCCCCGGCCTGGCCTCATCGTTGTTTTTATAAACGACTAGCACCAAGTATCCATGGTTGGCAAGGCTTTGCGCATCCCAGCCTGTTGCAACTTTTTCCCATCCATTTTTTGCGGCTTCGTCCGTTTGCAGCCAATCGAACTGTGCATTGGCTAATAAATTTTGCCCGTGTTCTGGTGGCCTAAGCAGGTAAAAACCCATCTGCTTGGCAACGGAAGCTGCAAAGGCACTGCAATGCGTAGAATGGCTGTTTCTAGAGGGGGTTGTTGATACGCCCGTTTCCCAATTTACATGCCACCCCCTAGCCCATAGGCTTTCTACATTGGTGCCATCAAGGAATTGTATTAATTTCTGCCCATCGGCAGTAATTGAATCGGTTTGTTTTTGCTGCGCAAAAGAAGACAGGGCAATAAAGCCAACTAGGAATACGGATAGTATTTTTTTCATGTAGGGTTATTTACATAAAACAGTACCTAATCAAGAAGGATATGTAATGGACTTTGGTTGTTAAAAAAAGGAAAAAAGATTTATGAATTATGAGTTATAAATTAGCATAAACGTTGTTTTAACTCATAATTCATAACTTATAATTCATAATTAAAAGCTTTTACTTTATCACCCACCAACACCCTTATGGCTTCGGCAATGGCAGGGGCATCGTAGCCGCATTCTTTGTATAGTTCTTTTAGCGAGCCATGCTCTACTAGCCTGTCGGGTATGCCTAGTATGGTTACCTGTGCCTTGTATTGGTTGGCGGCCATAAATTCTAGTATGGCACTGCCAAAACCGCCAACAATAGTACCATCTTCAACGGTTACTACTTTGTCGAACTTTGTGAATACTTCATGCAGCATTGCTTCGTCTAATGGTTTTACAAAGCGCATATCGTAATGTGCGGGGTCTATGCCTTCGGAACGAAGTGTCCTGATGGCAGCTTTTGCAAAATTGCCAGGATGCCCATAGCTTAAAATAGCCACGTCTTTACCATCTTTTAGCTTCCTGCCCTTGCCTATTTCTATCGCTTCAAATGTTGTTTTCCATTCTGGCATCACGCCTGTGCCGCGGGGGTAGCGGATAACGAAGGGGTGCTTAGTTGTTTCCAGCTGCGCCGTGTACATCAGGTTGCGTAGCTCCTGCTCATTCATCGGGGCTGCCAATATCATGTTTGGTATGCAGCGGAAAAAAGCAATGTCGTAGCAGCCGTGGTGCGTGGGGCCATCCTCTCCTACCAAGCCAGCCCTGTCTAAGCAAAATACCACAGGCAGTTTTTGTATAGCCACGTCATGCACAGCTTGATCAAAAGAACGCTGCATGAAAGAAGAATAGATGTTACAGAAAACCCTTAGCCCTTGCGTTGCAAGCCCTGCGCTAAGTGTTACTGCATGTTGCTCGCAAATGCCCACATCAAAAGCACGGTGGGGCATTTTTTCCATCATGAATTTCAAAGAAGAGCCGCTTGGCATGGCAGGGGTTACGCCCATTACCTTGTCGTTCATTTCAGCCAGTTCTATCATCGTAAGCCCAAACACATCCTGATATTTGGGCGGCTGTGGGCTGTTGTAGGTGGTTTTTACAATTTCGCCAGTTATTTTATCAAACAAGCCTGGGGCGTGCCATTTGGTCTGGTCTTTTTCTGCCAAGTCGTAGCCTTTGCCTTTTACGGTTACTATATGCAAAATCTTGGGGCCGGGTATTTTTTTCAGGTCGTTCAGGGTGTCAACCAGTTTGGTGATATTGTGCCCATCAATAGGGCCAAAATAGCGGAGCTTTAGTGCCTCGAACAAATTGCCGCTGCTGCTTACCATGCTTTTTACGCTATCGGCTACTTTGTGTGCCATTGCCCGGCTAACGCTTTTGCCCACAGGCAGTTTACCCATTATTTTCCAAACATCTGCTTTCAGCTTGTTATATGTAGGCGAAACAACAATATCTGTCAGGTATTCTTTCAATGCGCCCACGTTGGGGTCTATGCTCATGCAGTTGTCGTTCAAAATAATTAGCACGTCGCTGTCTGCCACGCCCGCATGGTTCATGGCCTCGAAAGCCATGCCAGCAGTCATGCTGCCATCGCCAATAACGGCAATGCTTTTTCTGTCTTCTTTTTTGTATTTGGCCGCCATTGCCATGCCCAATGCAGCCGATATAGAGGTAGAAGAATGCCCTACACCAAAAGTATCGTACTCGCTTTCGGAACGTTTAGGGAAGCCACTGAGACCACCGTATTTCCTGTTGGTAACAAAGCTTTCCCGGCGGCCGGTGAGTATTTTATGCCCATAAGCCTGGTGGCCCACGTCCCACACCAGTTGGTCGTAAGGGGTATTGTACACATAGTGCAAGGCTACCGAAAGCTCCACCACGCCAAGGCTTGCCGCAAAGTGACCGCCATGTATGCTTACCACGTCAATAATGTATTGGCGAAGCTCGTCACATACTTTGTGCAGTTCTTTTTTGCTTATCCTTTTTAGGTCGGCAGGTGAGTTAATATCCTTTAGTAATACGCCCGGTACAATTTCCATTGAAGCCTTATTTTTGTAAAAATAACGAATTTGTTGCTCAATTGTTGTATAGTGGCTTAAATTGGGTGCATTTCAAATCTTCGCTTTTTATTGCCCTTTTTTATTTTTCAGCAACATACATAATTGATGTTAATAGCCACACAAGCCTTTCAGCCTCACCCAAGGCCAACCTCACCCCAACCCTATCAAAAGGGAGAGGGGAGCAAGAACAAGGGAAAGGATGCAAGAAAAAAATCCGGGTTTGAAATGGGTTATTTCTTGTTTTTCGGTGGTTTATTTTTTTTTGCTACTGCCCTTTTATTCATGCAACTAATTGATATTCAGTTGTTTATGCTTTTTTTAGCCTCATTTTTTATTATAATTTAAGTGAATTTTATGATAATTTATTGATAATGGAATGATAGTTTATTAATAGGAAAACGATAATGTATTGATAATAAACTGATAAGATTTTGATGGTGGATTATCATTTTCCTAAGCCAACTAACATCCGATGCGAGAGGCAAGGCCAAGATGCTCCTACCTCCTTTACTGTAAAATTGGCATGAATATGTATATAGCCCAAAATAAAAATCCTATATGGGGGAAATATCCCCCCATGAGCATCCAAAATTTCCCCCATATAGGATGCTTGTTTAACCCATATTTTCATTCATGGTTTTTTACAAGGAAAACGCTGATAGCTTATTAATTGTTGCCATTCTACTTACCGCAAGGAGCAATGCGTTTATAAAAAAACGGCTGCAATAATCCTTTGCTAATGCTTTTTTAATTAAATTTTTACCAACTGATGTGAAATAGACAGTGCTTTAAGGCTTTTTTCCTAGCAGTTACTGGTACTTCAACCGCTAGAAAAATAAGATTATCAAACGCGGTATAATTTTTTTCGCCTAGCTTCTAAAAACTGCGATAAACTAACTAAACAACCAATCCGCCAATGCACAAATAGGAACTGACACTTTTATTCTTACCAAATTGGCTAAATCCTTCTTTGCCAAATGATTGCTTCTTTCATTATCGGCTATATAATGCCAAATACCTGCCACTATTTGCCATTAGTCAACTTTGGCTAGCAACAGCCTTAAAGTATATTTTATATTTACCAATTAATTAAACCCTGCTTGCAAACAAAACCAAAGTGGTCTTGTTTAAACACTGCAAGCTTAATCTTAAAAATTATTATACTCAAAGCAATTACAATTTCATGTTGTATTCAGTATGAAAAATAAGACACGTATTTATTGGTACTGCCAGATAGGTGGTTGGTTATCCTATGGTTTTTTAAAGATGCTGTTTGCCCTCACGGCAGACCAAAGCATGATTAGGATCAGGTTTGGGATGTTGATTTCCTGTGTGGTCTTTGGGTTCCTGTTCACGCTTTTATTGCGTATGCTTATTAAAAAGTTACATCTTGCCACACCGCTTAGCAAGCGGAGCTGGTGGGTGCTGCTAACAGTTGTAGCTGTAACATCTTTTTTATATAGCATTGCAGACACTACTTTTATCGTGTTCATGGACTTTTACCCACACGACAGGGTCATGAGTTTGCCACAGCGAACCTTGTTTAACTTTATATCTGATAGCACGACCACGGTTGCATGGACTAGTTTTTATTATTTATGGCATTACATAGAAATAAACAACAATAGTGAGTTTGATAAAATACGGTTGGAAAGCCTAGTAAAAGACTTGGAACTAAAAACCATTAAATCGCACATAAACCCTCATTTTATTTTTAATGCACTTAACAGCATCCGGGCATTGGTAGATGAAAACCCAGAAAGCGCGAGGACAGCCATTACCCAACTGAGCAATATACTTCGTAGCAGTATGCAAGCAGAAAAGCTGGAGCTGGCACCGATGGAAAGGGAATTGAATATAGTAAAAGACTATTTGGCCTTGGAAAAAATAAGGTTTGAAGACAGGCTGGCCGTAGAGTATAGCATAGACGAAAACACGCTGGACCTGCCTGTGCCGCCGATGATGCTGCAAACTTTGGTAGAAAATGCCTTGAAACATGGCATAGGCAAACTGAAGCATGGTGGCAGTATCAAAATAATTTCTAAATTTTGCAACCATCACCACGAAATGATTGTGCAGAACACAGGGCATTTGCAGGAAAATAACGACACAGAGGGTTTTGGCATTACAAGCACGGTGAATAGGCTGAACCTTTTATATGGCAAAGAAGCTATTTTTAAACTGAAAGAGACTACTGATAATATGGTACAGGCAAAGGTGTCGATACCGCTTTAGTAGTTAGTCATAAGTGGTAAGTCGTAAGTAAAAACAATTTATGCTGACGACTTACGACTAATGACTAATGACTAATGACTAATGACTAATGACTAAAATAAAAATACTATGGCAATTACAGCAATTATTATTGACGATGAAAGGTTGGCACGCAACGAGCTAAAAAAACTATTGCTGGAGCATACGGATATTGAAATAGTAGATGAGGCTGCAAATGTGGACGAGGGGCTGGAAAAAATAGAACAGCACAACCCCGACCTTATTTTCCTGGATATACAAATGCCTGGCAAAACGGGGTTTGACCTTTTGTCTGAAATAGACAAGGCACCTAAAGTTATTTTTACTACTGCGTATGACGAGTATGCGATAAGGGCTTTTGAGGTAAACGCATTGGATTATTTGTTGAAACCAATAGAGCCTAAGCGGCTTTTTGACGCGCTAGCAAAACTTCAAGAGGAGCTGAACAAGGAAAAAACGGAAGCGATTGCCGGGGTAAACCGTGGGCTGCTGCAAGAAAATGACCAAGTTTTTGTAAAAGACGGCGAAAGGTGCTGGTTTGTAAAGTTGGGCGAAATACGCCTGTTTGAAAGCGTGGGCAACTATGCAAAAGTATTTTTTGGCACCAACAAACCCCTTATACTAAAATCATTGAATGCACTGGAGGAAAGGTTGGACGAACGCATGTTTTTCAGGGCAAACCGCAAACATATCATCAACCTACGCTGGATAGAAAAAATAGAGCCTTACTTTAATGGCGGCCTACTAGTGGACCTGAAAGGCGGCGACCGCATAGAAATAAGCCGGAGGCAAACAGTGAAGTTTAAAGAAATGATGAGCCTGTGAGGAATTATGAGTTATAAATTAGGAATTAGGAGTTGTTTCCACTTTGCTTCTTTGGTGAATAGTAACTTACCTTAGTGCTTCTTTGTGTTTTTGTGCCTTAGTGGCTAACTCATTATATTTGCCGCATGGCGGCAATAAAAAATATTATTTTCGATTTGGGGGGCGTTTTCCTGCAACTAAATTTCCAACTTACAAAAGAATTGTTCTTGGAATATGGCATTGATGGGTTCGATGATTTTTTCACGCAGCACCATGCCGATGCGCTTTTTGAAGATTTGGAGAAAGGGTTGATTACCCCAGAAGCGTTTTACAATGCCTTTCGCCAAGCCACCAATTCGCAAATAAGCAATCTCGAAATACAAAAAGCATGGAACGCCATGCTCATATCGTTTCCAACAGAAAGGATTGAATGGTTAAAAACGATAAAGAATAAATACAATGTTTATTTGTTTTCCAACACTAACCAGATACACTACGATGCTTTCATGGAGATTTATGAGCGGGACTTGGGCGTGAACGACTTTAACCAACATTTTATAAAAGCCTATTACTCGCAGCAAATGGGATTGCGTAAGCCTTACGCAAATTCTTTCATGCACATTATTGACGAGCAGCAGCTAGACATAGCTTCCACACTGTTCATTGACGACACGATTAAAAACATTGAAGCCGCTAAAGCAATAGGGCTGCAAACCATCCACTTGGTTGCACCACAAACGCTTTTGGACTTGGATTTGTAAATATTCAAATCTTGTAGGGGTGTATTGCATACGCCTCTACAAGTAGTCCCTTTACGTCTTGCGAAGCATGAAGCAACCGATTTTTTGGGCACGCCCAATGGAATATTTGAAATGATAGGGAAGGTGTAGCTCAACAGGAATAAACCTGACACCATTGTTTGTAATTATTCTATTTCATTTGGTTAATGGTATAAAAATCCCCCTCATTCAAGGGGTTGGCTCGCAGCCTGTTTGCTGGCATATTTGCCGGGGTAGAAAATAGGTAGTATATTAGTTGTCAAAAGGCGCTTTACTTTTTTGTGAGAAATTAATTGGTAGTAACCTTGCTGCTTTATAATTTCACAAATTGATATTTGTAAGGGAGCTTACCTGCACCCCGCCTTTGCATTAACCATAAATCCGGCTCAATGAAGCATAGCTTATTATATTTTCCAATTATTAAAATAAAAAAAATCCTTTTCCTCGTATTGTTTGCCGCAGGCAGCCAGCTATATGCCCAGAACTATGCAGATGGCACGGGCACAGGATCTTTGCAAAAAGAAATATTTTGGCTCAATTGGAATAACGGCCTCTCCAGCCGCCCTGCCGATGCAGATAGCTTTACCATTACCGAGGGGCAGTATGTATGGTTGTTATCGCCAGGCATAAAGGTTATCGCTAACCTAAGCAATATTAGTCCTGCAGGCAGTTTCTTGAAAACAGACGATTTTAGTGCTTTTGGGTTCAGCAAATATTTGTACCCTGGCATGGTGGGCACTGGGCTGCGGGATTCTCTCTACAGGTCAACGATTGCGTTTGACGTGAGTGTTGATATGCAGATGTTTATTAACGGTGCATGGAAAAGTATTGCTTACCCTGGCATGGCAGTAGCCGATGGCGAATCACTGGCAGAAAGTGAATATATAAAAGCAACCCTTGCAGACAATGGTGCATCTTGGCACTTGCTAGATTTGCGGAACGATTTTTACCCTAGGCACGACTCCACGGAATACCAACTTATTATTGGCAATGGGGGGAAAGATTTTCAGGTATCCCTTAATTTGCCCCCGGGCGAAACGGGCGACTTGCCCATGCAGGCAGTGATGTATGCAAAAGGTGCGCATCAACTGCTGAATGTAGAAACAAAAGGGAGGGGCTATACTGCCGTGGGCGTAGGCTTATTACTGCCATTTGATTTTGGCGATGCGCCTGCTTCTTTTGGCGATGCGGGGCATTACATTGGCGACTCCATTACTTACACCAACCAAGTTTTGATGTCAGATGGCACTTATACTGCCGTGGCGGTTGCTAAAATTGGGATATCGGCTAATGCCAAGGTATATATGGGGGGTAATACTGCCAAAACCAAAACAGATGCCGATGGCACGCCCCCACATAGCCCTAGTGCCAATACAGATGATATTACAAGAAATGCAGACGAAGATGGGTTTAAGCTAAGCACGCAGCCTACTATACAGGTAAACAATGCGAGTAATATAACTTGCTACATTACGGTAACAAACAGGCAGGCAGTTCCTGCCACTTTGTATGGCTGGATAGATTTTAATGGAGATGGCCGTTTCACGGCAAATGAAGCGGCTACTATCACTGTGCCTGCCGGTGCCAGCAACCTGACTGACTCGCTCATATTTTTCTACAACAATTTTGGGTCTTCTATCAAAGCTGGGCCTACTTTTGCCCGTTTCAGGATTACTACTACCCCTTTAATTGATAATGCTGCAACAATAAATTTAGATGAGCGCAGCACTGCCCCAGCCCTAGATGGCGAGGCAGAAGATTATAAGCTAAAAGACATTACAACTGGTTCGCCAACCCGGCCAGTAGGCACGAATGATATTGACAGCACACCTATTAACAAACCTGTTACAACCATTGTAAAAAGCAATGATGTTGTAAATGCAGTTACTGCCACAGTAAGCATTGCCAGCTCGCCATTAAACGGCACGGTAATCGTGAATGCCGATGGCACGGTAACCTATACGCCCCTGCCAGGGTTTACGGGTAAGGATTCTTATACCTATACGTTGACGTCGCCATCGGGGTTGGTTTCTACGCCTATCAATGTGTTTATCACTGTGAAGCCTGTTGGCGTAAATGATACTACCATTGCACCGCTAAATACGCCTATTAATATCAATGTAAAAAACAACGATAGCGCACAAGGCGTAAACACCACAGTAGGCATTGTGGTGAATCCAGCCAATGGCACTGCTTTTGTAAACACAGCCACAGGCGTGGTTACTTATATACCCAGTAAAGATTTTGTTGGCAAAGACACATTTACTTATACGCTTAGTACACCCGATGGTGTTGTTTCTGCACCAGTTACAGTATATATAACGGTTACTAAACGAGCAGATTTATCTATCACTAAAGATTTGATAACGCTGCCGCCTTTAACCTCTGGGCAAACCATCATGTTCCGGCTTACTGTGTTCAATCTTGGTCCGAATGATGCAACAGGGGTAATAGCCTTGGATACATTGGCGGCAAACTTGGGTGCAGTTTCTAATATAGTTACGGCAACAGGCTCGCCCAGCTATGACCCTTCCACTAAAAAGCTCAATTGGAATATTGGCAACCTCGCTGCTTCCCGTAATGTAACCCTTACGTTTACTACAACGGTTGATAGTGGCAATAATGTAAACAATGCTGCATCTGTGCATGGGAATGAGCCAGACCCCGATACCACTAATAACCGTGTGGTAATAGCAACCGTGCCAGTAAAACCTACTGGCATAAACGATATAGATAGCACTTTAATCAATACGCCTGTTACTACGCCTATAAAAGCGAATGACGGCACAGGTGCTGTAAAAGACACCGTGAAAATTGCTGTGGGGCCGACACATGGAACAACGGTGGTTAACCCCGGCGGAACTGTAACCTATATACCAGCCCCTGGCTTTACGGGCAAGGATGTTTATACTTATACGTTGACCAACCCAGATGGTACCACATCTTCCCCCATCACGGTGAATGTTTCTGTAAAACCAGTGGGCGTGCCAGATATAGATACCACACCTATAAACACCCCAATACCCATTACTGTAAAAAATAACGACAGTGCACAAGGCGGCAACTGCACAGTAGGCATTGTAGCCAGCCCCTTAAATGGCACTGTTAGCATAAACCCAGCTACGGGCATTGCTACTTATACACCTGCACTAGGCTACTTAGGCAAAGATAGCTTTTACTATAGTCTTACTACGCCAGATGGGGTGGTATCTGCACCTATCAAGGTTACGGTTACCGTTATCAATAACATCATAAAGAAAGTAGATATAGTCATTGCCAAAACATTGGTAACCCCTCCACCATTGGTTACAGGGCAGGATATTATTTTTAGGCTAATAGTTATCAACAAGGGCCCTGATGATGCCACTGGTGTTGTGGCTGCTGACACGCTGTCTGCAAACCTTGGCGATGCCACCAATATTATAGCCCCTGCTGGCACTACTGCAACTTATAACGCAACTGTAAAAAATATTGTCTGGAATATTGGCGGCCTATCGGTAAATAAAACAGATACCCTTACGTTTACCGCCCATATTAATGGCGGCACAGCCGTGAACAATATGGCATGGGCAAAGGGCAATGAGCCAGAACCCGACACCACCAATAACCATGCAGCTATACCAACGATTGCCATAAGGCCTACCGGGGTAAATGACTTGGACAGTACTTTTATTAATTTCCCGCTTACCACTATCGTAAAAGCAAATGATGGCAAAGATGCTGCTACCGACACGGTAAAAATAGCTTCAACACCAAAGCATGGAACGGTTACAATAAATACGAACGGCACGGTAACCTATACGCCAGCTACTGACTTTACGGGGAAAGACAGCATTACCTATACACTTACCAATGCAGGCGGTGGCGTGTCTACACCTATCACGGCAGTTTTCTTTGTAAAACCTGTTGGCGTGAACGATGTGGATTCTACAATAGTTGGCACGCCTGTAACAACGGCCGTTATAAAAAACGATGGCGGTAGCGGCATAGGCAGCACCGTGAAAATAGCTTCCCAACCAGCCAATGGCACTGTGGTGGCAAATTCAAATGGCACGGTTACTTATACCCCCAATGTGGGTTATACAGGCGTGGATACCTATACTTATATCTTGACCACCCCTGATGGCTTGGTTTCTGCACCCATCACAGTAGTAGTAACTGTTTCGCCGCTAGTAGTGATAAAAGCAGATATTGGCATAACAAAAGAATTAACTACAAAAGATATAATATCAATTGGCGAAACGGTTAGTTTTTCTATCACCGTTACTAATTATGGGCCAGACAATGCAACAGGCGTTTTGGCCACGGATACGCTTGCTACTAATTTAAGTAATGTAAGGAGCATTACCGTCAACACTGGGACTGCCACCTATAATGCCGCAACTAGGGCGTTGGCATGGAACATTGGCAACTTATCTGCCAGTCAGTTAGTAACCCTTACGTTTACGGCTGTTGTGGACAGTGGCAGCGTGCTGAACAATACGGCTTCTGTTACTTCCAACGAGCCAGACCCTGACTTGACGAATAACCATGCATCTTTAACACAGGTGACCGTATATGCCTACTCAATTGCTATCCCAAATGTAATTACCCCAAATGGTGATGGACTGAATGAGGCTTTTTTTATAACAGGGTTAAGCAAATACCCCAATAGCGAATTGTCAATCTTTAACCGGTGGGACAATCTGGTATATACCTCCCATGATTATAGAAACGATTGGGATGGAAGGGGCTTGGCAACGGGTACTTATTTTTATGTGCTGAAAGTAAAACTGCCTACGGGTGGCTTCGATGTAAGAAAAGGGTGGGTGATGTTGTTGAAATAAAGGGTATTTGGTATTCACCACATAGGCAAAATAGGCACATAGAAAAAGAAGAAAAAGGTCAACATAGGTTATAAAATAAGATAATCTTTGTAAAGAAACAGCAATTTAGAAAAGTCTATGTTGACCTTTATCTCAATAAGGCTATTATATATTTCGTAATTTTTGCTATGTGGCTATGTGCCTATGTGGTGAGATGAAAATAATAAATCGTATGAAACAAAAGATACTAATCACATTTTTTATCATCCTGTGCATAAAGCAGGCGCAGGCACAGCAGGATATACAGTTTAGCCAGTATGTGTTCAACGGGCTAAGCGTGAACCCGGCGTATGCTGGCTATAAGGAAGATTTATATTTCAATGCGGTTTACCGCAAGCAATGGGTAAGTTTCCCAGGGGCGCCGCAGTCTGGTGCTGTGTCCATGGACGGTCTGCTGAAAGGAGATTCTAAAAAATCTGGTTTAGGTGGGCAAATAGCTTGGGACCAGCTGGGGCCGCAAAAAACCATTTCTTTGTTTGCTTCCTATGCCTACCGTATTCAGCTAGACAATGACGATACCAAAAGGCTTTCTATTGGCCTGGCATTTGGTGCTAACCAGTACAGCTTAGATGGCAATGCTTTGGTAGCTACCGACCAAGGCGACCCTAGCATACCCACTGGCACGCTAAGCGCCATAAAGCCCGATGCGAGGATGGGGGTTTATTATTACACGCCTAAGTTATTTGCAGGGCTGGCTTTCATGGATTTATTTTCTTTGTATGCCGACAGGAGTATATACCTGAGCAATGGTACTTTGGTGGCAACAGAAAAAAAAGCTGCACACATGTACCTTAGTTTTGGGGGATTGGTAAAACTGTCTGACAATGTAAAACTAAAACCATCCTTGCTAGTAAAGGAAGATTTTCATGGGCCCACCAGCATAGACCTAAACCTGCTGGCCTTGCTTTCAGAAAAACTATGGGTAGGCGCATCGTATAGGACGGCAGCAGATTTGTGGAAAAAAGAAGCCGTGAATCCTGGGTTGAGTAAAAGTGGGGCTGTGAGCCTGATGATGGAATTTTTTGCAACGGAAAATTTGCGGGTTGGGTATTCTTACGATTTTATTACCAGTGGGCTATCCAATTACCAATCAGGCTCGCATGAAATTTCTTTGGGTTTATTGTTCCCCGGTAAAAAAGATGCCAGCAGGATTAAAAGCCCGAGGTATTTTTAATTGTCTATTTTGCCACGAATGCACGAATAGGCACGAATAAAACATATTAGTGTCCATTCATGGTAAAATGGGTGGTCGCAAAAAATTACTTATATGCAGTTTACAAAAAAGATATTGATATTTTTAAAAGAAAGGGTTTTGCCTTTATTATCAATTATCAATTATCAATTATCAATTCTTGTCTTTGTTTTTTTAGCCTATTCGCCTGCGAAAGCACAGGATGGCAAGGGCATCATGGCAAGTGCCAACGAAGCCTATATAAAATATGAATATGCCACTGCTGCCAAGCTATACGAGAAAGTATTAGGCAAAAATAGCAAAAATACATTGGTTATTTCTAGGCTTGCATCTTGCTACAAAGAGATGAATAACTACGCAGCAGCAGAAAAATATTACACCCAACTCATTGCCATGCCGGGAACTGCGCCGGAAGAGTGGCTGTATTTTGCAGACATGCTGAAAAGCACGGGCAAATACGATGCGGCCAAGCAAATTTACCAGCAATACCAAGTAAAAAGCGGCGTTAGCATAGCCGATAAAATAGCAGGCTGCGACAGTGCCAGCTATTGGATACAGCACCCAGCTGGATATAACATAGAAAATATGGCTTACCTGAACACGGGCAAGTCTGACTGGGGGGCTGTTTTTAACCCCGCCACAAGTAGTGTGGTGTTTGTATCGGATAGTCTGCGCAATGTAAAGTCAGGCTTTTTCAAGAAAAACGTAAGCGATGCCATCTATGGCCGTACCGACAATAATTTCCAGAAAATATACGCTGTAAGCGATAACAGGAACGATGCAAACGCCAACCAGATACACGAGTTTGACCCCATGATTAACCGTGCCGACTACCACACTGGGCCCGTTGTATTTAACAGTAACTACGATAGTATCTTTTTTACCATGACTACCGAAAAATCGGGGAAGCCGAATGAAAAGGTAAAAATAGGACCGAATGGCACGATAGATTTTAAAACGTTACGGCTAGAGCTATACCTTTCTACCTTGACCAAAACAGGCCAATGGAGCAGCCCTGTGCCTTTTGCGTTCAACAATGCGGCTGCTTATTCTGTGGGCCATGCTGCCCTTAGCTTGGATGGGCATTACCTTTATTTTACCAGCGATATGCCTGGCGGAATGGGGGGCTTGGATATTTGGTACTGTGAGCGGCTAATCACTGGCAACTGGGGCCTGCCACGCAACTGCGGTGCTGCTATTAATACAAAAGAAGACGAGGCTTTCCCGGTAATTGGCACAAATAGCTACTTGTATTTTGCCAGTAAAGGGCATGTAGGCATGGGCGGTTACGATTTGTTTGTATCGGCAGGGGAGAAAAACAGGTGGACAAAACCTAAAAACATGGGCTATCCGCTGAACAGCAGTGGAGATGATTTTTATTATTTTACAAAGGATGATACAAGCGGCTTTTTTTCATCGAACAGGAAAGGCGGCAAGGGCGATGATGATATTTATCAATACATTATCACAGAACCTGCTGCCCCCATCCGCTCGGATAATGTATTGGTACTAGAAACAAAAGTAATAGACAATACCACTAAGTTACCCATAAGCAATGCCGCTTTGGCCTTCTGGAACACCAGCACCGATACCAAATGGGATCAGCAAACCAACAACAACGGCAAAGCATGGCACGATGTGGAAGATGCAACCCCTTATGCCATCACGGCTGCTAAACAGGGCTATTATTCCAGTATAATTTCCATTAATACCAAAAATACCTCGGGCGATACCATGAGGGTGGTAATACCATTAGACAGCGATGGCACAAAACCAGCCCCTAGGGTATATCGTTTGGCAGACACTATTACCAGCTTGCACGAAGGCGATAAGTTCAGGATTAATAATATCCATTACAATTTTGATAAAAACAATATCCGCCCCGATGCCGCTAAAATACTAGACACATTGGTAGATATATTGCACCAGTACCCAACGATGGTTATTGAATTGTCGTCGCATACCGATTCCCGCGGCAGTGATGCTTACAATGAAAACTTAGCCGACAGGCGGGCAAAATCTGCCGTGGCGTATATGATTAGCCGAGGCATAGACAGGCGTAGGTTGATAGCAAAAGGCTATGGCGAATACTTGTTGCTGAATGGTTGCAGCAATGGCGTTGCCTGCACCGAGGAAGAACATCAGGCAAATAGGAGGACAGAAGTAAAAATTTTAAGGTTTTAGATTTTTTGTTTTTGCCACGAAGGCTAAAAGAAGCACAAAGGGAATAGGCTATAAAAGCGGAGGTGGCACAAAGGATTTTATTACTCTTGGCCACCTCCATATATGTAGAGTCGCAATTGGGGAATTTATAAAATTCCCATGGCAATAGTAGGTTATTTTAAGTTTCTATCTCCAATTTTTTCATTGTCGGTTTGATAGCCGTTCGGTTTTACGGGGTATATCCAGTACAGGCAAAAACAAATTGTAGTTTCTATTTCAGCCTTTCTTTTGATGCAATTGAATATCAACCAGCTATAGATTTTAGTGATAATGAAATAATTCCCACGCTAACTTCAGAAAAGCAAGATTTATTTGTGAAATATGGTAGGCAATCTACATTTGAAAATCTTCTTTATGCTGAATCAGGGTTTCTTGAAAATATCAATGTTGATAGTAACGATTTATATGTTACAGAACCTGAATATGTAGTATTGAATTTTTAAAATTTAAATAATTGCTGGTTGAAGCTATTCGTAAAAATAAGCCATAGAAAATAACAATAGATTAAATATGAGCTCAGCAAGTTTCTCTATTCAATTAGCCTTCTCCTAATATCGAAGTGATGTGAACTCCGAAGCGGATTTTTTTTCATCCCTTTAATCCTCTAAATCCAAGTTCAGACAACCCTCTCCACCAACGCCAAAAACTCATCCTCACTAATAATCTTAATCGTGTTTATTTTCTTGGCTTTTTCTAGTTTGCTGCCTGCGTCTTCGCCTACTACCAGGTAGTTGAGTTTGCTGCTTACACCGCTTACTATTTTGCCGCCTTGTGCCTCGGCTAGGGCTTCGGCATCGTTGCGTTTTAATTTGTTTAGGGTGCCTGTAAACAGGAAGGTTTGCCCTTGCAAGCCGCCGCTGGCTACAGTTTCTTTTTTGGTGTTGAACAATTGCAGCCCAAGCCCTTCCAACTGGCGGAGCATTGCTATGTTTTGCTCGTTGCTAAAGAAATGGTGGATGCTGTCGGCTACTTTTACGCCTATATCATCTAGTTGTTGCAAGTCTTCTTCGGTTTTGTTGGCAAAGTCCAGCAGGTGCTGTACGGCATTTGCCATTACTTTAGAGGTATTTTCACCCACAAAGCGGATGCCCAAACCATAAATCAGTCGGTTCAAAGGTTGCGTTTTACTGGCTTCAATGGCTGCCACTAGGTTGTCCTTGCTTTTTTTACCAAAACCTTCCAATTGGCCGATGGCTTCCATGTCTAGGGTGTATATGCCAGGTATATCTTTCAGCAAGCCCAGTTCATAAAATTTGCGCACATTGGCATCGCCAAAGCTTTTGATGTCCATGGCATCTTTGCTTACAAAATGGATAATCCTTTCAACCACTTGTGCTTCGCACTCTATATTGATGCAGCGCCATACGGCTTCGCCTTCTTCTTTAAACAAATTGCTTTTGCACACGGGGCAAGTGGTAGGGAACGCAATCTTTGTTTGGTTGCCGTCCCTTAGTTCGGGCAGGCTTTTTACAATTTGTGGTATTACATCCCCTGCCCGTTCTATAATTACGGTATCGCCTAGTTGCAAATCCTTTTCGCTAATGTATTCCTCGTTGTGGATGGATATACTGCTAACAGTTACCCCGCCTACTTGTACAGGATCCAATTTAGCCACGGGTGTTACTGCCCCTGTCCTGCCTACATGAAACTCTACGCCACGTAGTTTGGTGGTTGCTTGTCTGGCTTTAAATTTAAAGGCTATTGCCCAACGGGGGTGGTGGGTGGTCATGCCCAGTTTATCCTGCAAGGCAAAGTCGTTTACCTTAATCACCATACCGTCTATTTCATAAGGCAGCTTATCACGCATTTGTTCAAAATCATGTACGTGCTGTATTACTTCTTCAATGCCTTTTACTACCTGCTTTTCTTTTTGCGGTGAGCGAAAGCCCAAATCCCATAAGAATTGTAAGGAGTTGGAATGGCTTGACAGTTCTTTTTTATCTGCTGTAGGGTGCGGTGTGTCTAGGTCTTCCTGTTTTTCACCCTTTAGTATATAATAACTAATATGGTATAAAAAAACTTCCAGATTTCGCTTGGCTACTTCTTTAGGGTCTTTCATACGCAGGCTGCCCGCAGCGGCATTGCGTGGGTTAGCTAGGGGTGGTAAACCTTGCGAAGCTAAATCTTCATTGTATTTGGCAAAGGCTTTTTTGGTCATCATGATTTCGCCACGAATCTCAATCTGCTGTATGCCATATGTGCTAAAAGGGGCAGATAAAGGAATGGAACGAATTTGCTTGATATTGGTAGTAATATCATCACCTTCTATACCATTGCCTCGGGTAGTTCCTCGCACCAATTGGTCGTTTTCATATATCAAAGAAATACTGGCACCATCAAATTTGGGTTCAATACAATATTCTATTCCATCTAAATGGCTTTGTTCTTTTGCCTTTCTGTCCCAATCCCTCAGGTCATCAGCATTGTAGCTGTTTTCCAGGCTTAGCATCGGCACCAGGTGCTGCACTGTTGCAAAGCTTTTGTTCAGGCTGCTGCCTACCCGTTGGGTCGGAGAATCAGGGGTTATTAACGAAGGGTTGGCCGCTTCCATTTCTTTTAATAGCTGGTACAGCTTATCGTATTCCGTGTCGCCAATAATAGGTTCGTCCAGCACATAATAGCGGTATTCGTGAAAGCGGAGTACCGCTTTCAAAGCATTTATTTCACTTGCACTGGTTTCAGCATCGGCTTGTTGTTGCAAGAAATTAGTAGTTTGCTCCTGTAAATCGAGTATTTGCGTATTATTGTACATAGCGATAAAGAAAGTATAAAGATAGGGAGAGGATTTATTTTGAATTTTGAATTTTATATTTTGAATTTGGGCTCACATAGGCTGCTCAATTTCATACAACCTGCTTTTATTCCCATTTTAGGATTTTTACCGTAATTTGTACCCGTTAAACAACTGTTTCAAAATAAATTACTTGGTATGCGTAACCCTTCATAAAGCCAACCGTTACAACATCTATGACTGAAAACACTCCAAATATAAACGACGGCAAGTATGGGCAAATGATACACGACGCCTCCAAGCTGGTAGAAACTTATCCTAAGGTTCCACTAACGGTGGATTGTGCCTTGTTTGGGTTTGAAGAGAACGAGCTAAAGGTGTTGCTGATCAGGAGCGATTTGGAAATGTATGAGGGCTTGTGGAGCATTCTGGGCGATAACGTGCAGGACAATGAAGAGCTCGACGATGCGGCAAACCGTATTTTAAAAGAGCGAACTGGCATGGATGATGTATATCTTGACCAAGTGCGTTCATTTAGCCATCCCCAGCGGCATCCAGGCGGGCGGGTTATTACCGTGGCATACTGTTCGCTTATCAATATCCAGCACCACCAGTTGAAAATATTAGACCATGAACTGCACTGGCACAATGTGCATTCGCTTACAGAAATGGCTTTTGACCACCATTTGATATTGACCTCCTGCCTTAAATGGCTGCAAAAACGCATACAGGAACATCCACTTGGCTTCAACCTGCTGCCCGATAAATTTTCCCTCCGCGAGCTGCAAAACCTATACGAAGCCATTTTGAACATACGCCTCGACAGGCGGAATTTCCGCAAGAAATTTGCCTCAATGGGTTTGTTGATTGATGTAAACGAAATTGAGGACGATGTGCCGCACCGCCCAGGCAAGTTGTACAAATTCAACTTTGAGAAATACGAGAAGAATAAACGCAAGTGGATAGGGATAGATTTCTAATTTTCGCCACAAATCCACGAAAGCACGAAGAAGCACTAAGAAAATGAAGATTAAAAGGTATTGATAAAATAAATTTTCTTTTTTTGTTCTTTCCCTTAAAACGTTGTGCCTCTTTGTGTCTTAGTGTCTTCGTGGCAAATTGACTTATTTATATTTTTCAAAAATGATTGTAGTAATTACGGGTGCATCCAAAGGGCTTGGCAGGGCTATTGCCTACCAATTTGCCGCTACTGGGCATACAATATTGGCATGTGCCAGGGGCAATGACGCTTTGCTTACCATGGCCGCAGACGTAAAAAGAACCTACCCTGATGCCATTGTTGAAACAATGCCTACAGACATGGCGCAGCCACCAGCAATAAAAGCTTTTGCCAACTGGTGCCTGCATCACGGCACGCCCGACATAGTAGTGAACAATGCCGGCTGTTTTTTGCCGGGTTCCATTGCTACTGAGGCAGACGGCTTGCTGGAAAAAATGATAAATACCAACCTGTACAGTGCCTACCACCTTACAAAGGCATTGCTGCCTGCCATGATTGAAAATAAAAAAGGGCACATTTTTAATATTTGTTCCATTGCATCCTTGCAAGCATATAACAATGGGGGCAGCTACAGCATCAGCAAGTTTGCCTTACTAGGCTTTAGCAAAAACCTGCGGGAAGAACTGAAACCTTTGGGCATAAAAGTAACGGCAATAATGCCTGGTGCTGCTTACACAGATAGTTGGATAGGCAGCGGCGTATTGGCTGAAAGGATAATGGAAGCTGATGATGTAGCCAAAATGATATATGCAGCGTCGCAATTATCGGCGCAGGCTGTGGTGGAAGATATAGTATTGAGGCCGCAATTGGGGGATTTATAGATAACATATCTCTTCAAGGCTTATACCCGAGGTAACTACTATCCCGGCTATTGGTAATATTCCACCAAATGGAGTTTCGCAATTGTTTTGGAAAGTTTTTATCGCCATTTTTTATATATGCCACTATATTTCGTGGCGACACAATTGTTAAGAAATACACATAAAATACTAGCCTTTTGAACACAGGTGCATTCCGCCGGATGAACAATATCCTATTCCTATTCATGAAATATTCCTTCAATGCACTTTTTTTGCCTACAGATATAGATTCTTTATGGTAAACTAATGCCTGCATATTTACCCATATTTCATAACCCTGCCGCTTGATATGGTCGCACCAGTCCATTTCCTCATAATAAAGGAAAAAATTTTCAGCCATTAGGCCTGCTTTTTCTATTGCTTCTTTTTTAACCATCATGGCAGCACCATGCGAAAATCCTGTTTTGCCAGTTACATGGTCGTATTGCCCATTGTCTTTTTCAAATTGGCCAATGCAGCTATTGCGTGCAGTAAAGTAGTCCATGGGGGTGTAGCCCGCATATTGCAACATTTTGGGCTGGTCGAAATACCTTATCTTGGGCGAAACCATTCCTACTTCTGGGTGGGTATCCAGCGTGGCTACCAGCGTTTCTACAAGCCTTTGGGTAAATTCCGTGTCATTGTTTACAAGAAAGTAGTAATCGCCTGTAGCTGCTCGTATACCCACGTTGTTGCCACCTGCAAAGCCAAGGTTTGTTTCGCAGCGTATAAAGGTTATGCCCGGATATTTGGCAATCCATGCAGGCACGGGGTTTAGCGTACTAGCATTGTCCACCACAATTATTTCTAGGTTGGGGTAAGTGTTCTTCTCAAAAATAGAATCTAGCAGCTCATCGGTTACGTGGCTGTGGTTGAAGTTTACTGTTATTATAGATACCTTTTTCATTGGCCGTTATTCGTTTTGATAAAATATAGCACTATGGAATTTACAAGTGACAGCAACAGGAAACTTGTAACCTCATCGTTATTCTTCTAGTGGTCTATTGCTGGCGGCAATAGCAGCTTGCTCGTCTAAATAATCCAGTATTTTACTGTCAACCTTGCTATTGAATTTTCTTCCAAACAACTTGCCGCTTTTTTGTAGCCTTTCTGCATCATCAAGCGTAAATGTTTTTGGGCTTGCTTTGCCCTCTGACCAGTCGATAAACCTTAGGTTGTCATTTACCATATCCGATCGGTAATCTGAGTTATACAAAAGGGTTTGAAAAAACAGTTCGTCGCTGCCCCAAGTATATTTAAAAAAGTTGATTACATGCGGATAGTCCAACAGGTATTCAAGTATATAATTTGCATGTAACGAACTCATGGTAAACCACTGCGACTTGCCTACGGGCTCCATTTTTTCCGGCATCTTGCGTGCAGGCAATAAAAAGCTAACCAAATTTTCTAAAAAATAGCTACCAGGAAATGGGTCATTGGTAAAAAAATACCTGCGAACCCTACGTTTAGCTTCTTTCCATTCTGTGTTTACCAATAAAAATTCTGTAAAAACTTTGCCTGGGTTTTCTTTTAAAAACTGATGGATGTCATGTATATCTTTCAACGGGTAGTCTTGCCCGCTTAGCAAATTAATATAATCGTAGGTTTTCCCTTTTGCCAAGATGGATTCAAAGCCGTTTAGGGTAGCTTCTACCATACTGTACCCACCCCAATATATTTTTATCCGCGGGGCTACAAAATATACTTGCCCCATTTCTTTAAATGCACGAAAGGGGGCAATATCTGTTTTAAGGTCTAGGTGTATAAAAAAATCGGCATCTGGGTGGTAGAGGCGTTCAATCAATCTTTTCAACTGTTCAGGTTCGCCATGTGCCAGTATTAAATGTGCTATCTTCATTGTTTTCAATTGCTTTACCTATTGGAAAATAGGATTAAAACATTTTTTTTAATTTTCCCCAAATATTTTTTGCTTTTTTGAAATACCTAAAAGATTCGCCAATGGGTTTAAAGTTTTTCCAGTCTGTTAGTTGAAGGTAGAAAAAAAACGTTTTCTTGAAATCTTCATTGAAATTATATGATTGATAAATAGGTTTTCTTTCAACAAAATGTATCAAAAAAGGTTTTTGCTCCGTGTCTATCGTGGAGAAATGGTTCCAACGTGAATCTAGTTCAAGCCATTGGTTTGCCAGTACAACATTCAAGCCATATTGGTCGGGGTAATTGGCAAATTTTTTATTATTGTCAATGCATTCAATAATTTTCGTGGTAATGTCCTGCTCACGCCATTTCCTTGTCTGCATCAGCAGCAAGCCCGTATTAAAATAACGGGTAGTACCAAGCAAGCCTAGTGCTTCATAATTCAGAACCCCTCCCCAAGAATTGTCGAATGTAATGATGCGTGGATCTAGGACAGCGGCTACTATATGATTGTCTAAATCTGTTTCAAAAATGGTGGTTATATCTGCCTGCACTATCATGTCCACATCTAGGTACAACACTTTTTCAATATCGTGCGGTATAAAGTATGGGATAAATAGCCGCATGTAAATATTTAATGGGTATGAGCTTCTATCAAGCGGCAATTGCATACCTATAGGTATCACGTCTTCCATTTTTTGCCAGTGCAGGGTTGTAATATCGATGTTTACCGAGCGTAGGAGTTTTTCTTTATTGGAAGGGGTTACTTTGTCTTCAATAATATATACGTTAAGCGGCTGCCTTGGCCGGATATTGGCCTCGATAGATTTAATTAATGCCGCAAGCAATATCAAATAATGGTTGTCGCAGGCTACTACTACTGTAAGGGGCTGTGGTGAGTGCATAAGTAATTTTATATGTTAGGCAAGGATTGCTCCATAAATGGCAGCTACGCTGTTTTCCCATGTATGGGAGGATGCAAATATTTTTCTTTCTTCCTGTAAATGAATGGTATCGGTTGCCAAGGCATTTTCAATCAACGTTACATATTCTTCTTTTGTTGCCGCAAGATAAGTATGTTCTTTAAAAATGCTCATCGCTTCTGTTTTTGTGGCTACTACTGGCTTGCCTACGGCAAGGTATTCGTCTATTTTCCGGGGGTAGTTGCCAATGGTTACCTGACTTACTATCTGCGGGTTAATACATACGTCAAACGCATTGATATAAGCTGGCAAGTTGCTTGGATCTTTGCTACCTAGAAAATGCACATTGGAGGCTTTGTGCAAGACGCTCTTTTTAAAATCTCCGTCCTCTGGGCCAATTAGCACAATGCTCCATTCGGGCTTTGCTGCTGCTATGTGTGCAATTACATCAATGCTCAAGCGTAGGCTTTGCAACACGCCCACATAGCCAATAATAGGCTTGGGTATGCCTAGCATATCTGCTGGGGTAGTGGTTCCCCCGGCACGGGTAAACATTTCCAGCTCGCAGCCCTGACCTACATAAAACGATTTCGGGTTGTATTTTTTGCAATAATTGGTAAGGTAAGTGGAGTTGGCCACGCAAACATCACTTTTGGCAATTAACTCTGGCTCCAGTTTTTCGCCATGCGTTTTCCAGTAATCTACCGCCAGCATATAATCCCTTGAGTAATAAATGCTTGCGGCAGGTTTTAAATAGTCTTTAAGGTAAAAGCACCTGAACATATCATTGTCATTAAACAAAATAATATTCGTAAAACCTAGTTTTTCTGTTGCTTTTTTTATGGAAGCTGCAAAACGCTTGTTATTTATTTTGTTAAGCCATTCAAAAATGCCTTGGTTTTTTATCCAGTTGATAGATTCTATTATTTTGTCGGGAAACAGGTTCCACAAATTGTTTTGAAGGAGCACTAAACCATCTTCCTTTCCTTTAATTACCCGTTTCCTTTTTTGTATCCGTTCTTCCGCCTTGTGCTTGTATAACGTAATCCTATCCAATGGCGAGTTTACATATAGCACCCGGTTGTTCTTGCTCATTTCCACAGCAATGTTTTTGCAGTTGCTGCCAATTTCCACATCCCAAGGCTGTTGGCCAACAATTACAATGTCACGCCCGGTAATCAAAGGTTTATTCATGCAGTCGTTTATATCGATTTTATCAAGGTGTTGATGATTCTGATTGCTATTCCCCTAGTTTGCGTTTTAGCTCTTCTATCATGTGGAGGCTTTCTGCCAATATTTTGTTCTTTTCATTTAGCGCCTTTTTATTGGCATCAAGTTCTTTTTTTATTTCTTGTCTTTTTCCACTATCCTTTTTCTTTCTCCTCTATATTCTTGTCTTTCTCCGCCATGTAGGCATTCATTGTCCGCCATGCTTCTTGCTCTATATCCAGCTCCTAAGGAACTAAAAAACAATTTGCTTAATTAGTATCCAATACTAATTTATTATAGTTGTCATCTATACGCTTGGTAGTAACAATTAAGGCAGAAGCCAAGTAAAAATACACATTAGATGGGAACTGTACCAATGCCTCCTGCGGAAAATTGCCAATATTAAATATAAATATAACAAATGTTGCACCTAGGCAATACGATTTTAATTCCGGGTCTTGGATGCTATAATAATTGTTAATGCCTGTTTTTAAAATGGTAAAGATCATAATACAGAAAATAAGCAGCCCAATGGGACCTGCTTCCACCGTAGTCCTTACATAACCACTATCGGGCGGAAAATCGGACAAGTAAGTGCCGGGGGAGAATTTCTTGCCCCATTCGCCAGTGGAGCCAAGCCCACCCCCAATTGGGTGGCTCCAGATATAGGGCTTTATCCGTGCTTGGTTTATTTTCCTTACTTTATAAGAAGCATCATCATTTGGGCGGAATGCAGACTGGAAGCGGAGTATGTTTTGGTTGGATGTGGGCATAAAAATTAGCCCCACGATAAACAGAGCGGCTATTGATACAAAAATCAGGATTTTCTTGCTGTATTTAATAATGGCGTACAACACCAAAGCGGCAGGCACCAATGGGAATGCCCCCCTTGTGCCAGAAAAAATCATATTGAACAAACAAGAAAAAATAATAAAAAGTAGCAGCAACCTTTTTTTAGGCGATACAGGCCCTGTAAGCATCCCCACGCAAAGCATGGCTGCCGCCACCATGTTGTAAGCAAACGTAACAGGGTCTGAAAAAATAGAAAACTTGCGCCAATGCCCAGCTATGAAAAGCAATTGCATGATTAGCTCGCTGGAGTGCAGATAATCTTCCTCGAACTGGAAAAAACCAAAATATTCCTGTTTAAAGGCATACCATGCGGCAAACATGGAAAAAAATAGCCAAAATGCAATAATGCGTTTGATGAAATCTTTGCTGCGGATATTGAAAATAAAAATATAATAACTGATGGCTACCACGGCTATGGTGCGCACTGTATATACCCATGCAGCCCTGGAAGCGGCTGCCGGGTTGCCCACCTCTAAAATATTATAAACGATCCATACAGTAATGATGTTGGTTACAGGGCCTTTAAGCAACTGCCATTGTTTCTTTTTCTTTTGCTGTATAAAAAAATTGAGCGTAAACAATAGCAACATGCCATCCATCAAAGTGCCTAGTGGGAAATTTACGCCTAGCCTAAGCAAAAACATAATGGCGTAGGCAAGGGTAATATAGCTAAGTATGCCAAACTGGGGAACCATTACTAAGGAATAAATAAGAGGGGGGATTATCAATGCCCCAATAAGCAGTACTGCTATTACAAAGCCCTTTGTGGCAATTAGAAAAGCAAAAAAAAGCGATGCAAGCGTAAAACAAATGAAGCCAAATGGGTTTAGCATTTTTTCAAATAGCACCCACCGCCTTAGCGTAGCGGCAAATGTTTGCCATTTGCTAGGTATATGTGGGCTAACGGGTATTTGAAAATTGTTCATCATACAGAGGAAGGGAGTATCATTTTTAAGAATAGCAACACTAATATCATCAATATAAAATAAATGGCCACTTTGCGGGTAACTGCAGTTATTTTTTGTTGGCTAGCCGCATCTTTCTGTTTTTTATATTGTAGGGTTGGGTCTATGCGCATAATACATTCATTATTTTAGTAACAATTACTATACACACGTGTAATTTCTTTTTCAAAATTATTTCAAAATTTATAAAAGCAAAATAACTGCAAATTTGCTTTGAACAAATTTAATGTCAAAACGTTAAATTGTAGTAGAAATTATTAGCGAGGCAATACAGTTCAAATAAAATGTACTAATGTTAGAAAATCTTCATCAAAACTTGCTATTTTGGCATTTTTTATACCACTCATTTAAGGGGTTTGCCGCTCATAATTATTTTCTTTCCTTTGTACCATGACAATGATGCCATAATGAAAATAGTTTAACATGAAAGATTTATCAGCCCTTATTGCTACGCTTACAAAAATGCGTGTAAACATAGAAGGAGTTATGAAACCAATTGGCCTTGCCTTGCACCTGCCAGAATTGGAGCCAATATATTGTTTTGTGAAGCAACCTCAAAGCGAAGTGTATAAAAAGTAAAAATTGGTAGCATAATATTGTTTTTATTTAGTCATGTAAAAAAATAATGGTTATTCTAAATTTAGTGTGAGGATTATTCAGGCTATATTTAATAATTTGTATGAAAATTATTGATTATCAATAGAATATTAGCATTATGCTTGGAATTCTATCCTTAAAAACCTATATATCAATCCTTTTCTCACACTAAATTTAGAATAACCAAAATAATTTATAAAGTTTGTGTTTGTGTTTTTTTTGATTGTACAACATAGCCGCCGGGTATCAACCAGGGGGCTTTTTTTATTTTGTACTGCGCCCTATTTATAGCTACAAAGACACGAAAGCGCAAAGGCAGCACTAGCAAGAAAAAAGAAAAGATTATATACTTCGTCTTGCCTATTCACTTAAAACTTTGTGCCTCCTTTTGCTTTCATACCCTTGTTCCTATCCTGCTTTATTCCACAACTACTGTTAGCTTTTGAGAATCCTCGCCTTCATAACTCAACCAAATTGTGTATATGCCTTTGTTTAAATGCAAGTAGCGTGAATAGGAGTATTGGTTTTCCCCAACGGCTTTGTTTTCTTTAACTGCCACCATTTTGGTATCAGGGGTGCTGTACAATGATTGCCCGTTTTGCATTAAAAACAAATGGCCAGGAACGATGGGTTTATCGGAAGCAACCGAAAGGCTCAAATACAAGTCTTTTGATTCTTTAACATACAGCCTACCACTGTCTGCCAAATCGTTTACATCATAAACAGGGCATTGCCAAGCTATTGTTATATTACTGGTTTTCTTCCCTTTTCCTAATTCATTTTTCAGTTTATTGCCATACCCATAAAAAGGCTGTTGCCATTTTTGGGCAGTTGCTTTTGAAAGGGAATCGTCTTTCGCTGCTTCTTGGTATTGGCCACTTAGGAAATAGGCATACCCCCTTGCGTTGTATGCTGCAGAAGGGTACTCTGTTTTTTGAATGGCATTTGTAAAATCAGCAATCGCTTCTTGGGTATTGTGGCTTGCCAAATAGCATTTGCCCCTGCACAAATAGGCCGCTGCATCGTTTTCGCTGAAATGTATAGCAGAGTCCATGTCATTTTTTGCAGCTTCCCAATTGCCTGTTTTTTCAAACAGCCTGCCCCGGAGATAATAGGCAAAATCATTTTCAGGGTTCATCAGAATTGCCTTGCTTAGGTAGGCAAATGCGGAATCTTCCTTATTTTCAAAAGCGGCAATATAGCCTTTGCCACACCATGTGAGCGCATATATGCCTGGTATTTTTCGATTGTACTCAAAGCATTTGGCTGCTTCATCGTACCTGCCCAATCCTATTTTGAGAAAGCCTTTTACACTGTACGCATCACCATATCTCAATAATTTATTCACGATAGATGTATCCCACTTTCCTGCTTTGGCCTGGTCTAATAGTTTGCTTTCTGAAATGTTGTTTTTAAGATGCCTATACTGTGAAAGCTGGTCTGGGTCTTTTTGGATAGATTTATCTATTAGTGCCAGTGCTTTTGTATAATTGTACCTATTGGCATATATAAATGCCTCGTTAGCATAAGCTGTGCAATGCAGGGCTTCTTCCAAAGTTAGGCAGCTATCGTAGTCTTGCAAGGCCTCGTCATGCAGGTTAAGCCGTTCTTTTACAATCGCCCTGTTGTTATAGGCACAGGCAAACTTCTTGTTAAGTGCAATACATTTATTGTATGCCTCCAATGCCTTGGCATCCTCTTTCATGCTTGAGGCAATATAGCCCAACTGATAATAGCTGTAACTATATTTTGGGGCAATTTTAATGGCGGCATCCAGCTTTTCCAAAGCAAGCGTATTGTTGCCCATTTCAGAAAGGGCAGAGGCCATTATATTATAAGCAAAAGGGTTTTTCGGGTTGTCTTTTATGTTTTGCTTGCATATTTCAATCGCTTCCCCGTATTGTTTGTTTTCAATGGCTGTATATGCTTGTTTGTTTTGCCTTACGCTGGCAACATCAGCACAACTTGCTAATAGGAATGTGGCAATAGTAAAATAGAAAGCATTGGCGAGTTTTGCAGGCATAAATAGTTGTTTTTTATGATAACAAATATAAAGGCATATATCCACAAGGATATGATTTTGACTAATTCTTTTTGGGAGGTGCTGGTGAGTGCCTACCTAGTATTTCGTTCAACCTTGATGGTGCAAAGCTAAAACTTTATCACCCATTTCAGGGGCATTGCCCGCTTGGTTTGGCTGGCTTTTGGCGCACTCAATTTAATTTTCATGCATTTATCATTGTAACTCATTGAAATACAGTGCTTTTATGTTTTTAAAGATGAGTGTTTTGTGAGTGAAAAGTGAGTGTTTTTTGAGTGTTTTGTGAGTGATTTGTGAGTGCTTTTTGAGTACGGATCTAGTTCATAATGACGTTTTTTTTGTTTGTTAAAATTTGTCCCACGGGGCAGTGAACCAAGGCTAGCGCAACTTTAGGGATTGAACCAACGAAAACAAGGGAAGACATACTACAAAGTTGGGATTGATTTGGGACCTGTACAAAAGGGCAATCCTATATGGGGGAAATATGTCCCCATGAGTGTCCCAAAATGCCCCCATGATGGGGGAATTATGAGTTATGGAATCAACGTCGGAACTTACCGAAAGTTACGCGCCATAGGCAGCGCACCAGCAACACTATTTTTGGGGTGGACTAGCGGGGAATTACCATGACAGATATGTACTCACCAGCACGCTAAAAACAGAATTAGCCATAATTTGGGCTAATTCTGTTTAATAAAAATTTTAGAGTCAAGGGCTTTGATCATTAAAATTACAGAACTCATTTAATTAGTGGTTAATTACCAATGCAACAAAAAAGCGATGGCTTCATTAGCTATCTCGGAGTCATCGCCTTGTGGGGTAGCCAATAATATTTCCGTGAACAGGTTTACTTTTTTCAATTCAATAAAGCCCAGTTCGGGATAATTATGGCTTTTTAAAATATTGGTAGGCACAATGGAAGTGCCCAGCCCATTTTTCACCAATTGGATGATGGAAGAAATATTGTTTGCCTCGTGTACTACTTTCGGAATAAACCCATAAAAAGCACATATTTCTAATAGCGAATTGTAATAGTTGGGTGCATATTCTTTATTGAAGAACACAAAGGTTTCTTCTTTTAATTTCCCAATTTCATCTTCGGAGGCCAGGTTTATTTTTTGTTTATTGAACACTACCGAGAAACTGTCCCTAAACCAAGGCGTGCCTTTAATTTTCGGGGAATATAGTGGTGCTCTAATAATGCCCAAATCTATTTCGCCTTGCTCCAAAGAAGCTATCTGGCTGGCAGTAGGCATTTCGTATAACCTAAAATTGACAAAGGGATATTTATCGGATAAAAATTTTATCAACTCTGCTATATCACCCGAAAAGGTAGAACTGATATAGGCAATCCTAAACTCACCGCTAACACTTTTACTAATCTTTTGTGTTTTCAAGGCTATATTATCCAAGTTTTGTAGGAGTTGCCTTACTTCTTTTTCAAAGTATTTTCCAGCTTCTGTCAGTTGTACCCTTTTATTGTTACGGTCAAAAAGGCGGGCGTTTAGCTCGTCTTCCAATTCCTTTATTTGTCGACTTAGTGGTGGTTGGGATATGAATAGCTTTTCAGATGCTTTGATAAAGCTCAGTTCTTCTGCCAATGCAAGGAAATATCTTAAATGCCTCAATTCCATAAATACCTATAAAGTATTGATAATTGACAAAGTAAGTATAATATCGTCATATATGTATGCTATACATTTGCAACACAAACGATTTGTTTACTACATAAATGTGGCAAAAAGACAGATATTTGCAAACCAATTTAAAAACGAAAAAAATGAGCAATAATAAAAGTACCTTGTTCGACAAAGTGTGGGATGCCCACGTGGTGCGCAAGATTGAAGATGGCCCAGATGTATTTTTCATCGATAGGCACTTCATCCACGAAGTAACCAGCCCGGTAGCTTTTTTAGGTTTAGAAAGCAGGGGTATTGGTGTAATGTTCCCCAAGAACACTTATGCTACTGCCGACCACAACACACCTACTATCAACCAGCATTTGCCAGTAGCGGATCCCTTGTCTGCCAACCAGTTACATGCTTTAGAAAGCAACTCTGCTAAATATGGTATTTCGCATTGGGGTTTGGGTAATCCTAAAAATGGTATCGTGCACGTGGTAGGACCAGAAAACGGCATCACTTTGCCGGGCATGACCATTGTTTGTGGCGATTCTCACACTTCTACCCACGGTGCTTTTGGTGCTATTGCCTTTGGTATCGGTACTTCTGAAGTAGAAATGGTTTTGTCTTCACAATGTATCATGCAGCCGAAGCCATTGAAAATGCGCATCAACGTGAATGGCAAACTAAGCAAAGCCGTTACGCCAAAAGATGTTACGCTTTATATTATTGCCCAATTGACCACGGCAGGTGCAACAGGCTATTTTGTGGAATATGCAGGCGATGTTTTTGAAAACATGAGCATGGAAGGCCGTATGACCGTTTGCAACATGAGTATAGAAATGGGTGCAAGAGGCGGTATGATTGCCCCGGATGAAACTACCTTCAATTATATCAATGGCCGTGAAAAAGCACCAAAAGGCGAGGCATGGGACAAGGCTTTGGCTTATTGGAAAACATTGAAAACAGACGAAGGTGCAACCTTTGATAAAGAATATTCGTTTGATGCTGCCAATATAGAACCAATGATTACCTACGGCACCAACCCAGGCATGGGCATGGGCATCTCCAAGCATATCCCTAAAGCTTTAGATTTAGCAGGTGGCGTGGCTACTTACCACAAATCTTTGGCCTACATGGGTTTTGAAGAAGAAGAAGCCATGATTGGCAAAAAGGTAGATTACGTGTTTATTGGTAGCTGTACAAATGGCCGTATTGAAGATTTCAGGGCTTTTGCATCTATTGTAAAAGGAAGGAAAAAAGCAGACAATATCACCGCTTGGATAGTACCAGGTTCGCACATTGTGGAGCAACAAATAAAAGATGAAGGCATATTAGATATTTTAACCGAAGCTGGTTTTTCTTTGCGCCAGCCGGGTTGTTCTGCATGTTTGGCTATGAACGACGACAAAATACCTGCGGGTAAATATGCCGTAAGCACCAGCAACAGAAACTTTGAAGGAAGGCAAGGGCCAGGTAGCCGCACATTGCTGGCCAGTCCATTGGTTGCCGCTGCTGCTGCTGTTACTGGTTTTGTAACCGACCCAAGGGAGTTAATGGCTTAGGTGAGGCAAGGAGGATTTTTACACTTTGTGTCCTTTGCGAAAAAACTTTGCGCCCTCTGCGGTTAAAAAATCAATTATTCATTATTAATTATCAATTGAAAAAATGGCTTACGATAAATTTACGGTTTTGAAAAGTACGGCTGTACCATTGCCGATAGAAAATATAGATACCGACCAAATAATACCTGCTCGTTTTTTGAAAGCAACAAAACGTGAAGGTTTTGGTGATAACCTGTTTAGAGACTGGCGTTACAATAACGACAACACCCCTAAGCAAGATTTTATTTTAAATAACCCTATTTACTCCGGTAAAATATTGGTTGGTGGGCACAATTTCGGTAGCGGTAGCAGCCGTGAACACGCTGCTTGGGCTATTTATGACTATGGATTCCGTTGCGTGGTTTCCAGTTTTTTTGCGGATATTTTCAAAGGCAACTCCATCAATATTGGTATTTTGCCAGTAATGGTAACCCCTGATTTTTTAGAAAAAATATTCAAGGCCATAGAAGCCGATCCTAAAACAGAATTGGAAATCAGTCTGCCTGAACAAACCATTACCCTTTTGGCAACTGGTGATAGTGAATCTTTTGATATCAATGGTTACAAAAAGCACAACTTATTGAATGGCTTTGACGATATTGATTACCTGCAAGCCATGAAGGAAGAAATATTGACTTTTGCAGAAGCGAAAGCAGTGTAAGGCAATAGGCAAGTAGGCAAAGAGTTGAGCCAATTTATAGAGTTCAATACATTTTTATTAAGTAACTTTTTTTGTGCTACTTTCTGTCTTTGCGCCTTTGTGGCAACTAATTAATAAAGAAATTTGAAAAATTTGCAACGTCATATAGAAGTAATGGATACCACCCTTCGGGATGGGGAACAAACCAATGGGGTATCTTTTTCCGCTTCTGAAAAATTAACCATTGCACAGCTTTTGCTTACCGAAGTAAAGGTTGATAGGATAGAAATTGCCTCTGCCCGGGTATCGGAAGGTGAATTTCAGGCAGTGAAGAAAATTACCAACTGGGCTGCTACCAATGGCTTCCTAGACAGGGTAGAGGTATTGACTTTTGTGGATGGTGAAACATCTGTAAACTGGATGCTGGATGCCGGGGCAAAAGTGATGAACTTGCTTACCAAAGGTTCCTTAAACCATTTAACCCATCAGCTAAAGAAAAAGCCAGAAGAGCATTTTGCAGACATAGCCAAAGTGATTGCGCTAGCAAAAAGCAAAGGCTTGGAATGCAATGTGTACCTAGAAGACTGGAGCAATGGTATGCGCCATTCAAAAGAATATGTATTGCAATACCTAGATTTTTTGCAGTATCAACCTGTAAAAAGGGTTTTATTGCCCGATACACTAGGTGTTTTAATTCCTTCGGAAACGTTTGAATATATATCGGAACTTGCAGCAAGATACCCACAATTGCATTTTGATTTCCATGCACATAATGATTATGATTTAGGCACGGCCAATGTACTGGAAGCTGTAAAAGCTGGTGCTAAAGGCTTGCACCTTACCATTAATGGCATGGGCGAAAGGGCTGGCAATGCCCCATTAGCTAGTGCTATAGCGGTGTTGAACGATTATGTGAAGGATGTAAAAACTTCTGTTGAAGAAAAATCATTGTACTCCGTTAGCAAACTGGTAGAAACTTTTTCAGGTTTCCGCATACCAGCCAATAAACCTGTGGTTGGGGAAAATGTTTTCACCCAAACGGCGGGCATACACGCCGATGGCGACAAAAAGAACAATCTGTATCACAACGATTTGATGCCCGAACGCTTTGGACGCCAACGCAAATATGCCTTGGGCAAAACCAGTGGCAAGGCAAATATTGAAAACAACTTGCGGGAACTAGGGATACAACTAAGCGATGACGACTTAAAGAAAGTTACCCAACGCATTATTGAGTTGGGCGATAGGAAAGAGATAGTTACCCCAGCCGATTTGCCATACATTATTTCCGATGTATTGGACAGTTCTACCATTATAGAGAAAGTGCAAATACAGAATTATGTGCTTACTCATTCCAAAAACTTGCGCCCTTCGGTTACGTTGAAAGTAAGCATAAACAATGAGTTGTTTGAAGAACATGCCCAAGGCGACGGCCAGTACGATGCTTTTGTAAATGCACTAAAGAAAATTTACAAACTAAAAAAAATAGAACTGCCTGTTTTGACTGATTACGCAGTGCGTATACCACCTGGAGGGCAGTCTGATGCGCTTTGCGAAACCATCATTACCTGGCTGCACAACGGAAAAGAATTCAAAACCCGTGGGCTTGATAGCGACCAGACTGTTGCGGCTATAAAAGCAACGGAAAAGATGTTGAATATAATCTAAACAGGCAATGGGGCAAAGAGTTTATCGTTGCGAGTATTAATAATAAGAGAGAAGAAGAGTTAAATTAAAAAACAAAGAGAATATTTATAAATTAAAATAGCATGTTACAAATAAAAGTTATAAGGACTTGATTGTGTGGCAGAAGGCTATTGCAGTGGTAAAAAAATATATTTAGTAACACAATTATTCCCAAAAGAAGAATTGTTTGAGCTTAACAGCCTCTTAACTCCTTGTATTCGGGTTCTTTGCATGCTAGCCTGTAGCCTGTGAATTCAACTAGCACAGATAGCAATGGTGGATGCCCAAAGCTATGTTGTGGTGAAATATTCCCTGTAAAGCTTATATACATTTTTTTGTTTTAAAATTATGGCTTGGAGAGGTAGTAATTGGGCGCTGAAAGATACCCTCTACAATGTAATGAAACTAAACAACTAATAAGATACAAATTTCGTAGGGGTATGCTACTTTGCGGTCTAGATATGTTAATGGGACACACCTATAACGACGGGATGATTGCATTTTAATCTGTATTTCTTCATATACTCATCCAACTTTTATTAAAGCCCAGGTGGAAGGATATATCTCTAGCGGAACCTGTGTTCCAATTCGCCAACCCAAGAAATGCTGAGGAGCTATCACCTTTTTTTGGGGATTCTTATTTAAATAGGCTGCCCACCAACTAAACGTACTATTTGCTATTATACATATATCTGCATGAAGCATATGCTGGAAATCAATAATTTCATCGTCATACGAAATATATTTAAACGGTAAATAGCCAAACTCCTCTTCTATCCCCGATTGGTCATCAGAAATAAAAATAAAAAAATGGTTCACCCGATTCAATTCTTTAATTGCATTATGGTAATAGGAAAATGGAAGCGATAAATCTGCCCCACCCAAATTCCTATTTTCCATACCTATATAATCTGTTTTTCTTATATGTATGGTTACAATTATTTTATCATTAGGAAACTGAACTTTATACCTTTTGTAAGAATAAGCTACTTCTTTTTTTAAGGAAAACAGTTTTTTTATATCTTCAGCACAATGGCTAAAATAATTTTCAGACTGATAAAAACCTACATAAAGCCTGTTATCAATTAAATTTTTTAGGAATGCCTTTGCAGGCAAGTTATCATATTCTAATACCATTTCATTTCTAAGTAATATAAAATTGGCTAATTGATAATACACTCTCCGTAAGTGGTACTGAAAAATATTTTTATAGCCCTTTATCGAAAATACAAATCTGTCGAGTGGATAATGCAAATCCTTTTCAATTTCAAAATAGTTATACAGCTTGAACACTTCTATTCCTTTATCAATATAAAAATTTGCTTGTAATTTTTTTGATGCTGAATATATAAATGCATATTGAAACATTTGGTTTCCTAAACGACCCTCAATTCTTACAGCTATCATATAAATGGTTATTTTTAAGCCTACAATTTTGAATAATAAAAATGATAATGCTTATGTTACAGGTTAAATAAATTATCGAAAAACTGATTTATTTAGTGAGTCAATTATTAAGTTAGTAATATTTTCTGCCCCCTCCCTAAATAAATGTGTTGCATCGCAATATTGGCTTATTGGAATATGTATATTTTGAATATCAATGAAAGCGTTGCCGAATCTCTTTTTTAAAACTTTAGAAACCGCTTGATTTTGAATAATATTTTGGGCGGATTGCAAATTGGGCCTGCAAGGCAGATAAACTAAAATTAAATTTATTTTTCTTTGTTTGCAAACAATGCCTAAGGTATTAACACTATTATAAAAATAACCAAAGCCAGTAGTGTCTTGATAAGTGTCCCATCTTTTTTTGCTAATTTCAAAGCCTTCATGGTCTAGTTGTGCAGAACCAAATTCATCAAACGCAATTGATTCGTAGGAATTGGTGATGCTAGAAAATCTGTATCTATAGTGTAAATCTTTTGAAAAGGTGTTGAAATTAAATTTATTAATCACACCCCAATACTTTATTAGTTTATTGCCATTTAAATATGCATCTGTTGCCTTAAAGTCAATGTTTACATCTGCCTTCCCAAAATCAATATTATTAAATGCTATAAAAATGTATTTAAGCTTATTGTTTTTTATTAGGTTTAAAAACTCGATAGTTTGCACTGGTTTAAAACCCCAGGAAGAAATGTTATAAACACATTCATTGGTCCTGTTCGCAATAATTTTTCCTGAAATATCATTTAGGCTCATGGACGACCCCGCAATGAGAAAAGTGCAGCTTTTGAAATTATGTGAAATTGGCATCTGATCTAATTTTGCTTTAAAGCATATTGAATTAGATACATTATTGAAAGGTATCACCTTATATGACAGTTGGCGTAAGTCACTGAAATTAGAAATCAATATTTTAATAATTACACTTACAAGGGCAATGGTAATTATTAAAAGGCTTTTTATTAATAGCTTCTTCATGCATTAAAATTGAAAATAGATAAATTGGCGTTCTTCAAAAACACCAAGCAATACAATAGCAGCTACTATACCTAAATAAATAATCCACCGAACCTGGGTAGGTTTTCTAATAAAAAAAGCACCAATATTTATTTTGCTTTGTAGGTAATGGATTGTTTCTAGAAACAAGATTAATAAAAGGGAACAAATAAAATAGCCTTTCCCAAACTCCATGAATTCCCAAATGGGGACATGCGTTTTAAGTTTATGTATTAAGCTTGGTATGCCAGTGAATATATGCGTTGAAATATAAATGGCAGAGTTTATATCATTTGCCCTAAAAAATATCCATGCAAAGGCAATCAATAAAAAGGTGATTATCGTATCCAAAAAAGGTACATTGTCAATATACATTTTTGTGCTAATTTTTCCCCTTATATTTTTAGTAGCTAGTGCAAAAACCAAATAAAAGCCATGCAGGGCACCCCATACAACAAATGTCCAATTGGCCCCATGCCAAAGACCACTCACTAAAAAAACAATAAACAGATTAAAATACCAGCGGGGGATTGAAACCCTATTGCCCCCAATGCTGATGTATAAATAATCCCTAAACCAGGTTGATAATGAAATGTGCCACCGTTTCCAAAATTCACTGATACTTTTTGATTGGTATGGGTTGTTAAAATTAGTCATTAGGGTAAAACCCATAATCCTTGCCGTGCCAATGGCCACATCGGAATAGCCAGAAAAGTCGCAGAAAATTTGAATGGTAAAAAATACAGTAGCAACAATAAGGCTAAAACTGTTATAATGGTGTGGGTTATTATAAACAGCATCTACCAAGGTTGCCAACCTATCTGCAATTACCACTTTCTTAAAAAGACCCCATGCCATTAGCCTTAGCCCGCTGGTAACTCTGTCATAGTTAAAATCGAATTGCTCCCTAAACTGGTGCAATATATTCTGGGGCCGCTCTATCGGGCCTGCAACAAGCTGGGGGTAAAACATTACATATAAAGCGTAAATGCCAAAATGTCTCTCTGCCTTTTGGTTTGCCCTATATACTTCTATGGTATAACTCATTGCCTGAAATGTATGGAAAGAAAGCCCAATGGGTAATAGGATTGATAAATAAGGAATAGGATTGGTTTTGCCAAAGGCATTAAAAAAATAAGTAAGGTTGCTGTTTAAAAAATTGTAGTATTTAAAAACGGCAAGCACACCAATATTGGCAATCAAACTAAAAATTAAATATAGCTTACGCCTGTGTCCTTTTGCATTTTCAATATAAATGCCAGCAAAATAGTCTATCAGAATTGTAAAACCTAAAATTAATATATAAATAGGCACAAATGCCATATAAAAATAACAACTACTAAGTAATAGCAATAGCCATCTGTTTTTATATGGGATAGCGAAATAAAAAGTAGTTACAATAATAAAAAAAACAAAAAAATGTATAGAATTAAAAAGCATAATTAATCAGATTGTTACATTTCGTATTTTAATCAATTCCTTTATAATGTTGTGGCTACTCTCGCGAGGTTCTTTGATGAGCAACAAATTTATGTGTATAATTAGTTAGTCTAAATTGGTTGCTCCAATTTTTTGTTGCCAACCCATAACATTCCATTTATTTGATAATCTTTATATAATAATAATACGCATTTCAAATTTTCATTAATGCTTAACTAACCACTACCCTTTTTTTTAGCATCAGTATTGATGTTTGAGGCACGACTATAATGAAAATACTGAATATTGTCTTTAAGATACAGTATGGTTATAAAAAAGCGTTGTAACCAGTGTTTTTTATTATACGATGCTTACAAGTTAAAAACTGCCTTTTTTAATAGGTACAAGTGATGAACTAAAGCTAAACACTTGCGCTAGTAAGTAAGTTTTTTTGGCAACTTTGATTAGCAAAAAAAGTTGCAGCTAATCACTTAACTGCAACTTTTTATCTCTAAACCTTAATTTATTTCCCCTAATACCTCAATAGCTTGTCAAGCCTCTTTATCACTTTATCTACCGTAGGCAGCATTGCTGCTTCTAGGATAAGGTTGGTAGGCACGGCAGGCAGGTTCAAAGCCCCAATTACCTCTACCCTTGCATCTAGGAAATGGTAGCAGCTGTTGGATATGCGCAGGGATAGCGATTCTGCAAAAGAATTGTTTTGCTGTTCCTCGCTTAGCACTATCACTTTGCCGTGGCGGGTGGCCGCCTCAAATACCATTTCTTCATCAAGCGGGAACAATGTCCTTAAATCTATGATTTCTACTTGGCCGGGATATTTTTTCGCAGCGGCTTTTGCCCAATATACCCCCATGCCGTAAGTAATGATACAAGCGGTGTCCCCTGTTCTTATATGAGCAGCCTCGGCAGCTTGCACTACCCTTGCTTTGCCCAGCGGGAATATATAATCTTTTGAGGGCTCTGGCATTCTTGCTTCTTCCGTACCAGGCATTTTGCTCCAGTATATGCCTTTGTGCTCTAGCATTACCACAGGGTTTGGGTCATAGTAAGCGGCTTTCATCAGCCCTTTCATGTCTGCGGCATTAGATGGGTAAGCAACTTTTATGCCTTTGATAGACAGCAATGTACTTTCTACACTACCACTATGGTATGGGCCACCGCCGCCATAAGCGCCTACTGGCACCCGCAAAACCACGCCTACTGGAAACTTGCCATTGGTAAGGTAGTTGGATTTTGAAACCTCGCTTACCAACTGGTTGAAGCCTGGGTAAATATAATCGCCAAACTGCACTTCCACTATGGGCTTCACGCCCATGGCAGACATGCCCACGGTACTGCCTACTATGTATGCCTCTTGTATTGCGGTGTTGAACACACGCTTGTCGCCAAATTTTTCAGCAAGGGTTGCGGTTTCCCTGAAAATGCCACCTAGCCTCCTGCCCACGTCCTGACCATACAAAACCGCCTCGGCATGGTCTTCCATTATTTCCTCTATTGCATGTAGGGCTGCATCTACCATCATTACCTGCTCGCTTCCCTTAGGGCTTCTTGTGCCTTTTTCTTCTGTTACTGGTGTAGGCGCAAAAACATTGTCTTCCACGCTTGTAGCATCTGGTTCCTCTGCTACAACTGCTTTGTCAAAAGCATCTGTTACCGTTCTTTGCGCATCTGCCTCTGTTTCATTAATATCATGGTCATTAAAACCTGCACTGTTTAGCAATACCCTCATTTTGGGTAAAGGGTCGTACAAGCCATGCCTTAGTAAATCTTCCCTGTCACGGTAAAATTCGCGGCGTATGCTGTTGGTATGGTGGCCTAGCAATGGCACACGGGCATGTACAAGCACTGGCTTACGTTCTACCCTTGCATAAGCAATGGCTTGCTGCATGGTCTCGTAGCTGCGCATAAAATCGCTGCCATCGCATTGCATTCTGTGTAGCCCCTTGAAGCCAGCCGCATATTCAAAAGCAGTGGACGTGCGTGTTTCCTCTGCGGTAGCACTAGTACCCCATTGGTTGTCCTGTACTAAATATACAATAGGCAGTTGCTTTAAAACAGCAAATTGCAATGCTTCGCTTACCTCGCCTTCGGTTACGCTGCCATCACCCATAGAGCAAAGCACAATTGGGCATTCGCCGTTCTCGCCTTTTTTCAGCAAGGCAGAATGGGTGGTTTCTAAAAACTGCAATCCATGCGCAAGCCCGGTGGTGGGTATCGCTTGCATACCCGTGGCACTGCTTTGGTGTATGATAGACGGCCGAACGCCATCTTTGTTGCTTGGGTGGCTGTAATAAGACCTCCCACCGGAAAATGGGTCATCTTTTTTAGCCAGCAGTTGCAATATCAGCTCATGCTCCGTGAAGCCGAGCGAAAGTAACATGCTGTCATCCCTGTAATACGGGCTTACCCAGTCGCATGGCAATAACTGTATGCCAGTGGCTATCTGTATAGCTTCGTGACCCCTAGAGGTAGAATGCTCGTAAATACAGGCTTGCCTGTTGGCTTCAAATGTATCGCCCATGGCTTTTGCCGTAACCATTAGCCGGTATGCTTGTAATAATGTATCTCGGTTCAGCATGGCAGAATACTTTTTGTTTTCAAAATTTTTGTTTTAATCGTGTTAAAGGGTGCTATTTTATTTCCAGTTCAAAAACGCTTGTTTCTTCAATAAATCCTTCCAACTTGTCGCCAGGCATGCATTCGCCCACACCCGCTGGGGTGCCGGTAAAAACCATGTCGCCTATGTTTAAAGAGAAATAATTAGAGATGTGGGCTATTACTTGGCTGAAAGAAAAAATCATGTCCTTTGTATTGCCCCGTTGAACAACAAGGTCATTTTGCTTCAGCGAAAAAGAAACGGGCTTTTTGGCATTATCGGGCGTAATGTCTATCCAGTTGGCTACAACAGCAGAATTGTCCCAAGCTTTTGCTTTTTCCCAAGGCAGGCCTTTTTTCTTTAGCTCGTTCTGTATGTCCCTTGCCGTGAAATCAATACCCAATGAAAAAGCATTGTAGTATTTAGAGGCCTGGCGTTCTTGCACATAGCGGCCATTCTTGCATATACGCAGCACTACCTCGGCCTCGTAATGAAGCTCGTTTGAAAACTCAGGGTAATAAAATGGTGTATGTGCCTGTAACAAAGCACTTTTAGGCTTCATGAAAATGACAGGCTCCTCGGGCACGTCGTTCCCAAGCTCCTTTGCATGATCAATATAATTCCGCCCTACACAAAAAATCTTCATGGTAGTAGTATTAAAATAGTAATTATATAGCTGCAAATGCACCCCTTTTTGAAGTGGCTGTTGCTAGACCCTGCTACATATATTGTATTCCACTACTTATAAACTGTTTTTGTATATGATTTATTGTGTAAAGGCTAAATTATTTATGAAATTCATGGTTTTTTCTATGCCAATGGTGGCAAATTGCTCAATAGCCTCGGTACACTTGTCTATTTTCTGGATAATGAGGGGGCGTTCCTCCGGGAACCATTTGCCCAAAACAAATTCTACCTGCATCCCTTTGGGGAACTGGCTGCCGATGCCAAAGCGTAGTTTTGGGTACTTGTCTGTGCCTAGTGTTAGTTGTATGTCCCGTAACCCATTGTGCCCTGCATCGCTGCCAGCGGCACGCAGTCGCAGCTTGTTGATGGGCAGGGCAAGGTCATCTACTATGGTTAGTGTATTTTCAATGTCTATGTTTTCTTTTAGCTGCCAGTATTTAAACGCTTTGCCGCTTAGATTCATGTAGGTAGTAGGCTTGATGCAAATAAACACCCTGCCTTTCCACTTTACCTCGGCTTTGTATGCCAGTCTGTCCATTTGAAAAAAGCCATTGTGTTTTAGCACAAATGCATCTAGCACATCAAACCCAATATTGTGACGGGTGTGGTTGTATTCTGTGCCTACATTCCCTAGCCCTACAATCAAAAACTTGCTCATGCGGCAAATGTAAATAAGTAGTCGTAAGTAATAAGTAGTAAGTCATAAGTAGTAAGTAAAAATGGTTTAGCTACTCGTTTTGCTATTTAACTGCCCTTGTTACAAATAATCTTTACGGTTTATCAATCAATACCTTTAGCAACCCTGAAATTTCCTTCGCATAAGCCATTACCATTGAATGGCCGCCGGTGGGTATGGTATAATTAGGGTTCTTGATAAGGTAATAAGGCAGCAGCCTATCGGCCTTGCCATGTATATGGGTAATGTTCGGGGGAATAACATCATTGCCCCATTGCATAATGGCTTCTATCACCCATTGGGAAAATGGAATGTCTGTATCCTGGATAATTTGCCAGAGTAATTTCTTCCCTTTTTCTGTTTTTGCACCTAGCATCCAGCAAAAGAAGCGGAATGCGGGACGGGATTTGGTAACGCTCCCTGGCATCCATTTGTATATGGGGAAGTATTTGCCAAGCCGCAGCCAAAAAGGGAACTCACTAGCTGTTTTGTTGCTGGAAATAAGGATGGCTTTTAGTGTTGGGTCGGTCTTTGCCATTTCGGTTGCCAACATCCCACCAAAGGACAGGCCAACTAGAATTGGGTTGGGTTCGGTAATAACTGCTTTTAACCTACCAGCATAGCTAGCCATTGTTTCCTTCGGCAGTGGGACAATCCATTCTATAAAAATAGGCTTGCAAAAAGACAAATTTAAAAAAGCAAATGCCCTTTTGTCTGCCCCTAAACCAGATATGAAATATACAGTTTGCATATTATATTGTGGTATTGATGTTTGGCATTTTACTTCCGAAGGCTTTTGTATATTTTTATCGCACACATCAATATTGCCATAAAACTAACCAGCCCTGCCAAGCCCCATATCAAACTAATGCTTTGCTTTACCACTACCAGCATTACGATGGCTATTAGGAAAATGGTAGCCACTTCGTTCCAAACCCTTAGCTGCTGTGAACTGTATTTGAAAATGCCATTTACTTGCTGCTTAAAAATAATATGAAGCGAAAAATGGTACGCATAGAGAAAAATAACAAATATTAATTTTATCAGCAGCCACCTGCCCTGTTCTTCAAAAACAACATTGTTCCAGCCGCCCATGAATAAAACAACAGGGCCAAAAATGAGTGTGAGTATAGCCGATGGCCAAGTAATGCCATACCAAAGCCGTTTCATCATGATGGTAAACTGTTGCTGTAGTATTTGTTTTACAGCTTCTAGTTTCTCTGCTGCTTCAACGTTGTAAATAAAAAGGCGGGGCATATAAAACATGCCCGCAAACCAGGTTACGATAAATATAATGTGCAATGCCTTGAAATATTCGTACATGGGGCAAAATTTACTTGTATGCAAAATAGCGCTTGCCTAGCAAGGCAATATAACCCTAAAAAGAACGGGTGCATAAAAGTTTTTCGCTTTTTAGTAAAAAAATCACCGTAACACAACCCTGATCCCATCCGGCTTCTCTTATCCTAAAAGGCCGGAACAAACTTTCCTACGGGAGAGGGAGCAAAAAGATGGAGTGCAAAACGAGAACACTTATACTATTATTTTTACTGTTTTTTTATTAAAATAGTTTCAGTTTTTCCATTTTGGGTCTTTTTTCCACTTTTGCCGTTTTTCAAAAATTGCTTTCGCTTATTTAAACCATTGATTATCAACAATATCTGAAAAAAATTGTGCGTGATTCGTGCGTGTTTTGTGCGTACTTTTTGAGTGATTTGTGCGTATTTTGTGAGTGATTTGTGAGAAAAAGTGAGTGCTTTGTGGGTGATAAACGCAACACCAATTTTAGCACTACAACTATTTTAATATTAGCAAAAAAAGAACTACGATACTTCTTCCTGGAAACTAGCTTTGTAAATGCTTTGTATCAAGTGCGTTTACCCTACAAAGATAAGTTTTTTTTTAATAGGCCCTGTTTTTGAGGGTGCATAAAAGAACAATATGGATAGCAACAGCATAAGATTTCCGCCACTAAGGCACGATGTAACGTTTTCAAAATAACTTTCCCCAAATGTTATTTTGAAAACGCAAAGCACACTAAGCGATCAAACGCAGAGAATCGCAAAGTTTTTACGCAAAGGCTATGCTTTTAAGATAAACCCTTTCACTTTAAGGAAGCAAAGAAACGTTTGTCTTGCTTTTTCTTCTTCCCTTAAAACTTTTTGCCTCTTCGTGTTTTTGTGCCTTTGTGGCTATTTCCTCCTCTTTGCCCCCTTGCCTATTGCCTCTTTGCCTCCCCTCTACTTATACTGCATTACTGGGTGCCTCTCAAATGGTTGCACAGACTCGTCAAAAATGTAGCGATAGGTAACTAAATGGCGGCTTTGCACGCCATTTAACCCCTTGTAAATATTAATCATCCTTGGGTTCCAGTCGCCAGCCCAGCCCATTTCATATTCATTGTACCATCCTTTATTTTGAACAACCAACGCAACTTCCTGTATTATAAAGCTATCCACGCCAATAGCTTGGAATTTTGGCACTACGCCAAAAGCTAGCCCAGTGGCTTTTTTGCAATAGCCCCGTTTTTTCATCCATAACAAACGCAGCTTTTCTATAATCCCCAGCTTTCCATTAAAATGCTTGAAATATTCGTTGATGTCAGGGATATTGATAAACATGGCAATGGGGTCTTCTTTGTAATAAGCAAACCAAACCAGCCGTTCGTCCATAACCGTTTTCATTTGTTTAAACAGGCTTAGTATATCTTCCTGGGTTATTTCTTTTGCTTCGCCATGCTGTGCCCAAGCAGCATTGTAAACCGTTGCAAAGTCCCCTGCATATTTTTCCAGCTTGTCGAGCGTTAAATGCCTTGCTGAGTATTCTGGCTTTGCTTTAAACTTTGCATGGCGCTCTATTATTTTATCTGGGAATGGGGCATCTACCTCCATGGTATAATAATACTGGTTGTAGTAATTTTTAAACCCATAGCCCTCTACCAACTGCTGGTAATATGGTGGGTTGAAGGACATACCATACACAGGCGGCTTGTTAAACCCATCTATCAAAAGCCCCCACCATTTGTCCCTGTCGCCAAAATTAATGGGGCCATCCATTGCTTCTGCACCTTGTTCTTGCAACCATTGCTTGGCTGTATCAAACAGTAGGTTGGCAGCATCTTGGTTGTTGGCACAATCAAAAAAGCCAACTGCCCCGGTAATAAAATCAGTACCCCTGTTAATGTACCTTTCATTTATATAAGCGGCAATGCGGCCAATGGTTTTTCCATCACCCCCAACAACTATCCACCTTTTGGCATCGCCGTGCTTAAAGTTTTTATTGTGTTGCGGGTTAAAGGTTTCCTTCACTTCCTTGTCCAGCGGGCGGATAAAGCAGGGGTTGCCCTTATTAAGCGTTGCATTTATTTCAATAAATTCCTTTTCGGTAACACTGCTGTTTACCTCTATTATTTGCATATAATGGTATTTGGATGTTTGTTGCTACAACTGTTCCATTTGCTCGTTTACAAATACCATCAGATTTTTGATATATGCTGGCGACAAGTCTAATTTCAACCCTGCTGTTTCGTACAAAACAGGCAATGTCTTGGTTCCGCCAAGGGTTAAGGCATTAATATAGTTTTGCAAAGCCTGCTCTGGGTTGTTTATATACTGCATCCATAAACCTATAGCGCCTAATTGGGCTATGCCATATTCTATGTAGTAAAATGGCACTTCAAACAAGTGCAGCTGCCGCTGCCACCCTATTTCACGGTATAATTCAAGGCCTGAATAATCAATGGCATCCGTAGAAAATTCATTTAGAATTGATAACCATTGCTTAGTCCTTTCTTCTGGGGTATGCGAAGGGTTTTCATATACCCAATGCTGGAACTTATCTATAATGGCTATCCAAGGGAAAATGGTAATCGTACGCTCTAGTTGATGCTCCTTTGCACGTTTCAGGTCGTCTGCATTGCTAAAAAAGCTATCCCAATGGCTCATGCTGAGCAATTCCATGCTCATGCTGGCTACTTCGGCTATTTCCATTGGGTATTCTTTAAAAGCGCTCAATTCCAGCCCGTGCGACAAAAAAGAATGGATGGCATGTCCGCCTTCGTGCACCATAGTGGTTACGTCGCTCATTTGCCCAGCAGCATTCATAAAAATAAATGGTGCACCGCTTTCTGTAAGTGGGCAGTTGTACCCCCCGGGTGCTTTGCCCTTCCTGCTTTCCAAGTCAAAATGTTTCAGTTCATCCATCTTGCGGAGGCAGTCGGCAAAAAATGGGTTTAATTTTTCAAAACAGGCTTCCGATTTTGCCAATAAATCATTACCATTAGTAAAAGGTTTCAATGGGGTGATGCCCGCAGGTTCTGCTTCTGTGTCCCAAGGTTTCAGGGTATCTAGGCCTAGCTTCTTTCTTTTCTTTTCGTATATTTTACTTATTAGGGGCAGCACATGCAGTTTCACAGCTTCGTGAAACTGGTAGCAATCTTCCTTGGTATAGTCGAACCTGCCTAGTTCCACAAATTTATAATCTCGATAGTTGTCAAAGCCTGCATTTAGTGCTACTTGGTGGCGTTTACCAATTAATTGGCTATATAGGTCGTGCATGGCTGCTTTGTCGTGCAAGCGGCGTTCCTGTATTTTCCGGTATACTTGTTCACGCAAAGCCCTGTCTTCATTTTCTAGGAATTTAGCAGCTTGCTGCAAGGTATATTCCTGACCATTTACTTCCACGGTCATTTTGCCAGCAATCACGCCATACTGCTGCTGCATCACGCTTAACTCTGCTTGAAGCGGTATGTTTTCTTCCCGGAACAAGTCGATATTCTTTTTAACGCTGCGGATGTAGGTAAAAAACTGATCCTGATCTAGGTCTTTGGTAAAGGGCGATGCGATTAATTTCTTGTTCAGCGCATCTGCATAAGGCTGTAGCTTGGGCTGTATCTCCATGCAGAAAAAAGTAAAGGAGTCTTCTAGTGCCTTGTTGGTAGTGTCGCAAGTCATTTTTATTTGCCTCCAGCAGGCATCCTCGCTTACTACGGCTTCTATTTCGCTAATGTCTTTCAGCCACTGTTCCAGGCTTTCCTTGCAGTCAATTTCCCTTTCCAGTAACAATTTAAAAAAGGGTTCTAGCTCTTCCCATGTGGTTACTGTAAAATCCTGCGGCACAAAATGCCTTTCCAATTTTTGTATATCTGCGCTTAATGCCATTGCTTATATATTTTTGTGGCGGCAAAAATAACGGAAAAAAAGAGGAGGATGAATTATGAATTGGGGCTAGTTGAAAGCAGAAGTGGGAAGTAACAACACCAATATTTGACGTGGGCTAGTTGGTACTAAGCTAAGGCTAGTTGTAAACAGGCTTGTTATATAAAAACTATTCTTTCGCAATAATTGCAGGAACCAGTTGAAAGTATATTTTTTGTATATGGATTTGAGTTTTGGATTAAAACTTTCCATCAAAATATCTATTCATGCCCGCAAATAGATATTTGTTTGAAAGCATATCTTCAATTTGCTTTTTCACTTCTCTCTTAACAACTTCATCTCCCAATGCTTTGTAAGCCATTTTAAAGGCTCGGAACTTTGTGTAAACTGAATATCTTATGTTTTTAAGTTCAATCCGGTTGATGCCATAATAATCTTCGGCTGCTTTAACATGATGGGCAAACGCTGGTTGTGTAGGAACAATTTTCACTTCTTCTATTAAATCGTCTGCTTCATAGGCAAAATAAGTTGCAGGGTCGTCAAAATATGGGTTTAATAAAAGTGCAACCTCTGCCTTATGGTTATCTAAAAATTGTTGAAGTGAATAATTCAAAGCAATCTCAATTGGGTCAGGTGAAATATTTCCTGCTAACTGTTCAATCTCTTGGTCTGTTGTATTTTTAGCAATAACTGGAATAGGGAATTGGTTTGCTCCAATAGGAAAATTGTTGCTCTTATAGGTTTGATTGCAAATTTGGCAGGCGTATAAATAGTTGTCGTAGGTATAAGCTAGCCACCAGTATATACTTTTAGGCCGGTAATGCTCCACATCGCCGTGCGCAACTACTTCTGTGTTTGCTTCGCAATAGGCACACTTTCCCCCGCTCTCTTTTTTCAGTTGGGTTTTAGCCGTTTTCCAAAATGTGCTTTTGAATTCAACAGGTTTGTTTTGGTCATTTAGAAAATCTCTTTTAGCAAACATCAATTCTTTATCCTTCGCTTTTTTATCCACCCCTCTATATTTAGCATTGATGGCTTGAGTAGTCCTTTCTCGTTCTAAAGCTATCATACATTATTTTTTGATGCTTAATTTGGTTTCGATTCTTTCTAGCAAATCCATTTCCTTTACACTTGATGCAGGAGCTGTTCTTTTCGGCAGCATCGTTTTTAACTTTTGCTTTGCCACTTTCATTTTTTCTTTATCGCCACTATTCAAGGAACCATCTTTTGATTTCAATAATTCATACGTTTCTTTTGCTTGTTGTACTTCATAGCTCTCGTCTGTTTCTAAACCAAAAACCGGTGTCATTAGTAGCTGATTTACCAAGAGTGATTTTGGCGAGCCTATGAAAGGGATTATTTCTACAACATTATTGTCGTTTCGCTTTAAGGCAAACAGTTCTCCTTTGTCTGCCTGTTGTGCGGTAAGGGGCGAATGGGTTGTTGCAACCACCTGAAAGTTTGGAAGCTTATTCCCCACAAAGTCCAATAACATTCGTTGCCATTTGGGGTGAAGATGCAAATCCACTTCATCTATCAGCAGCAAACCTCTTGCTTCTAATGGCTTTTTGTAATCTTTAAACGTTTCAGTAATTCTATAAAGCAAGTCCCCAATCCATGCTGCCATGTTTTGATAGCCATCGCTTAACTGGTCAAGTGGAACAATGCCATCAAGAGTTTGAAACAATACTTGCTTTTTTTCTTTGTCAATAGAATGAAAATCAATTCCCGGCAAGAAATCATTCAACGCTTCCTTTACTAAATTTATCCCTTCATTACCTGAACGATAATCCAACTCAATAATCCAAGCAGTCAAAGGGTTTAATGTGGAAGCATTATCAAACAAATTTCTCACATTGATTGAACGGCCATTCCTGCTCTTTTCAAAATTGGAGAATACCTCATTGGATAAGCGCCTGCTTGCTCCATAAGCAACTACAAAATAATTCCGGTCTGCATTTTCTATAGCATCATCGATCAAGTGAAGAGAATCTCTGTTATTGGAAATGATTTTGGAAAGGTTATCCCCCCTGTTAAACTGCAAGGAAATAATTCTTTCTTCTCCTTTTTTAGTTTCCAACACAGCTCTTATTGTGCAGCTTTTCTCATTTAATGTTATCCAGCTATCAGTATTGCCCAAAAGTTCGCCCAAAGCATTGCTCCCCAATGTTACTAAAGCAATTGATTTTAAAATGTTGCTTTTCCCGGTTCCATTCTCGCCTAAAATCAAAGTCCATTTCCGGTTTGTGGTTTGTGTTTTTTCAAATGACAATTCAATATTTGAGAGGCATTTAAAATTATGGAGGGTTAATTTTTTTAGGAACATATTGTTCTTTATTATATTAAAAAGAAGGTTACTTATCTCAGTATTTTTAGCTTTACCATGTCTATCCTTGTATCGCTGACAGTAAGGATGTCGAACTGGTAGTTTTCTATTATAATGCTTTCGCTGCGCTTGGGTATGGTTTCGTGGTGGTTAATGATATAGCCGCTAAGGGTTTCTGAATCATGCTCGGGAAATTGCAAGTTGTATTTTTCTGTTAGGGCATCTAACTCCAGCCTTCCGCTCAAAATAAACTCATCCTCGGCTATTTGCTTTTCAACGAAATCATCGGTGTCGTACTCGTCTTGTATCTCGCCAAAAATTTCTTCCAGTAAATCTTCCATGGTAATGATGCCCGCTGTGCCTCCAAATTCATCCACTACCCAAGCTATGCTTTTGCGTTCTTTAGAAAACTTATTCATCAAATCGGTGGCGCTCATGGTTTCTGGCACCACGGGAATTGGGTGTATAATATTTTTAATAGATGTAGGTTTCTTAAAAAGGTCTAGCTGGTGTATATAACCAACTATGTTATCTATCCTGACATCGTAAACAATCAGTTTGCTAAGCCGGGTAGTAATAAACATGGTGGCAGCATCTTGCATGGTGCTGTTCACGCTAATGGCTTCTATTTCTGTGCGGGGCACTAGGCATTGGCGTATCTTGATGCCGGGAAGGCTTAGGGCATTTTCAAATAGCTCGGTATTTAGCTCTTGCTTGTCTTCGTCCAGCACTTTATTTTGCTGGAAAAAATGCTCTAAATCAACCTTGCTGAATGCACTGGATTTATCTCCGGTTTTTACATTAAATAAATATTTGAGTATCCATTGGGATATGCCCACGAACAAATTGGTAACTGGCAGGAACAATTGATGGAAAAAACTGGAAATGGGAGCAAAAAAATGCAAGGCACTATCAGCCTTAGCCCTGAAAATGGCTTTTGGTATAAACTCACCGACAATTAATACTACAACGGCAGACAACAAGGTATCGAACACCAATTTCAAGTACTCGTTTTGGATATGGAGCGGATTCCAAAAAGTAAGCCTAAGCAATTCGTCGAACAATAAACCATAGCCTACCAAAAAAAAATTCAGACCCACCAAGCAAGTGCCAATAAACTGAGCCGGATGCTCCATGAAACGGGATATGATAAGGCCGCTGCGTTTGCCCTGCTTTTTTTTTAGCTCTGTGTTCAAGCGGTTGCCGCTGATAAAAGCTATTTCATAGCCCGCAAAAAAGGCAATGAACAGCAGGGAGAGTACGATGCCGATAATGACGATAGTGCTTGTTGCCATGATAGTACGAATATACGGTAAGTAGTTTTTTAATCGCAATAATTTTCCTTCATCCCCGGAAGAGAGCATTAGGTTTTGTCTAATTCAACATTTAAGATGAAAAATTCAGAATAAATCTCCCTACCATTTTTCTTCTTCCGAAGCAATATTGGCTGGTGGTGTATATTTTTTACGCAGTTCTATTTTTTGCAATTGCCTTTCTATAATGGCTTTGGCAATGGTTTCCCCAGCCGTTGCGGTAGTGGCTTGCTGGAGCAATTGTTGTATCGATTTTTCACTAATATCTATGCGGTACAATAGGAAAACGAGCTTCTCAAAATTTGAAACAATCAATTGGTTGATATAAATAGCCAAAGCATGCTGTAAATCTTCCAAGGAAAGCGTTGGTTGAAAAACCATGCCCGTTTCTTTTTCCAAGGTATCTTTTATTTGAGCCGTATCTATCATTCGCAGTGCGATATTACTACTAAATTTTGCCTCAGCAATGGGTAGGGTGCATAAAAGTTTTTCGCTTTGTGGCGATATTCCTTAATTTTTAAAAACCTTATCTTTGTGCCAGAAATGCCCTTGCTAAAAACCTAGGTTAAACACATTTTACAAGCTATCAACTAGTATTTGCATCAATGTTCTTTTTTTATTAATATTAAGATAGTTTTAGCTTAAAAAATTAGCCTTGTATTGATGGCTGTAAAATACGCAAAAATTACGCACAAAATGAGCATGAAATACGCAAAAAGTATGCACGAATCACTCAAAAAATATGCACAAAATAGGCACAAAATACGCATTAAAATTTGCCTTTATTGTTGATAATCAATGATTTAAAGGCAAGGGGACGTTTTTTCAAAAAATCGCAAATAGGAAAAAAAACCGAAAATTGTCAAAACTGAAACTATTTTAATAAAAACCCCAGAAAAAGTAATAGTATAGAAATTGTATAAGTGTCCTCGTTTTGCATCCCATCTTCTTGCCCCTGGGGGTGTTTGTTCCGGCTTTTTGGGATAAGGGCGGGCAGGGTTATAGTAGGGTATTTTTTCACTAAAAAGCGAAAAACTTTTATGCACCCCAATGGGTATGTGGGTGATTAAAAACCAAAATAGGCAGCTATAGCATATTTTAATATGATATTGCAGCCACATTTCACTTTCTTTGCTGTTAGTGCTAGCTAGTATTTGCCACAAAGGCACGAAGGCTCAAAGTAGCGCTAAGAAGGAAAAAGAAAAGATTACATGCTTTTTTCTATACTTAACTTTAAAACTTTGTGCTTCTTTGTGCCTTTATGGCAAAAAATACCCGAGTAATAACAAAAACTTGTATATTTCAAAAAACAATTTTATCAACAAATATTAAAAATGCAGGGCTGCTTTAAACAAATATTTCTCGGTTTAGTTGTTTTGTCGTTTTCTGTTTGTGCCAATGCACAGGAGTCTATTTATACTGAGATAAATTATAAATTACTTCAAAAGTTAATTGACGAAGCCAAAATCAATTACCCAAAAATGAAAAGTTTTGAGCGCAGGGTAATCATGGCGCAGGATAATGTAACCAAAACAAAAAAATCTTGGTACGATCTGCTTACTTTTTCCTTGGCATACAGCCCTACTAACACTACTTCCTTGTCGGCACCGGTTTTGTCTGGCTATCAGGTAGGCGTTTTTCTAAACTTGGCTGCCATTTTACAAAAGCCCTATACTATTAGGCAAAGCAAAAATGAATTGCTTATTGCCAACCTAGACAAGGATGCCTATGACCTAAACATAGAAGCAGAAGTTAAAAGCCGATACTATAAATATATCCAGCAATTGACTATTTTGAAACTGCAATCGAAAACCGCTGTTGACATAGAAGCAAATTATAAGATAATTAAATATAAATTTGAAAAAGGAGAAGAGACCTTTGAAAATTACAACAAGGCAATTATTGCCTTTACCGAGCAGAAACAAAATATCATTGCGTCTGAAGGCAATTTGCTAGTATCTAAAAGCACGCTGGAAGAAATTATATGTAAAAAATTAGAAGACGTACGATAATGGAGCTACGCAACTTTATATACCTTATTTACCGTCAAAAGTTCATGATCCTGGCATCGTCGCTGATTGCCATTGCATTTACTTTTACACTCACCAAGCACCTGCCCGAAAGCTTTACCTCTAGAGGGCGATTGGCAACAGGATTGGTGGACCAAACCGAGGCACAGGTGCTAGACAGCAAGCAGGATGCACAGGAGTCGCAAATCAATTTACAGTTTGCCAACCTGATACAGTCTATCCAATTAAAAAAAATACTAGACCAGGTGTCGTACTTGCTGATATTGCACGACCTAAAGGATAGTACTCCTACATTCAGGAAAAAAAGCAAGCTTTTTCTTAGCCTAGACCAAAACCAAGTTGCGCATTATAGGGATATTTTTATAAAGAAATATACTTCAAGGGAGTCGTTGTACCTGTATGATGCAGACCAAAAGAAGCTGGACGACTTACTAAACTCGATGGGTTACGACTTAGAATCGCTAAAGAAAAAGCTGTCTGTTTACAGGGTGAGCAACAGCGATTTCATTGACCTAGAAATTGAAGGTGACAATCCCTATTTCTGTGCGTTTGTCATTAATTCTATTTGCAGCGAATTTGTGGCTTATTACGGGTATATTGTAAAAGAAAACCATGTAAAGGGCGTTGATTTTTTAGAAACCCTGCTACAGGAAAAAAGGGATTCTATGAACGCCAAAATGCAAGCCCTGAAAGAATACAAAATACAAAACAGGGTGCTAAACCTAGCGGAGCAAGCCAAGAGCATTTATGCGCAAATAGCAGATTTTGAATCGAGGAAAGAAATAACGGAAAAAGACGTTCTGGCCAATGCGGGTGCCATTAGAAGCATTGACAATATGTTTAACCCGCAAGACAGGATGTATGTAGAAACTGCATTCATAAAACTAAACCAGCAAATGCTGGCCACAAAAGACATCCTTAAACGATATACTGAGAAATACATCAGCAGCAATTACGACCCTAAAATAAAAGTAAAAATTGACTCGCTGCAAAGCATCATCACAGCCCAGATACTACAACAGTCTGACAAGTATATTACAGACCCTTTGTCGGCTAAAACCAATTTAATATCGCAAAAGTTAACATTGCAAGTGCAGCTAGAAGTTGCCAAAAACAGCATTGCTTCTTTGCAAAACAAAATAAACTCGCTAAATGCAGCTTACGACAAGCTAGTGCCGCACGAAGCCGTGATTCAATCGTTTGAAACAGAAATAGATATTGCCAGCAAGGAGTATATTGAGATATTGCAAAAATACAACCAAACCTCAATGGAGTCAACCATTTCGCCACGTATCAAGCAAATTGAAATGGCCATGCCAGGGCCTGCTGCACCTTCTAAAAAAATGATTTTGACAGCAGCAAGCGGCGTAGTGCCAGTTGTTTTGTATATAGTGGTACTGTTTATTGTGTTTTATTTAGACGACAGTCTTAAAACATCAAGGGAGTTGGCCAACAAAACCAATATCCCTGTTTTAGGCTATTTGCCGCTGTTGAAAAAAACATCATTGAACTTGCAGTCAGTATGGAATAGCAATAGGCCTAGCACAGAACTGCAACGCTACAAAACCCTGCTCCGCTCGGCAAGGTTTGAGGTAGAAATGGAAATGAAGGATAGCCATGTGTTAGCTGTTACTAGTATTTCAGAGGGCGAGGGCAAGTCTTTCACAGCACTTAGCCTTGCATACGCCTATTCAATGGCCAATAAAAAAGTATTGCTGATAGACGGCGATTTTGATTTTCCTTCAATAACTGAAATTACAAAGTCTCCTTTCTTTTTGGAAGATTATTTAAATGGCACGCTCCATTTGCTCGATATGGTTAGCAATGACGGGTTTAGCGTATTAGCAAATAAAGGTGGCGATACTTCTCTGTTTGAATTGTGCGAAGAACATGTTGTAAAACAAAAGATAAACGTGCTAAAAGATACCTTTGACGTTATTATTATTGATGCTAACGCCTTGGACAACATGAACAAATCGAAGGAGTGGGTAGTGATGGCAGAAAAAGTATTGGCTATTTTTCAGGCAAACCAAACTATCTCAAGCACTAAAGATTTACAAATCAACTATCTTAGGGGCATTGACAAGCAATTTATCGGTTTTATTTTAAACAAGGTTTCTAACCGTAAATCAAGGTTAAAAAGGCTCATTAATCAATTCAAAAACAGGAAAAAGAAAAGAAAAAATAACGATGACTAGCCTATTTTTACATATTGCCTATTGGGTTTGGCTTGGCTTTCAACTGCTTATTGGGTACAACCTGGCACTGCCACTGGTATTGTACCTTTTGTATGTCATTTTACCCAAAAAGAAATTGCCCATTGATACCAAGCCTGCAAGCCAGGCCAGCGGCGAAGCAGACTACGCCATTATTGTTACCGCTTACGAGCAAACGCATACCCTGCCACCAGTAATAGACTCGCTGCTGCGCCTGCAATACAGCAATTACCTTATTTACATCGTGGCCGATAAGTGCGATGTGAGCAACCTTCATTTTGCCGATAGCCGTGTAATTGTGCTAAGGCCGCAAGAAACCCTTGCCAGCAACACACGCTCGCATTTTTATGCCATTAACAATTTTAAAAGGCGGCACGAAAGGCTTACAATTATTGACAGCGACAATTTGGTAGAACCAGATTACCTATCTCAATTAAACCCTTATTTCGATGCAGGTTTTTCTGCCGTGCAGGGCGAGCGGAAAGCTAAAAATTTAGACACTACTTATGCCTGTATCGATGCGGCAAGGGATGTGTATTACCATTTTTACGATGGTAAAATATTGTTTCAAGTGGGTTCTTCTGCCACCTTAGCAGGGTCTGGCATGGCGTTCACGGTACAGCTATACAAAGAATGCCTAGGGCATTTAGACATAACAGGTGCTGGTTTTGACAAAGTGCTGCAAAAAGAAATCCTTAGCCGTGGCTACCGTATTGCGTTCACAGCCGATGCGGTAGTATATGACGAAAAAACCTCGCAATCGGATCAGTTGGTAAAGCAACGTGCTCGCTGGATCAATACCTGGTTCAAGTATTTTGTATTCAGCTTCCAGATTATAGGGCTGGGCATACGCAATGCCAACTGGAACCAATTTTTGTTTGGCTTTATTTTATTGAGGCCGCCATTGTTCATTTTTCTTATCCTATCTTTTTTCTTGATGGCAGCCAATGTTTTTATTAGCCCTTTTATAGCAGTGCTGTGGCTGATTGGCTTTGCCATGTTTGTGGCTGGTTTTTTTATAGCCTTGTTGCTTTCGCCTACTGACAAGCGTATTTACAAGGCATTGACGGGTATCCCTAAGTTTGTTTTTTACCAAGTACTTTCTTTGCTAAAAGCAAAAAATGCCAATAAGCACTCGGTTGCCACGCAGCATTTCCACGGGAAAAAAATTGAATAAGCAAAGGATTTTAGCCACAAAGGCACAGAAACACGAAGAAGCACTAAGAAAAGGAAGGGTAAAACTTATGTTATCAATAGTTTTACCGTTCCTTTTCTTGTTCTTCCCTTAAAACTTTGTGCCTCTTTGTGTCTTCGTGTCTTAGTGGCAAATTAACCAAAATTGTAGTTGAGTAGCAAAAACCAATGGTATCCATATTGAAAACGAGTACCAAAATCCACAGTTTTTTTGTTGTTTGTTGGCACAATTTTTTCCCTTAATTTTATAAACAAAAATGCCATGAATACAGATAAACACTTAAAATTTATTAAAGACCGCATTGAAGATTCTGCACAAGCGATGATGTACCGCTGCTTGGACGAAAGCCACAAGCAAGTACTAGGCATCAAGAAAAACATGGTAATGGACGACAACGGCCAGTTGTACTTTCCTCTGGATGGCAATTTTGAACAAAAGCACACAGACGACACTTTTCCTGTGGAACTTTTCTTCTACAAAAAAGGCAACCCTTTTTTTATAACTGCCAAAGGCATAGCCGTTAAATCTACAAAAGAAAAAAAAGAATTTGGCAATACTGATTGCCTGCACGACAATATGGTTTGTGTAAAAATGGACCAAATAGAATATAGCGAGCTGGAGGGCTTTAAAACAGTTTCCCGTTGGGCAAAATGGTGGGGCTATATCGGCAATTTGAATGTGGCTTTCTAAACTGCCAAAGACTTCCTCCTTTTACTAACAAAAAAAAATTGCACCGTAGTATATTTTGAAGGCTAATGATATACTACCGCAAGGAATAATTATTGTCATCATTCAAATCATTTAATCAGCGGTACAAATATCCCAATATATTTTCCTGCACTGCTTTCAATTCTTCTTTGCTTAGGGTTAATTTTTTATTCATCAGGTTCATATCGTGGGTGCTGTTCATGGGTATCAGGTGCACATGGGCATGTGGCACTTCAAGCCCTACAGTTAATATGCTTACCCTGTTGCAGGGGTATGCCTGTTGAATAGCTTTTGCAATTGGCTTCGCAAAAACAAGTAACCCATCTAAATAATCATCTGGCAGGTCAAAGAGTTTGTCCACTTCTATTTTCGGCACAATAAGTGTGTGCCCATGCGTTAATGGGGAAATGTCCAAAAAAGCATACAGTTTATCATTTTCAGCAATTTTAAAGGAAGGTATTTCACCTGCGATGATTTTTGAAAAAATGGTCACTTATTGTTATTTTAAATTTTGAGTTTTAAATTAGGATTCATTTTAATGAAAAACCCCTACAAATGTAGGGGCTATATATTAAAACTTCCTGCTTCATTAAGCGTATGCTTTCGTGGCAATTATTTAAATAGAAATACTCATCACTTCAAATTTCATGATTCCAGTTGGTGTTTGCACTTCGGCAATTTCGCCCACAGCCTTGCCCAACAACCCTGCACCAATTGGCGAGGATGCAGATATTTTACCTGCTTTCAAATCGGCTTCTTTTTGGCCTACTATCTGGTATGTAAGCACCTTTTTGGTAGCCAAGTTGGTAATAGTAGCCTTGGTTAAAATGGTTACTTTGCTAATATCGATGGTGGTAGGATCCACAATTTTGGCATTGGCAATTACGCCTTCCAATTGTTTTATACGGGCTTCCAGCATACCCTGCGCATCTTTGGCAGAATCGTATTCCGCATTTTCCTTCAAGTCGCCTTTTTCGCGCGCTTCGCCAATTGCCCTGGATGCAGCAGGCCTTTCTACCCCTTTCATGTGCTGCAGTTCCTCACGCATTTTATCAAACGTTTCTTTTGTTACATATTCGCTCATATCCTATTATTTTTATCTGGGGTTATCAAAAAAAAATACAACGCCGCAGATAACTGCGGCGTTGCATTGGTACAAATATACAAAATTCATTAAAAAGAATAGGAAAAAAATATTTTCGGATCTGGTGCTAATTCTTTTTTTGAGATGTTGCTGTGTACAACTCTTAATATAACGGGTGCATAAAAGTATCCCAATAAGCAAATGATGTTTAGCTAAAAGTAACCTTGTCATTGGTACACTTTTCTTTATTCGATGGGCAATACCCATCGATAGTATATAACATCCCTTCGGGGCTTTACAGCACTATTTGCAATGACTTTGTTTTATAAGAGTTTTTCGCTTTTTTAGTAAAAATTCACCTTAGCGCAACCCTGCTCCTACCCGCCCCTACTTATCCAGAAAGGTAGCGACAAATTCATGCAAAGCAGAAGGAGTATGCTGGGGAAGGACAAAAAAGGGGCAGTTGTATATTTTTTATAATATCCTTTTTGCAGGTTATTTTATTAAAATAGTTTCAGTTTTGCCAATTTTGAGTCTTTTTTGCTGCTTCAGATTTTTTTTTTAATCCTCGACTTCTTTGTAAACCATTGATTATCAATAATATTAGTGGATTTTTAGTAGAAAAAAAAGTATAATTTATGATAATTTTACTATCAGTTACTGATAATTTATTGATAGGAAGCTGATAATAAACTAATCATTTTATGATAGTAAAGTGATAATTTATTGACAAGGAATTATAATACCCTAATTTTCAAAAACTACTATTTTAATATTAATAAAAAAAGAACTACGATAAGACTGACGGAACACTAGCTTTGTAAATGCTTTTTGCCAAGTGCAATTATACAACAAAGATAAGGTTTTTATAAATTAGGGTACGCTCCAGCACAAATCAAAAATAGGAGCCCAAGCGAAAACTTTATGCACCGTATCTAAAAGGGTGCATAAAAGTTTTTCGCTACAGCCACCCGCATTTTGATAAATCTAAATGCTAATCCCATCGGGATTTTACGTTCATAGAAATCAAAAAGCCCGCTATCCTTCGACCCCGAAGGGGTCGCATATGTGTTGTGTATCAACTGTTTTCTATAAACGTTTGATGCCGATGGCATCAGCCCAATCAAACAGATGTTTTCATCCTATACAGTTAGCTTTGTACTAGCAAAGCGAAAAACTTTTATGCACCCTTTGGGTGCATAAAAGTTTTTCGCTTATTTACATACTAAAGTAGGCTGTTAATACGTTTTATAAGGGAACATTATGTAATTAATTATGACAAAAGCGTGTTTTCTTGACCTAGCCTCCAAACATTATGATTCTATCGATGCCTTGAATGGGTTAGATAATTTCTATGATTATGAGAAAGAATTTGTAGCCATTTTAAGAAAGATGGGTCAGGACATCCTGTCTGCTAATCTCGGGGAGCTACCCAATGACAAGCGAAAAAAAAACTTTGCAAACTACCCTCGGGACAATAGTAATCAGTAATTCGCATTGCTTTAGTAGCAATGTGAATGGGTTCCGGTACAGCCCGCTGCTGCAGGACTTAATCACGTATGCAGGGCAATTGGATGTTTACGAGCAGGGGAATGACATAGTGAAACGCTTTCTGGGCATAGGGGTCAGCGCTATGCAGGTCAATACGATTACCGACTTTTATGGTGCTTCATGTGGGGACGACTCGGTTCTTTTGAAGCCCAGCCTGCCTACCGTGAAAAGCCAAGAAGTGTTGTATGCTGCCGTTGACGGTTCCATGTTGTTCACAAGGGACGATGGCTGGAAAGAAGTGAAGGTGGCACGCCTGTTCAAGTCATCGGACTGTATCGACCCTAACGGGGATGCAAGCTGGATAAGGCATTCACAGTATTACGGGCATCTGGGGGGGAAGCAAACTGTTCACTGCCAATGTGGATACAATACTGGGCAACTATGAAGTCCCCGACAAGCAATTGGTGTTCCTCTCAGACGGTGCTACATGGATAAGGAACTGGATAGAGGACGCCTATCCGGGTTCAATCGCAATCTTGGATTATTATCATGCACTGGAACATTTGCACCAATTTAAGGAGGCGGCGTTTGGGGATAAGGCGCAAGGTTCGCTATGGGCAGAAAAGCAGGCAGCCTTATTGTTGGAAAGCCAAATAGAAACAGTAATTGGGAATATAAGGATAGCCGCAACAGGAAAAAGCAAGGATGCTGCTGAAAAGCTGATAGCTTACTATGAACCTAATATAAAGCGGATGGATTATAAGAAATATAGAACAATAGGGGCTGGGATAATAGGTTCTGGGGCAGTAGAATCTGCACATAGGACATTGATACAAAACCGGATGAAAAATGCTGGGCAAAGGTGGAGCAAGGAGGGCGGACAGCACATGATTAACCTCAAAGCAATATATCTAAATGAAAATTGGGATACAGTAACTGGATTTACCAAAAATTCCATAAAAGCCGCTTAAATGCGAAAAACTTTTATGCACCCAAGCGAAAACCCCCAGCACTACAAAAAAAGAATTAGCCTAGTTTTACCTTATAAGCTATGACTTAAGGTAAGTGTTTGTTTAAATGGTAGAAGAAATACGATGAAGTAAAATAGGGCAGCGATATATGCAGGGCAAGAAAACATACAATATGAGCAAGACAGGTATCATTTTCCCACATCAATTATTCGACCAAAACATACTCGCCACAACATGCGACACCATTTACTTGGTTGAGGAGTGGTTGTACTTCATGCAATACAATTTTCACAAACAGAAAATTGCTTTTCACAGGGCGAGCATGAAATTTTATGAGCATTACCTCCAATCAAAAAAAGTTACTGTAGTTTATATCGACTCGTTCAGTGATTTGGCTGATGTAAGGAAACTAATCCCATATTTAAAAATACAAGGGGTTACTGCCCTAGAATATATAGACACAACCGATTACTGGCTTGAGCAAAGGATTCATAAAGCCTGCAAGGATAATGGCATTGGGATAAATAAAAACCGCACACCACTATTCCTGAATACCTCAGAAGACAATGCGGTATATTTTTCTGGCAAGAAAAGGATGTTCCAAACCGATTTTTATAAGCACCAGCGGATAAGCAGGAACTTATTGCTGGAAAAACAACAAAGCCCCATTGGGGGGAAATGGAGTTTTGACGATGAGAACCGCTTGAAATACCCTAAAGGTAAAACGCCGCCTAGATGCGATTTTTTAAAGCCCAATATGTTTTATGAAGAGGCAATTGCCTACACGCAGCAATATTTTCCCAACAACTATGGCAAGCTGAATAGCGATTTTGCGTACCCATGCACTTATCCCGAGAGCAAAACTTGGCTGCAAGCTTTTTTTAAGTTAAGGTTTTCCGAGTTTGGTGCTTATGAGGATGCTATCCTTTCAAACGAAAGTGTGCTGCACCACAGTGTTTTAGCACCTATGCTGAATGTAGGCTTATTAACCCCTCAATTTATTGTTGAAGAGGCCTTACTATATGCCAGCCATGAACAAATACCCTTGAATTCTATAGAAGGCTTTATACGGCAAATTATTGGCTGGAGGGAATTTATAAGGGCTTTGTATGAATTGAAAGGCCGGGAAGAGCGGACAAAAAACTACTGGGGGTTTACACGGAAAATACCTGCTTCTTTTTGGGATGGCACTACAGGCATAGCACCGATAGACATAACCATAAAAAAAGTGTTGGACACTGGCTACTGCCACCACATTGAACGGCTGATGGTATTGGGAAACTTTATGTTGCTATGCGAGTTTGACCCCAATGAAGTGTATAGTTGGTTCATGGAAATGTTTATAGATGCTTACGACTGGGTGATGGTACCCAATGTGTATGGCATGAGCCAATTTGCCGATGGCGGGTTGATGTCTACCAAGCCATACATTAGCGGCAGCAATTACTTGATGAAAATGAGCGATTATAAAAAAGGGGAATGGCAAAATGTGTGGGACGGGCTGTTCTGGCGATTTATGCACATGCACAGGGATTTCTTTTTGGAGAACCCTAGGCTAGGGATGCTGGTGATGACTTTTGATAAAATGCCTAGTACGAAACAGCAAGCACATTTGAACAATGCAAAGCAATTCCTTGATTCACTTTAATATGCAAAATAACCCGCTACTTCCATCAACTGCACCACTTCCATCGCTTCCTTCACATCGTGTACTCTTAAAACATTTGCCCCTTGCTGCAAGGCCAGCGTATGCAGAACCGTAGTGCCATTCAGGGCTCTTTCGGCGGTAATGCCAAGGGGCTTGTACACCATCCCTTTTCTAGAAACGCCAACAAGCAAGGGCTTTCCTAGCATGGCAAAGCTAGAGAGGCATTTTAGCAGTTGATAATTATGCTCAATAGTTTTGCCAAAGCCAAAGCCAACGTCTATAATCAAATCTTTTATGCCCGCTTTTGTGCAGGTATCGCTCCGCTCTATAAAAAAATCCAATACTTCGGTTACCACATTGCCATAAACTGGGTTTTGCTGCATCGTTTTTGGGGTCCCTTGTATATGAGTGCAGATGTAGGGGACATTTAGATGGCCAACGGTGGGTATCATGCTGCTATCCATGGTGCCGCCGCTTATATCGTTTACAATAATCGCACCGGCCGCAACAGCTTCCTTGGCTACGGCGGCATAATAAGTATCTATAGAAATATAAGCATGGGGAAAAGCGGCAGACAATTGCGCTATTACAGGCACTACCCTATTGATTTCCGTATCGGCATCAATAGGCTCGCTGCCAGGCCTTGTTGTTTGGCCGCCAATGTCAAGGATAGTTGCGCCTTCCTGCAATAATTGCCCCGCTTTTAAAATTACAGCGTCAATGGTTTGTTGCCTGCTATGGGCATAAAAAGAGTCGGGGGTAACATTGATTATCCCCATCACGATGGGTTTGTTAAATGTTAACAACCTTCCAGCACAGTTTAGTCTAAACATTCTCTCGTTTCTATTATCTTGCAATGCCGTAAAGTTACCCCATTTGAAATTATTGACTATATAAACTGGTGCTGTTGCATGAAAAACACTTTATTGATCATCCGTTGGATAGTTGGCTTGCTTTTTATTTTCTCAGGCTTGGTAAAAATAAACGACCCCCTTGGGCTTAGTTTTAAGATGCAGGAGTTTTTTGAAGTATGGGGCATACCTTTCTTCAATAACTTTTCCCTTGGGCTCTCTATTATGATGAACGTGCTAGAAGTAGGCTGCGGCATTGGCCTGTTGCTGGGTTTCAGGATGAGCCTGATAAGCCGTATTTTGCTAGTACTGATTGTATTCTTTACTTTTCTCACAGGCTACGCTTTGCTAAGCGGCAAAATAAAAACCTGTGGCTGCCTAGGTGATTGCCTGCCATTAACGCCCGCCATGAGTTTTGCCAAAGATTTGGTTTTGCTGGTGCTTATTGTTGTTCTTTTTGTTTATAATAAAGACATTAAACCATATTTCAACCGCTTTGTAACCAATGCCATACTGATGCTTAGCCTAGTGGCTAGTATTTTTGCGCAGGATATTGTGTTGAATTACCTGCCTTTTGTGGATTGCCTACCCTTTAAAGCTGGCAACAACATTGTAGAGCAAATGCAAAAACCCAAGAATTATGTGCCAGACAGCACTGTGATTACCTACCAGTACAAAAAAAATGGCAAGACTATTGAGTTTGACCAAAGCCATTTCCCAGCCGATTTTGACAGTACTTATGAATACATAAACCGCTTTGACAAACTAATAAGGAAAGGCACGGGAGAGGCAAAAATTACAGACTTTGCCCTGCAAACCGCTAGTGGCAACGATACTACACAGGCATTGTTTGCCACGCCAAAGTATGTGCTGATGATTGGCAACACCTTCCCGTCCAATTTTGATAAATGGCTGCTTTCTTTAACGCAGATAAAAAACTATTGCAGTGCCAACCACCTGCCATTTTTCTACGTTACCTCGCAAGGTGAAGATGAAATAAAAAGATTGGAGAAAGAAAACGTTACCGTGCTTCGTTGCGATGTTACCACCGTAAAAACGGCCGCCCGGACTAATAGTACTATTTTCCTGATGAACAATGCGACCATCTTTAAAAAAATAAGTTCACAGGATTTGAATAAAGTGCTGAATGGGCTGGAGATGTTGAAGAGGCTTTAGTCGTAAGTCATAAGTGGTAAGTCTTAAGTAAGGATACATTTAGGTTCTAATGGTTGCCAACCTTTTGAAGGTTGGCAACCATTAGAACCTAAAACTCAGCCAGCACCCCCGTATAATTTGTTGGTGCAATTGCCAATAATTCTTCTTTTATGGCATCGCTTACAGAAAGGTTATTGATAAATTTGTGCATGGATGCCTTGGTAATGGCATTGTTGCCACGGGTAAGGTCTTTCAATGCCTCGTATGGGTTGGGGTAGTTTTCCCTTCTCAAAATTGTTTGTATGGCTTCTGCCACTACTGCCCAGTTATTTTCTAGGTCGGCAGCTATTTTCGCTTCGTTCAGCAATAATTTACCCAACCCTTTTTCCAGGCTTTTAATGGCTAATAGTGTATGTGCCACAGGCACGCCAAGGTTGCGCAGCACGGTGCTGTCTGTCAAGTCTCTTTGCAGGCGGCTAATAGGCAGTTTTGCGGCAAAGTGTTCCAGCAGGGCATTGGCAATGCCAAGGTTGCCTTCTGCATTTTCAAAATCTATTGGGTTTACTTTGTGCGGCATGGCAGAGGAACCAACCTCCCCTGCTTTTGTTTTTTGTTTGAAATAATCCATGCTGATATATGTCCATATATCCCGGCACAAATCTATCAAAATAGTATTGATACGCTTGATGCTGTCGCAATGTGCCGCAAGGTTGTCGTAATGCTCTATTTGCGTGGTGAACTGCATCCTTTCCAAACCTAGGCTATCCACAAATTTATTGCCCAAATTTACCCAATCTTTGTTAGGGAAGGCAATGTGATGCGCATTAAAATTGCCCGTTGCCCCACCAAATTTAGCTGAATAGGGAGTGTAGGAAAATAACCGTACCTGATTGGCAATGCGTTCTGTAAATACCATTATTTCCTTTCCTAGGATAGTAGGCGACGCAGCCTGCCCATGTGTTTTGGCTAGCATGGGTATTGCTTTCCATGCGGTTGCCAATTGCTGTAAGTGCTGCTGTATATTGGCAACGGCAGGCAGGTAGTCCTGCTCCATGCAATGCTTCCAGCTAAGGGGGATGGCAGTATTGTTAATGTCTTGTGAGGTCAAGCCAAAATGCACCCACTCTTTTAGGCTGCCAATGCCAAGCACATCTAGTTTTTCTTTTATAAAATATTCCACGGCCTTTACATCGTGATTGGTAATAGCCTCAATGTCTTTTATTTTTTGGGCATCTTCCAAGTTGATGTTGGCAGCTAAATCTTTTAATTGCTGTTTTACAGCAGTACTAAGCTTAAAAAACTTTTTATCACCCAAAAACAAAAAATATTCTACCTCAACGAATACTCGGTACTTGATTAATGCAAACTCGGAGAAATATTCTCCTAAAAAAGCTACTTGCTTGCGGTAGCGGCCATCGATAGGCGAAATTGCGGTCAGGTTATTCAGTTCCATAATTATCAAAATTTAAGCAATAAAACAGGTAGCCTCACCCTCTCACCAAAAGAAGTATATACATAAATCTCATTGAAGCAAATATTGCCTTATAGCGTGTAAACCTCACCCCACAACCCCTTTTCCAAAGGCGAGTGGGAGCCAAAGGTTGACAAAATGCAAGTGGTTTAATGATAAATTTCACTTGCGCTACCTATTTGAAATACACGAAAAGACCTAAAAAATTGTATGCATACTATTGCTCCAAAACAGGTGCAAAATGACATCGGCTACCTTATAAATTGCGAATGTATTATATTAACACCTGTTGTACCCCTATAAAATGTTTTCTTTGCGGTTTGAAATAATATTGCCACAAAGACTCGAAGACAGAAATAAGCACGAAGGGCTTTGTGCTTTTGTGGCAAAGAAAATAATGTTAGTTTGGAGAAGAAGATAAAAGTTGGGGCAGTAAGTTACCTGAATACAAAACCTTTGCTGCACGGCATTCATAAAAGTGGGCTAATTGATAGCATAGAATTGGTGGAAGCATACCCATCTATAATTGCAGGCTGGCTGGTAGATGGCACGATAGACATAGGGCTGGTGCCTGTGGCTATCATCCCGAAATTGAAAGAATCGCATATAGTTACGGATTATTGCATTGGTGCCGAAGGAGCCGTAGCTACCGTGTGCCTGTTTAGCGAAGTGCCTATTGAGCAGATAGAAACGGTATTGCTCGATTATCAAAGCCGCACTTCTGTAAACCTGCTGAAAGTATTGATGAAGGAGCATTGGAAAAAAGACGTGCTACTGGTAGATGCAAAAGAAGGCTATCAACATCAGATTAAAGGCACTACTGCCGGCGTGGTAATAGGCGACAGGGCGTTTGAGCAAAGATTGATTTCCACTTATGTTTATGATTTGGCCGAGGCTTGGATAAATTTCACAGGTTTGCCCTTTGTATTTGCTGCTTGGATTGCCAATAAAACTTTGCCCGAAAGTTTTATTGAGGAATTTAATAAAGCCAATGCTTTAGGCATTGCGCATATTAATGAAGTAATTGCCGAGCAAAATTATAAACACTATAATTTAAAAACATATTATACACAGAATATCAGCTATGCCCTTACGGCCGAAAAGAGGAAGGGGTTAGCTTTGTTTCTAGAAAAATTGAAGCGGATTTTATAGTGTGCGTTGCTTTTGCTACGATTAGGAAGAAGGCCTTGATTTCATTTCCAAATTCGATTACAAAAAGCAACCCTTAGTGCTTTATGAACATACAATGCTTATCTTGGAATACCTAACCTTACAAAAGGATAGCCCTCCGCTTTCAAATACTTGTTTAACCCAGATTTTGCAGTTGAAATCTATTGCAATACCCAACAACTTCAAAGACATGCACTTGCTTGATTTTTTGACCTCAACATAGTGTACTATGTTTTCAGCCAAAAAATTGACTCAGGTACTTGTCTTTATTGCACTTGAGTCTTTCATAACGAAGTCAACTGCAAAATCTGGGTTTAAAAAGGGTGCATAAAACTTTTTCGCTTTTTTATTGAAAAATCAAGCCAGCCAAACCGCACCCCTCCCGAAAGGCCAGAACAAGTTACCCAAATGAAAAGGTAATAAGCACATGGCAAGGGGATAATATTTGCATATTTTTAATAATATATTTTTTATCTTGCTTTTATTAAAATAGTTTCAGTTTTGCCATTTTTGTGGGATTTTTACGCTGTTTCTTTTTTCAAAAATCGTTACCACGCTTATAAACCATTGATTATCAACAACAAGATCAAATTTAAGTGCTTATTTTGTGCTTATTTTATGCTTGCTTTGTGCGTAATTTATGCTCATTTTGTGCCTGATTTGTGCGTATTTTATAGCCATAAATACAAGACCAAATTTGGGGACTACAACTATCTTAATATTAGTAACAAAAGAACTACGATTAGGATGCCGAGGCACTAGTTTGGTAAGTAGTTTGTATCAAGTGCATTCCTAGCACAAAAATAAGGTTTTTATAGATTGGGGCTTATCAGGACAAAGCGAAAAAGTTTTATGTACCCTTTAAAAATGAAAGTGGTTATGGAAAAGCTATTTTTACAATATTCCATATATGTTTCTATTATGGTAAAATTTCCTTCTAAGTAAGTTTTTTACCACCCAAGGCAGATATTTGTAACCAAAACAATTAGCCTATCACGCCCGTAAACCACATATTAGCTACCCCTATCGAATACCTGAAAGGCGTGGGACCACTGCGTGGCGACCTGCTAAAAAAGGAACTGGGCATCTATACCTTCGAGGATTTGCTGAACCATTTCCCGCATAGGCATATTGACAAAACAAAAATCAACCAAATTGCTGATATACATGGCGACATGGAGTTTGCACAAGTAGTGGGCAAGCTGGTGTATATAGGTTCGGTAGGCGAAAACAGGGCAAGGCGTTTGGTAGGGCAATTGCAAGATAGCAGCGGCGTGCTGGAGCTGGCTTGGTTCCAGGGCATAAACTGGGTTGAGAAAAATTTGGTACAAGGTACTACATACTTAGTATATGGCCGAGTGGGCTTTTTTAATGGCAAGCCCCAGATAGTACACCCCGAGATGGAAGTGTTTGTGCCAGCACAGGCGGGCGCAAAAACGGTGTTGGAACCTGTTTATTCCAGCACCGAGAAACTAAAAGCCCGCAGCCTAAGCGGGCGGCAAATAGCTGGCCTTACCAAACAACTTTTTAGCCAGCTAAAGGAAAAAGACATAGACGAAAACATACCCAGCAACATTTTGCAGCAGTTGCAGCTATTGCCACGATTCCAAGCGTATTACAAAATACACTTCCCTTCCTCGCCCGAAGATTTTGAAGGGGCGTTGCACCGGCTGAAATTTGAGGAATTTTTTGTAGCACAGCTGCGCCTGCAGCTCGTAAGGCTTCAAAGGCATAAAAGCAGTAGGGGATTGGTGTTTGAAAAAGTAGGCAATTACTTCAATACATTTTACAACCATCACTTGCCTTTTCAACTCACCAATGCCCAGAAGCGGGTATTGAAAGAAATAAGGAACGACACCGCCACTGGGCACCAAATGAACCGCTTGCTGCAAGGCGATGTTGGCAGCGGCAAAACTATTGTTGCCCTCTTGAGCATGTTGCTTGCTGCCGACAATGGCTTTCAAAGCTGCATCATGGCACCAACGGAAGTGCTGGCACAGCAACATTACAATGGGCTGAGTGGCTTGCTGGAAGGCATGAGCCTGAAAATAGAACTACTTACAGGCAGCACCAAAACAAAAAAAAGAAAGGAAATACACGCTGCCCTACTGGATGGGTCGCTGCATTTTGTAGTGGGCACACATGCTTTGCTGGAAGACATTGTACAATTTAACAATCTAGGTTTTGTGGTAGTAGATGAGCAACACCGCTTTGGCGTTGCTCAAAGGGCTAAGCTTTGGCAAAAAGCGGCTATACCGCCCCACATTTTGGTAATGACTGCTACGCCAATTCCCCGTACCTTAGCAATGACCGCTTACGGCGACCTAGATTACAGCGTGATGGACGAGCTTCCACCAGGCAGGCAACCCATTGTAACCGTGCACCGTAATGAAAAGGCAAGGGCAAGCGTGATGGAATTTATCCGCACGGAAGTAGCCAAAGGCAGGCAGGCATACATCATTTACCCATTGATTGAAGAAAGCGAGAAAATGAGTTATGAAGACCTGATGCAAGGATACGAACAGGTGAAAAGCTTTTTCCCCGATCCTAAGTATGTTATTAGCATGGTGCATGGGCGGCAAACCCCTGCGGTGAAACAAACAAATATGGATCGCTTTGTAAAAGGCGAAACCAACATTATGGTAAGCACCACTGTTATAGAAGTGGGCGTAAACGTGCCAAACGCCAGCGTGATGGTGATAGAAAGCACCGAAAAATTTGGCTTGTCGCAGCTGCACCAGTTGCGGGGCAGGGTTGGCAGGGGCAGCGAGAAAAGTTTTTGCATCCTTTTAACAGGGGATAAAGTAAGCAGGGAAGGGCGGGAACGTATCAAGATAATGTGTGAGACCAATGATGGTTTTAAAATAGCAGAGAAGGATTTAGAACTGCGTGGCCCCGGCGACATAGAAGGCACCCGGCAAAGCGGAGCATTGAACTTTAAGCTGGTTTCGCTAGTAAATGACAAAGACTTGCTTGAACAGGCAAAAACAGTAGCAGCAGGGATAGTAGAAAAAGACGAAAACCTAAACATGGCTGAAAATTTGCCGTTAAAAAATTTCTTACAAAAACAAAAGGGAAAAACCCGATGGAGCAAAATATCATAATACAATATATTATTTTTCCGCTATCACAATTCTTTAAAAAACAGCAATGGTTATTGTTTGTTGGTTTCTTTTCCTTGCTTGCCCATACGGATATTTTAGCCCAGCAAAACCTGGAATTTGTTGAAAACAAAGGGCAGTGGGACAAAAACATCGCTTTTAAAGGCGAGATGAGCACAGGGGCTTTTGTGCTAAAGCCAGATGGGGGGTACAGGGTAATGCTGTATAGCCAGCAAAGCCTAGACCACATGAACCAACAAATACACCCGTATGAAAACGCTGCACAGGCTAGTACTCTTCGCAATGCGCAAGACCTCACCAAAGCAAGCATAGTAGCACAGGCAAAGCTGCCCATTCCTGCAAATGATATTTCTTTTAGTATGCAAGGCCATGTATATGAAATAAAATTTTTAAATAGCAACCCTCACCCGCAAGCATTACCTGATAAACCACTGGATAGCTATAACAACTACCTAATAGGCACAGACTCAACAAAATGGGCTGGTAATTGCAGGATATTTAATGCGGTTACGTTTAAAAATATTTACCCCAATATAGACATAAGGTACTATACCGACCGGGGCAACCTGAAATATGATTTTATTGTGAACCCCGGCGGCGATGCCAGCAATATAGTAGCCTATATTGACGGGGCAGATGCCCTATCTGTAAGCAAAGGGCAATTAGCAGTGAAAACATCGGTTGGCGAAATAAAAGAAAGCATCCCTTACAGCTATCAGTTCAGCACCAAGACGGGCAAAAAAGAAGTAGAGTGCAGTTATAAGCTAAATGGTAATATCGTGCATTTTGATGTGAAAGATGCCATTGCAAAAGATGCCACGCTGATTATTGACCCACAATTTATTTTCTGTTCCTTTAGTGGCAGCAAGTCCAGCAACTGGGGATATACGGCTACCTACGATGCAGGTGGCAATTTTTATGCAGGTGGCATTGTGTTTGGCGATGGTTTCCCAGTTTCTAACGGGGCATTCCAAACTGGCTATGCAGGTGGCGACGATGGCACTGGCGAAGGAGGCGGTGGTTTTGATATTGGCATCATGAAATTTAATTCTTTTGGCACGAAAAGGATTTATGCAACATATTTGGGTGGGAGCAGGAACGAGTACCCACATAGCATGGTGGTGGATAATGATTTTAATTTGATTGTAGCAGGAAAAACAACATCTGCCAATTTTCCGCTTTACCCGCTTAATATTGGGCATTATGGCCCCCCTAACGGAGATGGTAATTTTGATATATACATTACCAAGCTAAATGCCGCAGGCACAGGCCTGGTTGGGTCCAGGGTAATTGGTGGGTCAGGAAACGATGGGGTAAATATCCGTAACAAATATCCTGTTAGTGGCGACAATTCAGGGGTTATTTCTTTAAGGCTGAACTATGGCGACGATTCGCGAAGCGAGGTAATTATCGATAGTCTTGGAAATATTTATTTGGCATCGTGTACCCAATCAACAGATTTCCTAGTTACACCAAATGCTATACAAACAACGCCTTCACAACCAACAAATGGCAGGTATCAAGATGCTGTGGTTATTAAAACATCGCCAGATTTGCAAAACATTTTGTTCAGCACTTTTTTAGGGGGCAGTGGGGATGATGCTGCCTATGTGTTGGCCATCAACCCCATTAATGGCGAGCTGGCAGTGGCAGGTGGCACGGCAAGCAGGGATTTCCCGGGTAATTATGGGACAGATACGCTTTTTAACAGGTTCCAAGGTGGGGTATGCGATGGCTTTCTAACTATCATGGCCAATGATGGCAGCCGAATATTGCGTTCTGCCTACCTCGGCACGCCAAGTACTGACATGGTATTTGGCGTTCAGTATGACAAGTATGGCTTTCCATACATCATGGGTACTACTTTTGGCAACTGGCGCACCACAGGCAATGTGCAATTTAAGCAGGCAGGGGGCAAGCAGTTTATCGCAAAACTCCAGCCCGATTTAAACGGCTTTATTTATTCTACCACTTTTGGAACAGCAAACAGTTTTGCCCCTAATATTTCGCCAACAGCATTTTTGGTTGACCGCTGCGAGAATGTGTATGTGTCTGGCTGGGGTGGCAAAGGCAATAGCGGATTTGACGGCCAAGGTCCACAATACCCCAGCAGCGGCACTGTCGGGCTTTCTGTAACTAGAAATGCCAGTCAACCAAAAACAGACGGCAGCGATTTTTACTTTTTTGTGCTGGAGCGCAATGCGAACAGCCAATTGTATGGCAGTTTTTTTGGGCAGAACGGAGGTAACTATCCCGACCATGTGGATGGTGGTACCAGCAGGTTTGACAAAGAAGGCGTTATTTACCAGTCGGTATGTGCCAATTGTGGTGGGCCAGTAGGCATATTTCCAACAAGCCCCACTTCTGCCTACCCCAACAATGGCTCCGGTACAGGCTGCAACTTGGCTGCCATTAAAATTGCATTTAATCTGGCTGGCATCGGGGCTGCGGTAAAGTCTTCCATCAAAGGTGTGCCGGGCAAAAAATTTGGCTGCGTGCCATTAACAGTAATTTTTACAGACACGCTGGCAGAAGGCAAAACCTATCAATGGAATTTTGGGGATGGCCCAGGATTTGTATCTACTAACCAGCCTACCATAACCCATACCTATAATGCAGTAGGCAGTTATGTGGCCACTTTAATTTCTAAAGACCCAACTACCTGTAATGCAGCAGACACTTCTCAGGTTACCATTAAAGTAGGCAATAACGAGGCGACGCTTGGGTTTACCGCTGAAAAGTTTAACGATGGAACAGGCTGCAAGTCAACTACTTATGAATTTACTAATACATCCACGGCAGGAACTCCCTTCCAAAGCAATAGCTTTACAGTTTATTATGGCGATGGGAGCCAGGACTTTCTTAGCCCCGGCACGCCTATAAGGCACAAGTACCTTGCACCCGGCACCTACAAGGCAAGCCTTGTGTTAACAGACCAAACCTATTGCAACGCCCCCGATTCTGTAGGAGTTATTGTAAGGATTGCAGACAAACTGCAAGCCATTATACAAGCTGATTCTATTGGTTGTGCGCCTTTTGATGCCGTTTTTACAAATGCTTCCAAAGGGGGTGAAACGTTCACTTGGGACTTTGGGGATAAGTCGCCTCAATACACAGGTTCTGATTTAACGGTAACACATCATTTTGCCACCGCAGGTACTTTTGTTATACAGCTATTCGCTTTTGACAATTCTACATGTAATAAAACAGACACTTTTAAATTCACGCTTATCACCAAGCCAAAGCCTTTTGCTAGTTTTTCATATTCGCCAAATCCACCTAAATCAAACGAGCCAGTAACATTTACCAACGAATCCACTGGGGCTATTAAATATGAGTGGACATTTGATGATGGCGACACGCTGATTACTACTAAATACAGCGACCCGCCCCCGCATTTGTTTAATGCGTCTAGGTATTATAGGATTACGCTTACTGCATTTAACGATGGTGGTTGCTTTGCTGACACGGTACAAACCCTAAGGGCTATTGTAAAACCATTGGTAGATGTGGCAAACGCTATTGCTCCGAGCAGTACAGGCAACAACCGCATCGTGCAGGTGCGTGGTTTTGGGATAGAAAAAATGCACTGGAAAATATATAACCGCTGGGGGCAATTGATATTTGAAACATCGAATAAAACGGCTGTTTGGGATGGCAGGTTCAAAGGCCAAATACAGGCACCGGACGTATATAGTTATACATTGGAAATAACCTATAGTGATGGCACTACTTATAGCAAAACAGGCGATATAACCTTAATAAAATAAATGAAAACCATACTGTATATATTTTTATTGCTGGTTGCAGGCTGTGGCAGTGCTACTGCCCAGGATTTGCATTTCTCGCAATATTTCAACAACCCATTGTTGGTGAACCCAGCAAATGCTGGTTTTAATCCCGACTACGACTACCGGGTTGGGGGCAGCTACCGCAACCAATGGGCAAATTTAATTGCCAACCCTTACAAAACCATGACCCTGTGGGGAGATGCGCAACTATTTACCGAACGTATTGCCGATGGTTGGGTAGGCATTGGCGGTGCTTTGTACAAGGACCAAGCTGGGTCTGCTAGCCTTACAAGCCTAAAAGGCTATGGGGCAATCGCTTATCATCAAATGATAGCAGATGCAAGCTTGCTAAGCCTAGGGTTTAGTGGTGGTATCGTAAACAAAAGGATAGACAATACAAAGTTGGTTTTTGACGGGCAATGGTCTGATATTGGCCAGGGTTTTGGCAATAGTGGCGGGGAAACATTGGCGACTAATAATGTAAACTATTTTGATTTGAACGTGGGGCTAAATTACGCATGGTTTATTTCCGATATAGCCTATTTGAATATTGGTGTTAGTGCCTTGCACATCAACCAGCCTTCTGAGAAATTTTTCTCTGCCAATGTAGAAGACCAGAAAGTGCCGCCACGCTATACGGTGTTTGTAAACGGCAACTATAAAATAAACGACCTATGGATATTGAATCCTAATATGTATATCAGCAAGTCTGCTGGCTCCAGCGAGTTAGTACTAGGCATGAATGCCAATAGGGATTTAAGTGGCGATGGTACACAACAATTGATATTAGGCTTGTATTATAGAAATAAAGACGCCATAGTGCCGATGCTAGGCTACCAAGTAAACGACCTGAAAATGACCATTAATTACGATGTTACCACTTCTGCCCTTGGCAACTACAATGGCAGGCAAGGTGGGTATGAAATTTCTATTGTAAAGAGCGGCGTATATACCAAGTCGCACAGGGACATGAAATGTACATCAGTGAAGTTTTAAACCACTGTAACAACTCAGACCTCATTTATTCAGCATCCACAAGGCATAGTTCAGTACCCCAGCAAAGCTTACCCAAAGCATGTAAGGTATCAATAACCAAGCGGCCAGCTTGCTTTGCCTGTTGAAAAAGCCGATAGTAATATTTACTAATACCCACAGCACAGCAATGTCAACCAATGCCCAACCAATAGCATGGGCTGTAAAGAAAACAAATGACCAGCTAAGGTTTACAGCTAATTGCACAAAGAAGATAGCAATAGCACTGCTTTTTGCGGCATCGTCGGCAGGGTCTTTCCACACCAAATAAAAACTATAGCCCATCAACAGGTAGAGGAATGTCCAAACAGGGGCAAATACCGCATTCGGGGGATTGAAAAATGGCTTTTGCAAACCAATATACCAACTGTTTATTTGCGTGGCCGTGCAAATGCCTGCAATAGCACCCGTGCCTACCGTAAGTGCAAGCGACAGGGCTAACTTTATTTTATCTGGCTTTTTCATATTTCTTTCTGTAGGCAATTAACCAACCAACCACTTCATTGTAACTATTAATGCCGCCCCTTTGCTGGTTGGCTTTTAAATATTGGTCATACACATTTTTGATAACAGGCTCGAGGTTGTTTTGTTTTCCCAAAATATATTCCCGGTAAATTTTCCTGTCCCTTTTCACCAACGGGCTTAGGGATTTATAATTGAGCAAGGCTGGCCAAAAATCCCTTTCAAGCAACTCGCCATTGGCAGTAGTAAACAATTCATACAAACCAGAATATTTTAATAGCAGGTTATCCGAGTGCATACATGCCAGATACCCTACAAAATTGGCCTCGCTCTCGCTGGCATAGCCAAGCTGGTGAGCCATCTCGTGGCAGGTAACAAAGGGCATCACAAAGCCTGGCATATCCCTGTTTACCTGTGCCTCGCCGCTGAAAGGGTCGTAATAACCAGAGTACCCCGCATAGCTAATCAACCAGCTTAGCAAAGATTGCTTTACTGATAAATGCTTGTATTGTAGGAACTGGAATTGAGGTGCTAGCTTTTGGTAGCCACTATAGGCCTGGGCAAACAAAGCATCCCCTTTGGGGTATATATAATTGCTATCGCCAAGGGCAGCCCTTGTTTCGTTTAGTTGTTCTGCAAGGTCGCAAGCCAAATCTTTTAGTTCCTCATCGGTATAACTTGTTTTATCTAATTTTAATTGAGAAGCAATGCCCAAGCGGGTATAATTTAGCCCCCATAATACATTGAACACGATATATACCCATAAGCAGGTTTTCAATAATTTTTTTGCATGCATCCCTAGCAATGCCCAGCTATATTGCTTTTTAACAAGCATCCAAATAACTTTGCCCACATAAAAAATTAGCAATAGCCAAAGAAAAGAGTACATAACATCCCCAATGCTAAAAGGCAGCCAGCCAAACAATACCCTTTGCAAATAAGCTATATATGTATAAAAACCAGTTGAATAAACATTTTCTATGAAGTGAGGATAGTGGGAAACAGCTTTCAAAAGCACAATTAAAAGGGCAGGAACAGCCCATTCCAATGCAATTGACCACAAAAAATAATTGTTTTTTTTATTTTGCCCCATACAGAAGTGTAAATATCCAGTAATTTAGCTAAATTTTAAAATTACCTTTTGCCGTTCGGATATAGAACATTACCTTTGCCCACCAAAAAAAACGGACATGAGCAACCGTAGAGAGTTTGAAATAGCGTTTGTGGGTTTAAGGCCCGGTGTTCATGATTTTGAATACAAGATAGATAATAAGTTCTTTGCAGCCTATGGCGAACAAGATTTTATTGACTGTGAGGCAATCGTTAAACTACAATTGGACAAGAAAAATGGTTTCCTCCAATTGAAATTTGACATTGATGGGAATGCAGCGGTGGTTTGCGATAGGTGCAGCAACCCGCTTGACAAGCAATTGTGGGAGGAGTTCAACATCATTGTAAAAATGGTAGATGACCCCGATACCATGAACCAGCAGGAGGAAGATCCTGATATTTATTATATCAGCAGGAGCGAAAGCCACCTGAAAATTGCTGACTGGATATATGAATTTGTTTCGCTATCCATCCCGTTGCAAAAAATGTGCAGCGATGAAGAAATAGGCGGGGGGCAGTGTAACAAGGAAGTGCTTGCCAAGTTGAAACAAATGGAGGAAGAAGTAAACAAACTGGCCAACCCTTTGTGGAAAGGGCTGGAAAAGTTTAAGGATTTATAACAAGGTTTTTATTTAAATAACGATAACAATTTTTTTGATTTTATAAATTAAGCATTATGCCGAATCCCAAACGCAGGCACTCACAACAAAGGAGCGCTAAAAGAAGGACACACTATGTAGCACAAGAAGTTACATTGAGCAAAGACACCACTACTGGCGAATTGCATACACGCCACCGTGCGCATGTAAGCGAAGGCAAATTATTCTACAAAGGCAAATTGGTTTCTGAAAAAGCACCGTTGAAAGCGTAACCTTTTTAGTTTTAATTACTTAGTTTCCGCACATGAACATTGGTATTGACATGATGGGAGGAGATTTTGCACCGCTAGAAGCAGTGAAAGGTATCCACTTGTACTTAAAAGCCAATGCAGCTCCGGTAAATATATATTGCATAGGTGATGAAATAGTGATACGCCCCCTGCTGGAGGAGTATGGTATTTCTTCGCCTCATTTGCATTTTGTACATGCCTCTGAAACAATTGGCTACCACGATCACCCTACCAAGGCTTTTAAAGAAAAGCAACAAAGCTCTATTGTTATTGGCTTCAAGCTATTGGCAACTGGGCAGATAGATGCTTTTATTAGTGCTGGCAACACGGGTGCTATGCTGGTTGGTGCCATGTTCACCATCAAAGTGCTGCCAGGGGTACTTCGCCCAGTAGTTAGCGGTGTGCTGCCCAAAATAAATGGCGGCGATGGCGTGCTGCTAGATGCAGGCCTGAATGCTGACTGCAAGCCAGAACACCTGAACCAGTTTGCCATACTAGGCAGCTTGTATTCACACTATATATTCAATGTTGCCACCCCCACGGTTGGCTTGATTAATATTGGCGAAGAAGAAGGCAAGGGCAATATCCTTTCCCAAGCCACATACCCATTGCTAAAAGAAAACACCTCTATCAATTTCATTGGCAACTTAGAAGGCCGAGACTTTTTCAGCGACAAGGCCGACGTGATGGTGTGCGATGGCTTTACAGGTAATATCGTACTAAAACTAGCCGAGACCTTTTACGACCTCGCCGAGCTAAAAGGAATTCATAAAGACAGCTACATGCAACGCTTCCACTATGAAAACTATGGTGGTTCACCCGTTATTGGCGTGGCAAAACCAGTGGTGATAGGTCATGGCATAAGCACAGCAAAGGCTTTCAACAATATGTTTGGCCTTGCCATTAAAATGGTTGAGACTGATTTGTGTGGGAAGATAAAGGAAAGGTTTAGTTCTATTGCGGAATCACAAGCGTAAGACTATTATTTTTTGGCAGAGGGGCACGAAAACATAAAGAAAAGAGTTTTTACTTTATCGCTAGCTTCCTTACATGACTATGGAAGCTAGAAAAGCAAGCAATTAACTATGTCACCTCTCTTTTTATTTTTTGCCTATGTGTACTATGTGCCTATGTGGTGAAAAATAACAATGTAGCTAGCTATTCCATATTTTCCAGTTCTCTTCTGCCTGTATCACCAGCATTTCATATCCATTCTCGGTTGCTGCACCTTGTTCTTTGCCCAGACGCAAGAATTTGGTTTCTGCGGGGTTATATACCAAGTCAAACAAATAATGTTTATCGGTTAATAAGGTATAAGGTATAGCTGCGGCATCGTCTATTTTCGGGAAAGTGCCTAAGGGTGTTGTATTGATAATTACGGTATAGTCCTCCATTACTTCGGGTGTTAACTCGCTGTAGGTAAGATTGTCAGCTCCTTTCTTTCGGGAAACAAACTGGTAAACAATGCCTAGTTTTTTCAATACAAATTCAACGGCCGCCGCTGCGCCGCCACTGCCCAAAATTAATGCTTTCCTGTGGTGTGCCTGTAGCTTTTTAATAAACGATTGTTCAAACCCCACCACGTCTGTGTTGAAACCAGATAGTTTGCCATCTTTTATCCGCACGCAATTAGAAGCCCCCATTTGCTGCACATCGGTAGTTGCTTCGTTCAAGAAAGCAAGCACATTTTTTTTGTGGGGTATGGTAATGGCAAAGCCATGCAAGTTTGTATGCGTTGCCACTATATGGTGTAGGCTATCAATATCTTCAATAGAAAATGAATTAAACAAAGCATCGGTAATTCCTTCCCTGATAAATTTATCAGTAAAATACCTTTCAGAAAAAGAATGCGTTAACGGGAAACCGATAATGGCAAACAGCCGCTTGCTTTCATCAATTGTATTGTTAACCATATTTGCTGGATTAATAAATGCAAAAAAATATTGTTGCTTATTGTTATGAGGAATTGCTACTTACACCCACGACGGGTTCCGCCCACCACGGGTTTTCACCCGTGGCTACTGTTGTTTAACCCTTTCAGGGTTTTTAGCAAGTACAACTTTGGGCAGTTATTTCTACGACATACAAATCAAAACGTACAACGTATAACTTAAAACGTACAACTTCCCTACTCACTTCGTAAGGAAAAGATGGAAGGAATCACCCCTAAGTCCCAAGCGCATGGTTTCTAAAGGTACCACCTCGTTGGGAGCAATATTGCCGAGGTTTACATTGCAGCCTATCAGTTCCAAAAAGTAGAGTTGCTGTGCTTTCTGAGGGGCTTCCCACAGGATTTTTTCTTCTGGTATCTGTGTAAGTATTTCCTGTACTAAACCTTCCCTTACCTCGCCGCTGCCACGGTATATGCCCACGTTGCCCGCTTCCCTTGCCTCGGCAATTACATAAGACGAACCTGCTTCCAGTTCAGCACGCATAAGTTCTATCCACTTGTAAGGAGGTATAATGTGGGCAGCATCCTTGCTCCCAACCTCGCTTAATACAGTAAAATGCTGGGTCAATTTTTCAATGTACCCACATTTTTCGGCATGGGGTATGTTGATAGAGCCATCGCTTACTTCCACATGCGTGATACCATAGTCTTTACAAATGGCAATAAAATCGGCAAATTGATTGCGAATCAAAAATGCCTCGAACAATGTGCCGCCAAAATAAATAGGCACATCGTAGCTTTGGTATGCCTGAATTTTCTCGCGTAGGTTGGGCGTAACGAAGGCCGTGCCAAAACCCAGTTTTATAATATCTGCATGTGGCCCACCAACGCTCATGAAATCGTGCACTTCCCTTAGGCTAAGCCCCTTGTCCATCACCATGGTTATGCCATTAGCCCGTGGCTGCTCGGTGCGGAAAGGTATTTGAGATAAATTGAAATTCATATATGCCGTAATTTGTAAAGACGGGCAAAAATAAGGATAACTACCTTTCTTATTAGGCGTAATAAAGGCAGTTGGTAATTTTAACAGGAGTGGCTATATATTTTACATTTATCCCCATCCCAGTATATTTGCAGCGAATCAAGAATAGAGTATGCAGCAATTGTTTACATCGGAAAGCATTATCAGTTTTTTTGTATTGGTTATTTTAGAAATTGTACTGGGTATAGACAATGTAATATTTGTTTCCATTATCATCAACCGCCTTCCTAAACTATCCCATGCAAAAGCTCGGCTGGCATGGATGGTTACTGGCATTATCATGCGTGTTTTGTTGCTGATGGGGCTTACTTGGCTTTTAAAGCAAAAAGGAAAACCTGTACTAACCGTTTTTGATAAGGGGTTCGATATTGCCAGCCTTGTAATGCTGGCAGGTGGGCTTTTCCTAATTTATAAAACCGTGGTAGAAATCCATGAAAAAATAGAAGGCGGGGACGAACACGATGAAAATAACAACAAAAAACCGCTTTCTTTTAGCAATGCAGTAGTGCAGATAATGCTGATAGACATGGTTTTTAGTTTCGATAGCATTATTACCGCAGGCGGCACTGCCCAGCATATTGAAGTAATGGTAGCCGCTGTAGTGGTGGCCATGATAGCCATGTTTTTGTTTAGTCCTGCCATTGCAGGGTTTATACACAAGCACCCAACTATCAAGATGCTGGCTATGTCTTTCCTTGTAATGATTGGACTTACCTTATTGGTTGAAGGATGGGATCATGAAACGGCAGAGCAGATGCACTTGAAAAATTATGTGTATTTCGCCATGGCCTTCTCATTCCTTGTAGAACTATTGAATATGAAACTTCGCAAGAAAGCCGCTATTAGAAATGAAACAACTACACACCATACAGACACATAGTTCAAAAATGTAAAAAAGAGAAAACATAGGTATTTGTTTATTTACAACCCTACTTTAGAAGTAATTGTAAGTGTAGCAATAGCCATATTTTCTTCTTTTTCCTTTGTGCAACTTCGAGCCTTCTGGTCTTTGTGGGAAAAAACAGCCCGTATATTCTATTTAATTTTGCACTCCCTACAATAACCGTGCAAGTTTTATTCGTAGTCATATATTTATACATATTTTTACCGTCTCTTACGCATGTTTTAGTTTAGAAATTATGGCATTAGGACAATCACTACAACAGAAACTTTTACAGAAATTATCGCCCCAGCAAATACAGCTGATGAAGTTACTACAGGTACCTACGGCCAATCTTGAAGAGCGGATTAAAGAAGAACTGGAAGAAAACCCTGCGTTGGAAATGGGCGAAGACGAGGACAACAAGGAAACCGCCGATGAGATGAAGGACGAATTTGAAACGCCTGAAAATGACGATTTTGAAGTGGACGGCAGTGCGGAGGAATATGAAGACCCAGACGTAAGCGAATATATAGTAGATGATGACGGGGAAATTGCCGACTACAAGGTAAAAGACGACAACTACCCAGAAATGGACGACAAGCAAACCATACCCATGAAGCTTGAAAATAGCTTTTTTGATTTGGTGCTGAACCAATTGGGTATGTTGGAGCTAGATGACCACCGCTTTAAAATTGCCGAGCAGATTGTGGGCAGCCTAGACGATGATGGCTACCTGCGCCGTGATTTAAGCTCCATTGCCGATGACCTTGCTTTTAGGCAAAATGTAATGACAGACGAAAAGGAAATTGAAAGCATTATAAAAGAAATACAACAGTTTGACCCACCGGGCGTTGCTGCCCGGGATTTGCAGGAATGCTTGCTGCTGCAATTAAAGCGCAAAAGCAGCGAAGGTATTGGGGTGCAATTGGCCATAGAAGTATTGAGCAAGTATTATGACGAGTTCATTAAAAAGCACTACGACAAAATACAGCGTGGGCTGAATATTAATGACGAGCAGCTAAAAGAAGTAGTACATCAAATCATAAAGCTGAACCCAAAACCGGGTGGCAATATTGGCGAGATGAACAAGGCCGAAAGCTATATCGTGCCTGATTTTTATGTGTTGAACAATAACGGCATGTTAGAAATTTCCTTGAATGCCCGAAATGCACCCGACCTAAAAATAAGCGAGGGGTACAAGGAAATGATGAAGGAATACGACAAAGGCAGCAAGAAAGACAAGCGCCAGAAAGAAGCCGTTATTTTTATCAAGCAAAAAATAGACAGTGCCAAGTGGTTTATTGAAATGATACAGCAGCGGCAGCAAACACTGCTTTCTACCATGGGTGCCATCATGCACCACCAAGAAGAATTTTTCCTCACAGGCGATGTACTGGTGATGAAACCTATGATTTTGAAAGACATAGCTGAGCGTACTGGCTTGGATATTAGCACCGTGAGCCGTGTGGCCAACAGCAAATTTGTACAGACTGAATTTGGCACTTACCGCCTAAAATATTTCTTTAGCGAAAGCCTTAGCACCGACAGCGGCGAGGAAGTAAGTACCCGCGAGGTAAAAGAAATACTGAACAACATGATTGACGCCGAGGACAAGCACAAGCCACTGAGCGATGAATTTTTAACCGATATGCTAAACGCAAAAGGCTATAACATTGCTCGCAGGACAGTGGCGAAATACAGGGAGCAACTGAATATACCCGTGGCAAGGCTGAGGAAAGAATTATGATTTATAAGTTATGAATTATGAGTTGTTTACCATTTGTTCGCCGATGTTGTGTCTCCTGACCAACATCGTATCGAGGTTAAAAACTGCAATTGCATTTTAGGCAATTTCATTACAAAAACATTCGCACTAGATTCGTTGCTGGTCAGGAGTCACAGCAACGGCGAAAGAGTTATAAATGATAAGTTATGAATGATGAGTTGTTTACCATAATGTTTATCAAGAATTAATTTTGTCGTTCTTTTGCATGTGCCATAGGCACGGTCGATATTTTAACAATGGATTTTAATCCATTCCAATAAATATAATAATCTTCCCCCGATTTAAATCGAGGGCTATCATATCAGCCATGCCTACGGCATTTACAATAAATAAGTCATAAATGCCTAATACCTTACGCCTTACACCTGATACCTCATACTTTGTTACTATTCCCGCTAAAATAATTTCATACATCTTCCACCCTCTATTCATACCCACTTACATTTTCATGTATTTGCAGTACCAGTATCGTTTTGAATTTGCGGGCATCACAGAATGGCAGATGAAGCTAAAACTGTTTAGTACTTTTTGGATGACGGCTTTTTTCCCAGCATTTGCAGTATTCTTGTTGTGGCGATTAAAATTTAGCGACAGTATTTTCCTGGGCACGCAAAAAGAACGCATTATCCCCTATTTTATTTCCATGTTCTTTTATTGGTGGATGTACTACTTAAGCACGCGAACCTTTACCGACCAGCCAGAAGTATTGAAATTCTTCTATTTTGGCATTTTTGCAGCAGCTTCTATTGGGGTTATTATCAACAATTATATCAAAATAAGCCTGCACGGTATGGCCATGGGCGGGGCGTTGGCGGCTATCATTTTATTTTCATTTTTTTACCAAACCCCTGCTGGTTTAGCCATTTCCATAATTACTTTGCTCACAGGCATTGTATGCACCGCCCGCTTATTGGTAAGCAACCACACCAAACTGGAAGTTTATTCCGGGGTACTGCTAGGTGTTGCTTGCCAGTTAATTGGCTATTGGTTCGTTCAATTATAATAACTTGGTTTAAAGAACGGAACAACGGTTGAAGATAACGGAACAACCGTTGGAGATAACGGAACAACCGTTGAAGATAACGGAACAACCGTTGGAGATAACGGAACAACCGTTGGAGATAACGGAACAACCTTTGGAGATAACGGAACACCTGTACACAAGAAACTAAAAACTGTTAAAACTCCTACTATTAAACAATCCTTTGCTTTTCTTTGCGCCGAACCCTTATATGCTTTTGATTAATAAAGGCATTTATAATTCATAATTCATAACTCATAATTATAATGTGGTACAGGCTTGGGCATTTTGTTTTAAAAAATAGGTTGGCATTGTTAGTATTGTTAATGGCTGTAAATGCGTTTGCAGTGTACAAAGCAATCCATGTAAAAATCAGCTACGACTTTTCCCGTGCCATCCCTACCGACAATCCAAAATACATTGACTTCCAGGCTTTCAAGCAAAAGTTTGGGGAAGATGTGGGCACTGTAGTAGTGGGTATAGAAAGCAAGGACTTTTTTACACCCAAAACCTTTAATGCAGTTGCAAAATTGCAGCAAAACCTAAAGAAAGTACCCGATGTAAACGATGTATTGAGTGTACCCGATGCATTGAACATTTTGAATGATACTTTAGCCAAGAAATTCCGCACCAAGCATATTTTTCAAAATAGCTATACCTCCCCAGCTGCTTTGGATATCGACAGAAGGGTGTTTGAAAACCTGCCCTTCTACCGGGGCTTATTGTACAACCCTGCAACCAATTGCTATTTGGTAGGTATCAGCGTAAACAAAGACACCATCAACAGCAAAAGCCGCACAAGGCTTATACAGTCTGTATTGCAACCCATCCACGATTTTGAGAAAGAATCGGGCATAACGGTTCATATCAGCGGCTTGCCATACTTACGCACCATTATTGGCGACCGCATTAAAGCCGAAATGAATTATTTTATTTTAGGCTCATTCCTATTATCGGCCTTTACTTTATTCCTTTTCTTTCGCAGCATCAGTGCCACCATCATGAGTTTATTGGTCGTGGGCATGGGTGTAGTATGGAGCCTTGCCACCATGGTGCTTTGTGGCTATAACATTACCCTACTTACTGCATTAATACCACCATTGATTGTGGTAATAGGCATCCCCAATTGCATTTATTTCCTAAACAAGTACCATACTGCCTACGAGGACACGGGCGACAAAATGGAAGCCCTGAAAGTAATGGTGGGCCGCATGGGCATCGTGACCCTTTTTTGCAATATTGCGGCAGCCATTGGCTTTGCAGTGTTTGCCTTTACACGGAGCAATTTGTTAAGGGAGTTTGGCGTGGTAAGCGGCATCAATATCATGCTACTGTTTGTTATCTCCCTTGTTTTTATCCCTTCTGTGCTTAGCTATTTGCCACCACCAAAGGCCAAACATGTAAAATATTTAAACAACCCATTCCTAGAGCAGGTGTTGGTGCGCATTGAATGCTGGGTATTTGCCCATGCCAAATGGGTGTATGTGGTTACCATTACCATCACTTTATTTTCAATTGCTGGTATCTTCCGCCTTAAAAGTGAAGGGTTTATTGTGGATGATTTGCCTAAGAAAGACAAAATTTACACCGACCTTAAATGGTTCGAAAGCAATTTTGAAGGCGTGATGCCATTAGAAATAATGGTGGACACCAAGAAGAAAAAGGGGCTTATTCGCAATACCCGCCCATTAGCAAAGATTGACGAGTTTAGCCAGTATATCAACGACAAGCCCGAAACAGGCAGGCCGCTTAGTTTTGTGGAAGGATTGAAATTTGCCAAGCAAGCTTATTTTGATGGCGACACCCTTAGCTACAATGTACCCGCAGATGTGGACATGGCATTTTTAGGCAGCTACTTAAATGCAAAATCTGATAGCAGCGGAAAACCGGCCAACAACAATGCAGCTTTAAAACTCATGAGCCGCTTTATTGACAGCAACAAACAAGTAGCCCGCATTAGCGTGAACATGAAAGATATTGGCAGCCGTCAACTCCCAATCTTCCTACAAGATTTGGAAAACAAAAGCCATGAAATTTTTGATACTGCCGCTTACAAAGTAACTTTTACAGGTAGTAGCGTTACCTTCCTGGAAGGTTCATCATTTATCATCAAAGGCCTGCGGGACAGTATTTGTTGGGCATTTTTGCTGATAACGCTTTGCATGCTTTATTTGTTCCGTTCGTTTAGGATTGTGGTTTGCTCGCTTATCCCAAACGTTATACCACTTGTTATTACCGCTGGCGTAATGGGCTGGGTAGGCATCACCCTAAAACCTTCTACTGTTTTGGTTTTTAGCATTGCCCTTGGCATAGCCATAGACGTTACAATACGTTTCCTCATCAATTATAAACAAGAACTCCCACATTACAAAGAAGAGGTAGCTCCAACATTGGTGCAAACTATTAAACATACAGGTATTAGTATTATTTATACTTCTCTCGTTTTAATTGCTGGATTTATTATTTTCTGCTTTAGCAGTTTCGGCGGCACGATTGCATTGGGTTGGTTGACTTCCCTTACATTGGTAGCTGGCACTTTGACCAATTTGGTGTTATTGCCAGTGTTGATTATGAGCATGGCGAAGAAGAAGTAGGCTATTTGTTGATGAAAATAATGTATCATAAATAAAACCTATGCTGAACGGCATTACAGGGCAAACGCGTCAAATTTTTAGAAAGACAAGATTGGCTAGATTTTGATGCGCTTGCCTTGCAATGCACATCATTTTTAGTGCTCTTATCAGGGTTATTTTTTAATTTTCCTTTTTTGAAGATTGCTAATTTGATTTAACCCAGATTTTGCAGTTGAAATCTATTGCAAGCCCCAACTACTTCAAACACAAGCACTTGCTTGAATTTTTGGCTTTATCATAGTGTACTATGTTTGCAGCCAAAAAATCGGTTAAAGTGCTTGTCTATATTGCATTTTAGCCTTTCATAACGAAGTCAACTGCAAAATCTGGGTTTAACTCATTGATATACAGTTATTTAATTCATTACAGACGAAGGTTTTACAGTGATTTAATGGTGCTTCATTGTGGATTTACTGATAATTTATTGTGTATCAATGTGGATTTATCGTGTATCAATGATTATTTATCATGTATTAAAATGATTCTTTTTAGGTTTCAAAGTCCGCCTATTGATAAATCGCTGTAAATTAGTAAAGTTGTGATAATAGTCCAAAAGAGGAATCCTATATGGGGGCATATTTCCCCCATAAGTAGTCAAATTTTCCCCCATATAGGGTGAGAACAGTAGGGACGAATACCAAAATACATATTCCATTGACTAAATAGGCCGTTCCCGTCCTTCTACAATAACAACTGCTAACTCTTCACCCCTCCCCTTTCTTCCAAAATACTAGCAGCTAACAATAAGTCAATAGGACGGGTAATTTTCAGGTTTGTATATTCCCCTTCTATTAAAAGTACTTTTTGGCCAGAAAATTCCACTACTGTAGCTTCGTCAGTAAAATTTTCCTGATAGGGATGCTGGAAAGCCTGCATTAATATATCTCCCCTGAATGTTTGGGGGGTTTGCACAATCCGCACTTTATTGCGGTCTGCCACTATACTTTCATCGCCTTGGGTACTTATCCTTATGCTGTCTGTTGCCGCAACGGCAGGTATGGCGGAGCCTTTTGCCAAGGCTTGCTCATAGCAGCGTTTTATTAACCCAGTGCTAACTAGACACCTAACGCCATCATGCACAAATACAATGCTATTGCTAATATTTTTAAATGCAAGCCCTTTTTGCACAGAGTGGAACCGAGTGATGCCGCCAGCAATACAATGGATTTGCTTATTATTGAAGCCCAAAGCTATTTGTTTGCCAACAGGCAAATGTTCTGCTGGCAATACTACAACTAGTTCTATATCATGGTAGGCTTGCAAAAAAGCATTCATGGTATGACAAAGCAATGGCTTGCCCTGCAATGGCAAAAATTGCTTGGGGGTGCTTGAACCCATCCTTTGCCCGGAGCCGCCTGCCACAATCACTGCTATTTTCTTCATTTATGATGTTTCTAACATGCAAACTAAAGGTGTTTGAGTTATTTTTTGCAAATGAGTGGGCTTTTTTTAAAAAGGGTAGCTATATTTGCAGCCCAACAACAAGATTTCGTAGCTCAGTTGGTAGAGCAGCTGACTCTTAATCAGCGGGTCCAGGGTTCGAGCCCCTGCGGAATCACAGAATAAAAACATAAAGCCTTGTAAATCAATGATTTACGGGGCTTTTTTCTTTTCGGGGTAAACATAGGGTAAACAATTGCAAAACTGGCTAATTATTGATTGTTTTTAGCACATCATCTTGGTTTAACCCTGTGTAATTACAAAACTCCTGAACTGTAACTAACTGATTTTTATTTTTTTCGTGCTTCTCTTTTATTTTTTGGATAATTAAACGGCCGTATCGCTGGCTTTTGCCAGTGATAATTTGAATGTCTTTTGGGTAAATACATATCCGCTCCATACGCTGTAAAAATTTTAATACACTTTCATACACTATCTATGCCTTTCCTATGCCTTTCCTATGGATGTGCTATTGCGAAAATACGAATAAAATAACTGGCTAAATAGCCTTATTGCGGCTATATTGGCAAGAATGGCAATATGTGTAGCTAGCTGTGTTTAAAGGGCTTTATGAGTGTTTATTTTTGATATTGGAAGGCAAACAAGGCACTTGTTCCGCCTTTTTGGATGCTAGGAATTATTCATTTTTTAAACAACAAAAAAAGGATTATGGCAAAGTTAAAAGGTATTATAAAAATTCATGGTACACTTGATGATTTGACATTTTATAAAACGCAGGATGGCCACCTTGTGAAAACAAAAGGTGGGGTGAGCAAGGAACGTATTGCAACCGATGCAAATTTTCAGCGTACTAGGGAGAACGGCTCGGAGTTTGGCTCTGCGGCAAGTGCTGGGAAGCTTTTAAGGGCAGCAATTAGGACTTTGCTAATGACTACCTCCGACAACAGGATTACCTCAAGGGTAACCCAATTAATGACGATTGTAAAGGACTATGACGGTACTTCTGCAAGGGGTGACAGGAATGTGGCCATTGCCCTTAACCAGGCGGCAGCAAAAGCGGAATTGAAAGATTTTAATTTCAATATTGCCTCCCCGCTTTCTTCTACCCTTTTCAGGGCATATACAGTAAACACCACTACTGGTGTAATTACTATCACGGGGCTAACCCCTACCACGGATGTATCTTTCCCTGATGGGGCTACCCATGTATCTGTGCGGGGCGCATGGGTAAGGATTGATTTTGCTGGCAACAAAACGGAAATACAGCTTACAAATACTAGTAACCTGCCCATTAACGGTACTTCTACGAATGTTGTATTAACACCTGCCGCAGTTCCAACGGTGGTAGGCACGGGCTTGTTTTTGCTGGCAGTAGAGTTTTTCCAACAAGTGAATGCGGTGCAGTACACTTTAAAGAATGGTGCATATAATGCCCTTTCGATTATTCAGGTGGTGTAAAATATTGTAATAAGTTTAACAAATTAGCCTTCTCGTTCGAGAGGGCTTTTTTTATGCTCTTATTATTGCTAAAAGTTGCAAAATGTCGCAAAATATTGCCATCAATCGCCAAAGCAAAGCCCCTAAAAGGGCAATGCACAAAGCTGACGGCGGCCAGAGGGGAAAAGCCAAATGTACCAACCAACGGAAGGGAGCTGAAAAACACGGATGCCGGGGTAAGGACGGTGGTAAAGAGGCAGACGGCCCAGGTGCCGACCCAAAGCCAGACGGGGAACAACGGGAACGGGGAACAACGAACTGCTGAAGGGGCAAACGGCCAAACGGTGGCGGGTAACGATACGAAGCTGTTTTTGCATAACTTATTTTTTATAAGCTCCTCATAGCGCAGGCAGGTAAGCACCAAAAGGAAACGGAATAAGTCCCAACGGGTGAAAAAGAAAAACACTATAGACTCATTACCCGTATTTTTTCTTTTTCATTATGCCGTAGTCTTTTGGGGTCTTACTGGTTTTTCTGCCGTAGCTATTTTTGCTGTATAAAAAAAAGTGGTGCAAAATGGTTTGTTGTTGCCCATGAGTGTTGCTGTATGCTTGTTTAGCTGCTTTGATTGCCTGGCTTTTGTTCATTTGGCGTTATCGGTCAACATTGCTGCATGTTTTTCACTGGTCAATTGCCTGTAATTCATTCATTGTTCCGCTTGTTACATACAGACTGCCATTCTACCCTACCTGATATATAATTATTTGAAAAGAAAAAAGAGAAAAAAAGAAAGCCATTCCATTGGGCAGCCATCGTAAAAAACAAAAGGAAACGGAATAAGCCCCGAAGGGTGCGAAGCATTATGCCGTAGTCTTTTGTTTTTTAAAAGGATGGCAGCCTAGTTTTGCTGCATTTTTTTATTTTTTTTGTCTGAACCATGATTTTTAGGATTTCAAGGATTTAGCGGATTTCTTGAATTGCATTTTAAATACAATGGGTGGGCGGGAGGGTAATATTCTTTTCCTATTCCTTTTCTTTCTTCCTTCTTAGGTAAAACAGCCTTGAGCCAAACAGGTTGCAACGGCTTGGGGTGGCAAACTTGTCCATCCCCAAAAGCCGGGTGCGTGCCGCAATACGCCAATGGAGAGCAACGGAATTGGCGGCGTGCGCCTGCTGAGGGGGCTGGCCAAGACAGCCCGATAGGGCATTGGGCAGCACCGTGTCAACGCAAGGGTTTGGCGTGTTTTTTTGTTCCTGCCTTCCGTACAAAAAACATGACAAACACGCAGCCCACAGCAGGCCGCAAGGCACGCAAAAACGATGGGCAGCGGGTGGGCTGCTCCCTGCTGAAAGACCGACTGGAAGGAAGGGAAAGAGGCTGGGTGCAGCACACAGGTAGCTGCCCGAACGGAGGTAGGGTGAACTGCAAGAAGTGTGACAGGCTGCGATAGCACCCGAAGGGCAAGGCAGGTGGGGTAATACCATACAAGCGACACTACAAATAATTGCCCCTGCTGCCTTGGGCTGGCGGACTGCTTGCTGAACCCTACCGAAGAGAGACCTATTTACCTAAGACACTCCGCCCCTAGAATGGAATGGAGGGGGCGGGCTGATAGGTGGCTCTGCCACACAAAAGCTTCTTCTCTTGCATTAGGGATTGAAGTGGAAATACTTTTTTGTATCAAAAAAGATTGTAGCGAAAAGCCCGACCCGAAGGGAAATGCCCAAATCAAAATAATGATAACGGTTGTAAAGGTTCGTCCGAACCTAAGGGGGGCAAGTTTTCCCAATTAAAGTATTCTATTTTAGGTTTACCGTCTGGACGTGGTTTTGTAGTGCGGATTGAATAAACTGGCGTTGCTTCTAAATCCTCCGAATCTATCTCTACACCAATCATTTCTTTCATTTCTTCATCGGTTAAAGATTCGTCTATCCATTTGACAGCATCTTCGGGTTGCATCATTATTGGCATACGATGCTTATTGGGACCATGGTTGTGTATTTGCTTCATCAAGCTATTTGCTTCCCTAGTAATTACTGCGAATGTGCCAATTGCTTCGCCTGTTTCCAAATCAGGAATAGGCGAATAATTATAAAAGCCCAAAAGAAAAAATTGGTTACGGTTGGCAAGCCTTATGTAATAAGGCACTTTGTTTTTCCATCCTTTAATTTCCCTGTGTTCGTAGAAACCAGTTACTGCTATCAAGCACCTATTTTTTCTTAAACGATACCAAGCAGACTTTTTATCAAATATCTTTTCGGAACGTGCGTTAGCCATTTGGATACGATACTGCTTAATTTTTTCGGGTGTGTCCATATAGTCTGCTATCAAACCCCACTCGAACCCGTGTAAATGTGGTATGCCGTCCTTGCTAAGAATTACCAATGCCCTGCGGTGGGACATTGAAAGTATATGATCAGATGTAGAAAAGTCAATAGACAAATTGCCATTGATAACTATGTTTGGCAATATATCAGTTATAAATTCTACTGTTGATGCTGTAAAAGATAAATCGTGGCACATTACAATTGTTTTTCTATTTCTTCAAACTTGATTTTGATTGTACTCCCTGCAAAAGACATGCTAATATACAAAGAACCAAATTGCAAGAAAAAATCTATATGTATCACATCCCCTTTACCTGGCCTCCAACGTGTATGCTGGTACATGTAGTTATTTATTTTTTCTTTTAGCCGTGGTGTTATTTTATCCTTATAGTTTGGATAGAAATAAGGGGAATATATTTTAAAGCCTTCTGGCTGCGAAGCAGCAACCTCTAATTTGTCTTTGTGTACTTTATCATCCAAATTATAAAAGAACCTTGCATTATCTGAAGGAATGGAATTGAAATGTGCCTGTGCCTTTGAAAAATCATCGTAGGGAGAGATAAGGTAATTACCTTTTATATTCGTTTCTAAAGGATTGAAAGCATTAGGATAATTATTGCGCACAAAAAAGGTGCAACCTCTTTTAATGGTTGCATCTAAAACCTCTTTTGTGAATAGATACAATGGATTGAACATAGTTAAATACGAATGGTGAGTATTTGATTGATGTCGGTAGTGTAACAAGGTGATAACCGTTCTTGTTTTAGTTTCCATTTGCGGTTATACCCTTGTGTAGCGAAGCGAACAAGGTCTTTGCCAAAAGCTTTGTTGCAAGCATCTAAGGACTTCATCAATTTATTATCCCTTTCCCTGTTTGCAGTATCAAATAAACCTCCCTGCACCTGTGTTTCAGGAATGAGGTTTAGCATCATTACACCTACCTTTTTAAAGTTATAACCTGGGCGGTATATTTTATCTAGCCCCCACATTGCAAATTTAATCAACTCGTTTGAAGTATTGGTTGCCACATTTAGTGGGATACTAATGGAATTGAAATATTGCTTATCTGCTGTACGGTGCGTATTTGTTTGGATAAACACATTGATTAACGAAGTGCAGGACTTTTGATTTCGTAATTTGACTGCACACGAATGTGTGTAGTTTGCCAATGCCTCTGCAATGTCTTGTTTATTTGACAGTAATTTTCCGAAGGAACGGGCTGTGCAAATACCTTTTTTTGCCGGGGCTTCCAATTCCCAATCAATGCAGGGAATGCCCTTTAGTTCTGTGAGCATCCGCAAGCCCACTACTGACATATTGGTGCGAACCCAATCTTCTGATAAGGTAATGAAATCTGCGGCTGTTTTGATGCCATTTTGCAATAACCTTTTTTTGTGTTGTGATCCAATACCCCATACATCGCCTATTTTGGTGTACTGTAAAATGGCTTTTATTTTATCTGGTGTGTCTAGGCAATAAACACCTACTTCCCTATGTTCTTTCTTGGCATACCTATTAGCCATTTTGGCTAATGTTTTTGTGGGTGCTATACCTACAGAAACTGGGATGCCCACATTTTGTTTTATAGTTGTACGAATGTTGACACCTAGTGTAAAAAGTTCATCATCCTTGTACCATTCAGTATTTAGGAAAGCTTCATCAATGGAGTAAATTTCAATGTCGCCTATGAAGGTGGCCAATGTTTTTTGAACCCTATTGCTAAGGCTGCCATATAAAGTATAGTTGGAAGAAAAAACACTTACGTTGTTTTTAGTAAAAAAGTCTTCCATTTGAAAAGCCAAAGCACCCATTTCTATACCTAATTTTTTGGCTTCTTCTGAACGTGCAATAACGCAGCCATCATTGTTGCTTAGGACAACAATAGGCTTATTGTTTAAAGCTGGTTTAAACAACCTTTCGCAACTTGCGTAGAAGTTATTACAATCAATTAAAGCTATCATAGTTACACTTCAAAAGCATTTGTAATGATTTTTGTTACAGTACCCCAAATGGCAAAGTCCATATCTTCTGTGATGTGCATGGGCTTGAATTTTGGATTTGCAGGCATTAGTTTTATGCCGCTGCTATTTTTTATGAAACGCTTTATTGTAAACTCACCGTTTACAATTGCTACAACAATATTATTGTTGGCAGGTTTTATTGACCTGTCCACGACAAGCAAAGCATTGTTTGGGATGAATGCTTCTATCATGGAATCGCCCAGTACCCTGACTATATAAGTAGAAGAAGGGTGCGGCAAAAGCATGGCATTAAAGTCTATTTCTTCTTGTATATAATCTGCCGCAGGCGAAGGAAACCCAGCGGGGATTTGCTGCAAATAAGTTGCAATAGTGGGGGTATCGGTATTGGTTATACTGTAAAATGCGAAGTGTGAAGTCAATATATTTAGCATTACTAAACTAATTTATTTAGTAAAACTAGAGATTATATTGATTTGTAAGAATTTTTGTTTTGGAGAATGAGGGTAAAGAATGCTTTTATGAATAATGCAAGATGCACTTTGATTAACAACTTGCCTAGCGGAGCCAGCAAGTTGGTTTTGTTGGTGAAAGCAATAGCATGAGGTTTTAAGCCTCGTAAAACGGAACTTGTAATGTACAGCCCGGCTTGTAAGTGGAATGCCCATATTAACTATTGCCACAAAAAAACACCCTTTCGGGTTGCCAAAATTCAATATACTAGATTTGCCAACGCTGCGATGAGTGGAGATACTCGTATGATGAGCGGGAAAGGCAGCAAAGAAGGGTGAATTGTTATAGTACAGAAACTTTGCCTATAGCTTGCAGGCTAAGCAAGGCGGCTGTTTCAGATATAGAGAACGGGAAGAAAAATAGTTACTTGTTAACACTTAAAAAAATTGCGGATAAGTTGGGGGGTAGATGAAAAAGACTTCATTTAAAAACAACTTTGTAGTGTGAACAAGTCTTTATACACACTACAAAGTTGTTAACCTTTATGTTGATAAGGTTTTTACTATTAGCTTTGTAATGTGAAATATGCGAATGCCTATATTGATGAGCAGATAGAAAAACTTGGTAATACCCTTGTTTATCTTGCGAATAATGTAGGTGAATTTAACAAAACTAAAGCTTTAAAACTCCTTTTCCTTTTAGAAGAAAACTCAATTGAAGAATTTGGTGTTCCCTTCTTTGGATTTGATTTCAAAGTTTGGCAATTTGGCCCGGTTGTGCCATTGGTGTACAATGATTTTAACGAAGAGTTGAAAATATTAAGCAAATATATAAAGGTCGTTAGTCCTTCTATTGAAGAATACGAAGCTATAGCCGAATTTGATGACGGTGAATTTAGCGATAACGACCTTTATTTGTTAGATAGAATAAAGAATTTTGCAAGGCACAAGACTGCTACAGATTTAGTAAATCACACACACAAGAAAGGCTCATTGTGGCAAAATGCCGTTGATGAAAATAATTTGAAAGAGTCCTTTGAAAACAAGACTTTAAAAACAACAGATATAAGTATTGATTTTTTCACATTGGTTAAAAATGACCAGTATCTAAAGGAGCGTTACCAATCTAGTTTGGAATATATCCAATTCAATAACTATTTAAAATCATAACTTTTGTTTTCAGAAGGCCAACTCCTATACTTTACTCCTTTTAATTTCAAAAATGGTGATGAACCTGCAAATAAGTTCTTTATTGTTTTGAAAAATGTAGATGGCAATACAATAGTTGCGTCTTTACCAACTAGCAAGCCCAATCCCCCAGCTTTGATTGATATAACTCATGGGTGTATTAATAAAGATGAAAGGATGTTTAATTGCTATCTTTTTGGTGCTGGCAAAAAGGTTTGTAAAAATGGATTTTGTTTTGAATTGAATACGCACGTTTACGGAAATCAGATAAACGCTTATAACGAAAAGGATTTTACTAAAGACAACGAGCGTTGTGTCGAGGGTGTTCATTATTTTGTAAAAGGAGAGTTAACCGAGCTTGAGCTAAAAAGTCTACTTGATTGCATACGAAATAGTAAAAGCATAAAAAATAAGATAAAGAAGTACTTCCCTTCTTAACAAAACAACTAACGGGGCTAATTGCCCCTTTTTTATTACCTATCCTTGGAATAACAGGTATATAGGTATCTCAGCAAACTATGACTATTAGCAGAGGTAGTTGATAAATATTTAATATATAATGTGTTTTACTCTAAATGAAACTAATATTTTAAACTATCCCATTTATAAAAGTATCAATAAATGACATTACTTTTTCGATTATCCTTTCGGTGAGTTTTTTGCGCTCTAATAATTTGGGTTTTGTTTGGAGCATGTTTACAACATCATCGGGAAGGGGTTTACGTTCTGTAAACAAATAATCGCCTATAACAGTATTGAGTTTAGCAGGATCTAATTTTTCTTCCTTGCATAACTCATTAAATGCTGCCTCTTTTTCGGCTTCTAAAAATACAGTAAAGGCATCTGGTATTTCTTCTACATCATTTATTAGTGGCAAATTTTCTTCAATGAATTTTTCTATCAACTCTTTCTTTGAACGTAGTTGTAATTCGCCAGTAAGTAAATCAATGATTTGCTTACGTTGTTTTTCCTGTTCTTCTTTTGTACCACCTTTTAGGGTTGCCAATAGTTTTAGAATGTATGCTACATTTATTTCATCCCTGTGAATGAGTTCTAATTCAAAATCAACATCGTTTAAAATTGATGTTTTCTCTTTCCCTCCAGTTCCTTTTGTACTGTCGTATAAGTCTAAGTATTTGCTGCGGTAATCTGCAAAATCTTGTTCGGGCATTTCTACTTTATCGAAAGTGAAATCGGCAAATGTTGTTAAGATGTTTTTTAACCTCATTAACTCTCTAAAAGCTTTTACAAATTCTAGTTTTTCTTCTTCATCTTTTAAATCATCTACACTATTTACCGTAGGTGCAATTTTTTTTAGTTCTTGAAAGGCTTTGTTGAACTTTTCTATATAATCTTCTACTGGCTGCATTATGATAACATCAATTGCCTGTTTATTAGAAAACAAGGTAATAGCATCGTCTGTAGCTGACTTGAGATTGCGAAAGCAAACAATATTGCCCTGGGATTTTTGTTCGTTTAAAATACGGTTGGTACGTGAGAAGGCTTGAATTAATCCATGGTATTTCAAATTCTTATCTACATACATTGTATTTAGTTTCTTGGCATCGAAACCTGTTAAGAACATATTTACTACCAATAATACATCTAACCTATCTTCTTCTTTGGCGGTTATTTTTTCTCGTTCCTTAACACGTTTGGCTATGTCTTTATAATAACTATAAAACGCTTCACTATCCTTAGTTGAAAATTTGGTTTTATAAATGGCGTTGTAATCTGCAATGTATTCATCTAGTTTATCACGGGAATGCGTACCATATACAGGTATGTCTTCATTAGCAATAAAAGTATTTTCAGGCAAATAACCATTTGCATCTTGGTCATCTTCATTTGTGCCATAAGAAAAGATGGTAGCCACTCTTAAATCGTGCTGACCAGCGATTTTCTTGGCTTTAAAGAGGTCGTAATACTTGATTAAGGTATTTACACTACTAACGCAAAACATGGCTGTAAAAGCCTTGTCATGCGTTTTACGGTTATGGTTAGCAATAATGTAATCAGTGATTTTATTGAGGCGGTCTGGAGATTCTAATAACTCGGCAGTATCTATATCCTCAACATTAATATCAATGTTGTTTTTACTCTCTTCTTTTTGTTTGTATTTGCCTACATACTCAACAGAAAATTTTAAAACATTTTCATCTCGGATGGCATCAGTAATTACATATTTATGCAAACAATCATCAAATAATTCTTTAGTAGTACGCAAGCCTAAAGCATTTTTTACCGCATTATCTGCAAAGATGGGCGTACCTGTAAAACCGAACATTTGAAAATTGTTGAAGAAGGCTTTTATCCGGTTGTGTGTTTCACCAAATTGGCTACGGTGGCATTCATCGAATATAAAAATGATTTTCTGTTCCTTCAGCTTTTCCATTTTAGCTAAATGCGATTGCTTACTAATAGCTGCATTTAGTTTTTGAATGGTGGTAACAATTAGTTTGGTGGTTTTTAGTTTTTTATCTTTGGTTAAATAATCACCCGAGAATTGCTTTACTAATGTCCTTGTATCGTCCGTGCCATCAATACTGCCTTCTGCAAAACTGTTATATTCTTTTGTGGTTTGATAATCCAGGTCTTTTCTATCTACCACAAATACTACTTTGTGTACCTGCGGCAATGTAATAAGTAGCTGACTAGCTTTAAAAGATGTGAGTGTTTTACCCGAACCTGTTGTATGCCATATATACCCGTTTTTAGTGCTGTTTTTCACCCTGTCCATGATGGCTTCGGTAGCGTAATATTGGTATGGGCGAAGCACCATTAATATTTTGTCTTCTGTTAGCACAATGTATTTGGTAATCATTTTGCTAATGTGGCAAGGTTCTAAAAATACGGTTGCAAAAGCCTCTAGCTGCCTAATGGTTTTGTTTTCTGTATCTGACCAATAGAAAGTTTGCTTAAATGACTGGTTGCGATTATTGGCGTAATATTTTGTATTAACCCCATTGCTGATAACAAATAACTGGACATATAAAAACAAGCCATGCGAAGCACCATAGGAATGCCGTTGATAACGGTTTGTTTGGTTGAATGCTTCTTTTAATTCTAAACCCCTACGCTTTAATTCTATTTGGACTAATGGTAAACCATTAATTAATAGCGTAACATCATAACGGTTTTTGTAAGTACCTTCTATGCTAATTTGCTGCGTAACCTGAAACTGATTTTGACACCAATGGTCTTGATTGATAAACTCTATATAACCAGTATCGCCATTGTCTTTTGTATATTTTGCTTTATCCCTTAAAATCTTTGCACGTTCAAATACATTTCCTTTGTTTAGGTGGTTTAGAATTTGTGCAAATTCGGTATTGGATAGGGTAGTTTGATTGTGCTTTTCTAATTGCCCTTTTAGGTTTTTTAATAAATCGGCTTCATCATTTATATTAATAATAGCATAGCCTAATAAGCCCAATTGCTTAACCAAGTTATTTTCGAGAATTTGTTCAGGTTGTGTGGACATTTAGGTGCTTAGTAATGAAAAATGAAATGAAATAAAACCCTTGCTTTAATAATTATTTTTTTATTGCAATTATTAAATGATTTGTATTTACGATAGCGATAAAAAACTAAAGTATTAATATTAAACGAGATAGTCGTTATTAAATTCATCAGGATAAATGATACTATAATTTTTTAGCCCAAGCCCATTTTTTTTATAAATGCAAATTTGAATAGCTGGCTTAACATCAAGATATTGTATTTTGCCAACTTCAAAGTTTAGCCTAAAAAGAAAGTTATCATTCTCTTGTATTGGAGAAACTGAATTTATGCCATATACCCTTACAGCTTCATAATGGAAGATTTTTAAAGTATCTTTCATGTGTGCTATAACCCTTCCAACGGTAGTTTTTCTGTTTAATAGATTTTTACTTCGCATTAATTCAACGCATTCATCAAAATCTACAAGATGTTCTGTGGTACCTACTAAATCAAAACATTTTTCAGTATTATAATCGCACTCGCAAGTACAAATTATATGCTTTCCCTTATAGCGGTGATTACCCCACCAATGTGCATTAGTTATAAAGGTATCCCAATAGTAATAACCTGTACCGAGCCAAGTATTAGGCCATTTACAAGGAAATGGTCCCCAATTCTCTACATCATCAGGATTATCTCTATTCTCAAGAGTTTGGTATAATATTTTTTTTGCCAATGGTTGCTAATTACAGTTGTATAGTATTTTGCTTTAGTGGTTCTTCTAAAGAACTAAGGTTCATTGTAGGCAACATTATGGGAGGAACATTGGCCTGAATGGTTACTATACTAACAAAAGAACGAACAAACGGGAATAATATAGCAATACTATTTCTGAAAAAATAGCTAGGGATTTCCTCAAAAGATGAAACGTTTTCAAACTTAAATAAACCAACACATTGAATACTTACAAATGGATTGTCTTGCTCGCCTTTAGCGAAAGCTTTGAAATTAAAAGTAAGTACAAAAGTTGCATCTTGACTGTTATAAACTCCTTTAGGGCTAAAATCTAATTCTAATTCTTCGTCATTAAAATTAGATACATCAATGGCAACTTTAGTAAAAGTGTATTGTTCAATTGAAAATGCGGCTTTGTTCATGTTGTAAAATTAAAAAATCCGAAGTAAACTTCGGATTTTGAATGTTATTTAAAAAATTTGGTTTTTGCCAGCTAATATTAGCTTCCCCTAATTTAAAATAATAGTGTGTCTTTTGTAAGAATTCATCTATTGTAACACCAGCCTCATCGTATTTTTCGGTTTTTAACCAATCTTCTTCGATTTGATTTTGAGGTGTTTCGTTGAGATACCTTCTTAATTCCTCTAACATCGGTTTCATCTCGTTTTTGTTTTTTAGTTATACACTTGGTATAAAGATAGTGATATCTCCGGCGAAAGTAAGTGTTTAGAGATACAAAAACATACTTTTTTTGAAAACTTTTACAATAAACGAAATACAAATTTGGCTTATTTTGTTCTTAAAGTAGTGCGGTTTTATCTAAAAATGCTAATAATGGTTGTTTATGGATGTCTATAAATTTTATTATTTCAGCAACAATATGTAAAACAAATCTGCTATTAAACTCTTTATCTTCATAAAGCTTACTTAATATGTTACTATTACTAAAGGTGATTTCATAACCTTCAAATGGTGGCAAAGTAAGATTATATGGCCACCAAGGCCTTTCGGATTTTTCGCCTGCATCATATAAGGTAGGTTTACCACCCATATTAAATACCCCTATAAAAACTGTATTACTACTTTCATTGAAAAACTCCGAGCCAAAAAATAAATTACTGCCTTCATACTTTTTGTATTTTATCCATATCTGTGCATTATCACCCGCATATATTTTAAATTCATTTCCTAATTTTTCGGATAAAATCGTAATTATAGATTGCTTAGTATTCTCATAAATTCTTTTTTTCAGAGGAAAAAAGTTATTGCTTATAAAAGTAGCTTCTTCAAAATTTTGGAGCATTAGCTTATTGAGTTCATCATCTTGTTTATTGTCCATTGAATAGGTTATTTTTTGAATTAGTAGTATGTATTGCCTGATTGTTTCCCTTAGTATTGGCTGTTCAGCAGATTCTTTTAAACATTTTTGAAGCCAACTAATAATGTGTGTTTTATAAGAAATGCAATGATAATCAACCCCACATTCAAGTGCGCCTTTGCTATAAGATGATGGGTTTGTACCAAAGGGCGTTAAATAGAAAACCGTATTGTAAGGATTATTGTAATTGCAATATCTTACTACTTGTTTTTCTTGCTCGGTATTTTCATCGATTTTATTTTCTATGGTAATACTTTGCTTATCGGCTTGAATATAAATATCTAAGTTACCGCCTGATTCTTTACCATTCTCTGTAATTACGGGACCTATATAGTGATTAGGCTTTACAGAAGCTGTTTTTACATTTAATGGCGTTATATTTTCTAGGTCGTAATAACCGATTGTTTCTAAAAATAATTGAAGGAATAAATTGCCTTTAAAATGTTTGCCATCAGGATTGAGTAATTCGGCTAAAAATGGGGTATGGGTTTTTGTTTCCATCTTTTCCATTTTTAGAATAGAAAATACATTAAAGCTTTCGCCTTTTAATTTCTCAACTTCTTTTTGGTGATTGATAATCAACCTTGTTTGTTTCAACAAGTTTTTTGTACTCTGTATCATAGTTAGCAAAACATTTTTTGTAACAAACCCTTTTTCCATTGGGTGGATTCGTTTATTTGGGTTTGTACTTTATTTATTTTATCATCTATTGAAGTAAGAAAATTGGCGATTTTGGTTTGCTCTTTAACACAAGGGAAACTTAATAAAAGCTTTGACAAACGAGTTGCTGATATACTTAATACTTTTGAACCCTGGGATACCTTTTGAATTTGTGTACGAACAAATGTTGATTTAAAAAGATACCCTCCAAAGCCGATACTTAATTTCTCTAAATCTGGTCTTGCCAAAATGGTGTGTAAACCCGATAACAATTTTTCATTGTTAAGATTTACTAATTCAATAGATTTTCCCACATCATTCAAATCTTCTGAAGCATCTGCAAGAATTAAATCACCCTCTTTACAATAGTTATCTTCTGAAATTCTGCCTATAAATATTTCACTATTAATAAAAGGAACACTCTCTTTAGTTATATCAAATAGGGTTTGGAATTTTGTATGAATATCTCCGTAGTGAATATTTTTTACTGTGCCATCTTCATAATTCAATTGTTCTCTTGAAAAGGAGTTTGTAATCTTAAACGAATAAACCTCACCCAACTTCTTTTCTTCCCAATCTGGGTAATCTTCTCCGTTATCATCTTTAAAGCGTAATTGTTGGGTAAACAATTGCTGCATGATGCCTTGTTTGTATTGTTCTAAAAGGCTTTTTTTCTTTTTGAGGGCTTGTATTTTATCGTCTATAGCTGTGAAAAATGAGGCTATTTTTTGTTGTTCGGGAAGGGTGGGGAAAGTAATTGGAATAGCATTACAATTGTCCTTATTCATATATGGTACAGCCGTTTTAGTTGCAACCCTATCCATATATTTTTTTTGCAGACTTACTTGGTAAAGAAGAAACCTGTAATTGATTTCGCTTTGGGGTATAAAAGCATGTAATTGTTGATTAATGACGATTTCTTTACCTGTTATAGCCGCTAACCCAAGTTCACCTACACAAGCAATTACAATAGAGTTTATTGGAACTATTTTCGAACCAACCCTCTTTGCTTCTTCTCTGGAAATGTTCAAACCGCTTTTTGAAAAAGTTATTGTGCCATTATGTTGTATATCTGGTGTAGTAATCCATGGAATAGTGCCTTCAAAACTTGTAGGCTTATTTCTGCCAGGTACAATGCTGTCACATAGTTCTCCCACTTTTTTTGTTTCCCATTCACCTTTAAATTCAGTAAAACGCAACGCAGGTATTTTTATTGTGTTTTCCATATTAAAAAGGGGCTATAATATTTAATTCTAGACAAAACTGGGCAATAGTGGCATCGTTAGTTTTTATATTGGTCTCCAATGCTTTTAGCTCATTGGCAATAGCATCTATATTTATGGTTTCTTCGGCTTCAAAAGTATCTACATATCGGGGTATGTTTAGGTTGTAGCCATTATCTGCCACTTGCTGCAACAAAGCCACATGGCTGTATTTGGGTTTATTTATGCGCTCTTTAACAGTGTCTATAATTAAATCAATATCATCATCTCGCAAATAGTTTTGGTTGCCGCTTTTTTCAAAGTATTGGCTACTATCTATAAATAAAATATCGTTTGGGTTTTCCCTGCATTTCTTCAACACTAAAATACAAGTAGGTATGCTAGTACCGTAAAAAATATTGGCTGGCAAGCCAATAACTGCATCCAGATAGTTACGGTCTTCTATCAGGTATTGCCTTATATGCCCCTCGGCACCACCACGAAACAATACACCATGTGGGACTACAACGGCCATTGTGCCATTATCTGCCAATTGATGCACCATGTGTTGTATAAAAGCGAAGTCGGCTTTTGTGGTTGGTGCTAATTTGCCGTATTGGCTAAAACGGTCATCGCTCATAAATAATGGGCTGGCCGACCAATGGGCAGAGAAAGGGGGATTGGCAACAATAGCCTCGAAACGCATATCGAAATGCTGCGGCTTTTCTAATGTGTCTTCTTGCTTGATGTCGAACTTTTGGTAATGCACACCGTGCAAAATCATGTTCATACGGGCCAGATTGTACGTAGTACGGTTTAATTCCTGCCCATAGAAATTGCCTACATCCTGTACTTGCTTTTTAATGCGAAGCAATAGCGAACCCGAACCGCAGGTACCGTCGTATGCCGATTTTATTTTTTGCTTGCCAATGGTAACCAACCGGGCTAATACTGTAGATACTTCCTGCGGGGTGTAAAATTCACCCGCTTTTTTACCTGCACCACTTGCAAATTTACCAATAAGATATTCGTAGGCATCGCCCAAAACATCTAACTCGGTATTGCTTAATTGAAAATCTATTTTATCTAAATGCGCCAATACTTTGGCAATAAGTGTATTTTTTTCAGTTTCGGTACGCCCTAACTTGGTACTGGTTAAATCAAGATCCTCAAAGAGATTATCAAAATCATCTTCGCTATCTGTACCCATTGTGCTTTGCTCAATATTTTTTAGGATGTTGCCTAAATCTTCTAAAATAAAATTGCTTTGGTAAGTATTACTATCTTTTAATTCGGTGGCTTCTGCTGCAACTTTATTGCCACGTTTTGCCACCTGGCTAAACAATTCACTTGGTTTTAGAAAATAGCCTAGGGTGGTTAAAGATGCTTCTTTAATGGCGGTTAAATATTCCTTGCCTTCGGCTGTGTTTTCGTTAATGCTTTCGTACTTAATGCCATCTTCTTGCAAAATGGTATTGGCGTAGATGTGCATTTTCTCTGACAAATATTTATAGAAGATAAAGCCCAGGATATAATCCCTAAACTCGTCTGCATCCATTTTGCCCCTAAGTGTATTGGCAATATTCCAAAGCTGTTGTTCCAATTGTTTCTTTTGGTCTTCTGACATATTGCTTAATCGTATAGTAAATTGAATAATGAAATATTGCCAAATATAAAGAGGCGAGATTTTAAAAAACGCAACTGGCAAAAACTAAATAAATAAATCGTGGTCTGAACTGTGCCGGTGAAGGTATTTGCTTAAATAAAAATTTGCACCCCATTGTTTTACATAGGGCATGATAAGGGTACGGTTATAAAACTTGGTGGACTTGCCACCGATTGTATTTGACCAATTTTTCTTAATGGTACTCTCTGTTTTTTTGCTGACAGGCAAAGACAAATCAATAAGGGCATGGGTATGGTAGCCATAGGTAGTATCGAAAGGCTCTGCAACCCAAAATATAGTAACTGGGGCAAATTGCTTGTTTAGGGCTTCGTAAAAGCTAGTCATTGCAGAACGGGCAAGCGTTAAAGACATTGGTTTTAATGCCGTGAAAGTGCAGTAATACTGCCAACTGAACGTTTCTAAATAAACACCCCACGCATTAATAAGTGATTCTTTTGGTGTGCAGGAATGCTTGGGTAAAGGCAATAGTAAGGTACTAGTATGTGGATGCATACATAAAGTGTTTTTGAAATGACAATAAAAGCCCCTACGCCAAATGGAGGTTTGGCGAAATAGACACAGGGCAATACAATAAAAAAGGAGTAGAACTTACAGGCGGCCGCACTATAAATTAATGGGTAAGAGATTGCTTTTATTTTTTAAAAGCCTTGTGGTAATTCTTGTTTAAGAGAGCTTCTACATCGGACAAGCGATAGTAGATTTTTGCCCCAACCTGGGAGAAAGAAATAATGCCTTGGTCTCGGTAGCTTTGGGCTGTACGCTTTGAGATTTTAAGCTGTTGCATCAGCTCTGTGTTGTCGAGCCAAATTTCTTTGGGTGTTTTTTCTTTGGCATCAAGCCTTTTGTGAACCGATTCGATTTTATCAACTATTAAGTTGAATGCTTCTGATTGGATTGTAACTACTTCCATTTTTACTTAATTGCGTGTAATAAATTAATTCAACAATGCAAAAATGAGAGCTACGGTGCAAATAAAAGGGTTACAGGGGGTTATATAACCCTTTGTAAAACCCTTTACTGCAAAGGGTTTCAGCGAAAAAAATTTTATTTAAACTTCTTTATTTCTGCTGTTAAAGTGTAAAAATGCTTTGCCCAAAACTCAGCAGCTTTACTATCTGGCTGGTTGAAAAGAATGCGTAGTTTGTCGGTACTAATCCCTTCTTCTTTGGATTGCTTGGTTTCAAAATTAGTAGAAATAAACCTATGCAATTCCGCTTCTGTTTTGACCATAAAAATATTTGGTTTTAGTTCATTCAGCATTTTGAATAAAAGAGCCAACTGCGGAACGGATAAGTTTGTTTTTAGTTTAGGGGTAAGCACTTTTTCATCTACTGCATTTGGAATAATTGGAGTTGGGTTTAATTCTTCAATTTGTTGTTGGATAAAATTATGAATAGCGGCAAAGTGAGTATTGAAATAGTATTGGTAAAAAGTTTTTTGAATATTATACCATTCTCTATCATAATCTGGGGTAAATTTGTTATCTACCTGTGTTGGGATAGTTGAAAGGATTTCATATAGCTTATTACCTGGATCAAAAACTGGTAAGCAAGGAATCATACCTTCAAAATCAATGTTGTAGTAGGATAAAATTACATCAATATTTTCGTGTTCCCGATTACTATATCGCTCAAGGTGTCTTAAAGAATGTTGCAACCTATTTAAATATGGCTTTCTATCATCCTTGCCTAAAGCAATGAGCATATTAAGAATTTCATTTCTAGCACCTTCTAAAGAAATTTCAAGTTTAGATTTAAAATCTAAAGGTGAAAAAGGTTGAGTAAGATACCCATTTAAAGTTATTAGCAATTCCGAGAATTGTTCAAACTGTATTTGCTTGGTATTTATATCATTTATTTTAGGATTTTGTATCTGTAAGCCTAAAACGGTGGATTTATAGTCTTCAAAAGCTTTTTCAGTTGCTTCTTTATAATATGGAAAGGCTCTTTTATAACTAGACCAGATATATTTAACATTATTTAATTCACTAGCATTACTTTGAAATTCCACAATTTCAGGTGCCCAATAAGCCTTATGATATTTTTTTGCAAAGGCCTCTATCCTATTTGCTGGGCTGTGTGTTATAAATTGCGTTAAGGATAAGGCAAAAAAACGAGTAGCTTCCTGATTGTTTAAATTATTGATTTTATTATATATCAATTGATTAAATTCCCAAAGTATTTTACCTGAAAGCAACCTGTCATAATCCATGGGGTCAAATTTTTGTGTCTCCCATTCATCACATACTTTTTTATAGTAAATGACACTCTCATTTGCAAAAAAATTCTCAAGTTCTTCTACCAAAAAAATTTCTTCTTCTACTTTTAGATTGATTAGTTTATCATCCATGCTTTACATATATTTTCTAGTGTGTTAATCGTTAAAAACATCCATTGCCTTGTCTAATTCGGAACTTACAATTTTAGCGTAAATCTGGGTTTCACGGATATTTGCATGACCCATTAATTTTGAAACCTTATCAATGCTAATGCCTTTCCTTAATGCCCTCGTAGCCCATGTATGTCGGCTAATATGAAAGGATAAGGGCTTATCTAAATTAAGCTTTGTGGCAATTAATTTCAGGTTTTTATTGATGTATGCGGTTGCACTACTTAGTGCATTATCCAAAACTCTTGGATTTTTTGCATCTAAATCATTTGCCAGCATAGGAAAAATATAGTCATTTGTATTGCCATCCGGCTTAGTATATTTTTCAATTATTGCTAATGCCTTGTTTGGCACTTTTACTGATATTTGGCCACCTGTTTTTTGCATAGTGATATTGAGATTAGTACCGTCAAAATCTTTCCTTTTTAACTGTAAAATATCTGAAATTCTAATGCCGCCAGTGTATGATGAAAAAACAAACATATCCCTGTGTAATTCCAAACGGGTGCCAGGCGTAGGCTGGTAATTTTCTATTAGATTAAGTTCATCCTCTGACAAATAAGCACGTTGGGTTTTTTCTGATTTGATTTTGAATTTATTAAAAGGAATAATTTTATGATCTATCAAATCTTGGTTGTAAGCAAGTTTGAACATTTGGCTAATAAACTTAAAACTATTGTTTGCAGTATTGGTTTTATTGTTCAGGGTGTTTTTTAAATAGTTCTGATATTTAGTTAGAAATTCCGGGGTAATGTCTTGAAAGGTTAACGTAGCAGCATTTGCAAAGTTTTTTAATTTTGCAATGACGGCTTTGTTTTTATCGTAAGTGCCAATTTTGCCATCTTTTAAAAATGGCTCAATTGCTGATTCCGCAAATTCAAAAAAATTCAAAGCTTTTTTACCGTAAATTGCTTCTTTTAATTGTGTAGTGGTTGTGGACTTGTTAATGGTTTCGTATTCAAATACTTTATCCTGAAGCTCTGCAAACTTGTTTGTAAGCAATGAATTGAGCCTGGCACTATTTGTATGCTTAGGCTTTATTTTGTTTTTCGTACTATCCCAACTATCCTCTGGGATTGAAATAGAAGACGAAATGTAGCTTATCTTTCTGTCTTTTATGATACGAAAGTGAATTGGGGCCTCGCCCTTTTTGTTTATTTTGTCTTTGCGCAAAACGATTGAAATACTAGCCATTTGATAATGATGTTATACTTCAAATTTACGCAAAAAAGTGCAAACTAGGGTAAACAAAGGGGTAAACATTTGCTTTATTTATTCACACTAGGCTACTTTTAGATGCTTTTTTAGTTTTGCTAAAGGGCTTATTTACAATGAGTTACGATGTATTTTTACGAAATTGAGTGCAATAAGAGTAATCCCTGCGGAATCACAAGCCAGTAAAGGGTTTCATTAAATGAAGCCCTTTTTTTGTGCTGATGATTGTCAATTATTGTACTTCATAAATTTTAGTTTGTAGCTCAATAAGTTTTAAAATAAAAGATATTTATAATACTAAATAAGCCATATTTTATTTGAGTCAAATATTTTTATAGTTTGAGCTATAAATCTAAAAGGGGTGAGAGAATTAAGCAGTAACGAAAAAGCATAATTGATATAATAAAGGAAAAGCCTTCGATTTCATCCAAGGAAATACATACAGGTATTGAGATGGTTATTGGCTACGCAACAGTTAAAAGGGTATTGAAAACATTGATCCCGCAAAACTTGCTAAGCGTCAAAATTTTAAACAAGTAATCCAAGCTGCCAATTATCAGATTTAAATTGAAATACAAGTGAAAAGCAAAGTATTTTCTTGGGATAACTGAAAAAGTAGCCTATTTTGCAACTTGTATTTAGGCACTGCCTATATACCCCTATTCTATTTAAATTCGCTTTTGAGATTTGTGTCAGCCACTTGATAGCTTCAACCCGGATTTTGCAGTTGAAATCTATTGCAAGACTCAACTACTTCAAACACAAGCATTTGCTTGATTTTTTGGCCTTGCCATAGTACACTATGTTTTCGACCAAAAATTCGGCTCAAATACTTGTCTTTATTGCATTTGAGCCTTTCATAACGAAGTCAACTGCATAATCCGGGTTCAATATATTTCCCTTGCAAACGCAAAACAACTACTGATGAAAATTATTTTTTGGATAAGCCTTTTCCTTGTTTTTTATACCTACCTAGGTTATGGTATTGTATTGTTTATAATGATAAAAATAAAACGGTTGTTTAAAGGCAGGCCTGTTTTGCCCGGCTACCACCACCTGCCCACGCTTACGATTATTGTGGCGGCCTACAACGAGGAAGATTTTATTGAGCAAAAAATCCAAAACACATTGTCGCTGGAATACCCTGCCGGCAAGATGCAATATATTTTTGTAACAGATGGCTCGTCAGACACCACTCCCGCCATCGTGGCAAAATACCCACAGATTAAATTATTGCATTCGTCAGAGCGGAAAGGTAAAATTGCGGCCATGCACAGAACCATGAAAGAGGTAACCACGGAAGTAGTTGTATTTACCGATGCCAATACGTTTTTAAACAAAAAAGCCCTTCTAAACATCAGCCGCCACTATGCCGATCCAAGGGTAGGTGCGGTTTCTGGCGAGAAAAGGGTGCAAATAGACGCCACCGCCGATGCCACTGCTGGCGAAGGCATGTACTGGAAATATGAATCAAAACTAAAAACATGGGATTCTGAAATGTATTCCGTGGTTGGTGCAGCAGGGGAATTGTTCAGCATTAAAACAGCTTTGTACAAGCCTGTGCCTCCCAATGCTATTATAGACGATTTTATGATTTCTATGTTGATTGCAAAGGCTGGCTACCGCATTATTTATGAGCCAGATGCTTATGCCAGCGAAAACACATCGGAAAATGTAAAAGAGGAATTAAAAAGAAAGATACGCATCGCTGCCGGGGGCTTACAATCTATTATTTGGCTGAAAGACTTGCTGCTGCCCTTTAAATTTCCCTTGCTTAGTTTTCAATACATCAGCCACCGGGTACTGCGCTGGACAATCACCCCTTTCCTTATGGTGCTCGTATTTGTATTAAACTGGTTTCTGGCATTGAATGCAATACCTTTTTTATACAGCATTATACTTGCCGCCCAAGTATCGTTTTACAGCATGGCACTGCTAGGATGGTATTTTGAAAGCAGGCAAGTAAAAGTGAAGCTACTGTTTATCCCGTTTTATTTCTGCATGATGAACTGGGCCGTGATGGCTGGCATTGTCCGCTACCTAAAAGGCAACCAGTCTGTGTTATGGGAAAAGGCAGGGAGGAAGAAGGGGTGAGTGGTCAGTGGTTAGTCATCAGTGATAAGTGGATAGTTTTAAAGAGATAGTGCGTTTGCCCAGAACCCTAAACGGCTTGAACAAAAGTAGCCATGGGTGCAACCCGTGGTAGGTACAAAAGCCATGGCAGTTACAAATAGTGGCAGAAAAATAGGAAACTAATTTTAAAAATATACTTAAACACAAAATAGGCAGCCCCAAAATAAGGCTGCCTATTTGATTAACACTAAACAATAAAATACTCAATTATGCTTTTTTAGCTGAAGAAGCTGGTGCTATTGAAGGGGTAGTAGGTGTTGCTGTGGAAGCAGGAGTAGCTGTAGAAGTGGAAGCAGTTTTTTTGCTGCAAGATTTCCCTTCTTTTTTACAGCATTCTTTGCCTTTGGTACATTTCTTTTCTCCTTGCTGGGCAATGGCTGCACCACCTAATACTAATGCGGCCGCGGCTAATACAAATACTTTTTTCATCGTTTATTTTTTAATGATTATTTAATTTCTTTTCAAAAGTAAGCCGCATTTTTCGATAATTAGTGAGCATGTTTTGTTAAAAAAACGATTACTACTTTTATACTCGCTACCATACGCTTTGCCCCTTTACCTATCCCCTTTTTTCTTCTAACTACCAGTTAGCCAAAACAGTTACGCCACCTTTTACTACTTGGTTCAGTTTCACGGCTATTTCAGTACCAGGAGGCAACAACACATCTACCCTGCTGCCAAATTTTATAAAGCCATATTCTTCTGTTTGGTTTACCAACTGGCCTACTTTGGTATAGTTGCATATACGTTTTGCCAATGCGCCAGCTATTTGTTTGTACAAGATAGTGCCACGTTCATTTCTCACTGCCACGCTCCAGCGCTCATTGTCGGTAGAGCTTTTTGGGTGCCAAGCTACTAGGTATTTGCCTTTGTGGTATTGGTTATACACTACTTCGCCACTTATGGGGTTCCGGTTCACATGCACATTGGCTGGGCTCATGAATATGCTTACCTGTATGCGCTTGTCTTTAAAATATTCCACGTCGGTTATTTCTTCTATCACCACCACTTTTCCATCGGCAGGGCAAATGATATGCCCGTTGTCCAGGATATGGTTCCGGGTGGGGATACGGAAAAAGGATATGATAAACAACAGCAAGGCGAGCGTAACAATAAAAATAGCTTGAGATAACAAAGGCGATGAATCTTTTAAAAAACTAAAAGACAATACATTAATAACGCCAAAACAAAGTGCCGTGATGGCAATGGTAGGGTATCCTTCCTTGTGAATAGTCATGCAAAAAATTTAGGCAGCAAATATAAAGGATAGCAACAGCTAGAAATCAATAGGCAAGAAACTAAATGCTTTGTGCTTCTGCTACTACTCAGGTGCAAGTTTGGTTAATTAGCCAAGAAGGCACGAAGACTCAAAGCGGCACAAAGTTTTAAGGCAAGAAAAGACAAAGACAAAAAGAAGAAAAATTATATTATCAATATCTTTTAACCTTCGTGTTTTTGAGCCTTAGTGGCTGCTACAATGCTTTTTCCATTTCGTAGTGAGGGATTGTTACCTCAATAAATTCATTGCCGTTTACAACATAGCCTAGTTTTTCATAAAACCCTATTACCGGCTTCCTTGCGTGCATGGTTATTTTTTTAAACCCAGCATCCCTTGCTACATTCTCGGCAAAAATCATCAATGCCCTGCCAATGCCCTTACCTTGCAGACCATCCAATACAGCCATCTGCCTTAGCCTTACTGCATCTTTTTCCGTTTGGGTAAGCAAGCAGCAGGCTTCCATTTCATCATCATCAAAGCAACCTAGCAAAATATCGTCTTTTTCTTTCTCTAATTCTTCTTGCGTGAAAGAAAGCCCAAGTGGATCCCTGAGTATTTTTTTGCGAAGCGCAACCATTTGCTCGTACTCTGCTGTGCCGTGATCAATAAATTTTAATGCCATAGTGATGATTTAAGCTGTATTATTTATAAGAAAAAGACAATCGTTTATTTATATAGATAATTTCTCGTGCTACAATTAACTAAAAAGACATACTCAATGGATTTTTTAGGGCTTAAAAATACAATAGTTTTATTAATAGGCTAGAGGTTTTATTCAATGGTGTCCATAAAGTTTTTGTTCCTATTCCCAAATAAGCATACTTTCATCCTATCAAAATATGCACTACTAAAACAAATACATGAAACAACTTTCCATTGCCTTGCTTACACTTATCCTATTAGTTTTACTAACCCCTTCGCTAAAAGCACAGGTAAACAAACAAGATTCCCTTGCCTTGGTAGATTTATACAATAGCACCAATGGTGCAAAATGGGATGTTAACACCAATTGGCTAACAACTGCGCCTGTAAGTACTTGGTATGGGGTTATAGTAGATTCTAATGGAAGAGTAACGAGTTTAGTACTTTTAAATGACCTTAACCATTATTTTTATCCGTACGAGAGCGGCATCAACCTAAATGGCAGCCTGCCCTCATCAATTGGGGATTTAACTGAATTAAGGACATTAAATCTTACCAATATTAAATATAATTATATTGGTGGGGTAGGTGCTTTTCAAGTAATCAGTGCAAATGGCTTGACAGGTGCTATCCCTGCATCAATAGGCAATCTAAAAAAGTTGACTAATTTAGATTTGTCTTATAATAAACTTACCGGCAGTGTACCTTCCTCTATCCGAAACCTAACAAACCTTTCCTCACTTAATTTATCGTACAATAATACCCTGACTGGTGATATATTCAATACCATTTGCAATATACAGACCCTTGAAATCCTCAATTTGCAGTACAATGCTTTTGGTGGCGGTATTGACTCTATTGGAAAATTGAACAAGATAAATGCCCTTTATTTGAATAATAATCAACTTAGTGGGCTTATCCCGAGTTCTATCGGAAATATAAGTAGTACGACTGCTTTAGACTTGTCTTACAATCATTTTTTAGGGGCTATCCCTTTTTCGGTTACTAATTTAAAAAATGCGATGTCGCGTGGGATTTTTGGCTGGCAAGGCAATAAGTTTACCTTTACTGGCACGGAAGCCTTAGGCTTGATGATAGATACTGGGCAAAAAAGCGGAATTCTTGAAGGCCCAATGATGTATTCTTATGCACCACAAGATACAATAATACCTATCAAAAGGACAGGCAACCAACTTTCCGTTTCAGTTGGTGGCAGATTGGCAAACGACACTTTTAAATGGTACAAAGATGATAGTTTAATAGCCACGGTGGCTGGAGATTCTACTTATACGGTCAGTTCAATTGGCAGGTATTGGATGGTTGCTAGCAATGTATTGGCAAACCAATTGAAACTATACAGCGATACCATCAACATCACTGCTTTACCTATCCAAAGCATTAGCTTGCAGGCAAAAACTATAAATGGAAACACGCTATTGCAATGGCAAACTATCAATGAAATAAATACCCAATCGTTTGTTGTGCAAAGAAGTATGGAGGGTAAAAGTTTTGCTGATTGTGGAGGGATAAATGCAGCAGGCAGTGGCAGTAATAGCTATAGCTTTCAGGATAGTGATGCTGGTAGTTTTAATTCCACCACAGTTTACTATCGCATAAAAGCATTAGATAAAGATGGCAATTATATATTTAGTCCTGTAATAAGTTTATTGCTTACGGCCAATCGTTTCCCATCGTTTACTATTTTCCCAAACCCTGCAAAGGATGTGCTTACTATTAAGGGTAATAATATAACAAGCGTCCAAATTATAGACAATGCAGGAAAAATGGTAGTTGTAAGCATTGCAATGGAATCTACAAATCCTCAACTTTTCATTAAAAACTTGCCTGCTGGCAACTACATGGCAATAATAAAAACAAAAAAAGGGGAAGTGAATGCGGTAAAGTTTATAAAGGAATAAAATTAGTTGGTGTTTTTCGCCACAAAGGCTCGAAGTGCCATGAAGGGAATTACTAGCCTTATGTTATACAAATTAACTTGGTAATACTTTAAAAATAACTTTACCCATTTTCAGAGCTATTGCTTGCAAGAACTGACAGGTAGGCTGTTCAGAATAGGCTTTAAAGACTTCGTTCAGTTTTAAGCGAAGGTTTAACCACAAAGAACACAAATTTTTTCGCAAAGAAGCACAAAGGAAGCTCCTTTTTAGGTAAACCGTTTCACTTAAAGGACATAAAGAACAGTGTGGCTAGACTACTAAACAGTAAATGTACTTGTGCGTATGTAGTTTAAAACTATCCATTTGCTTTCTCTATCCCCGTCATTTAGAGGCATGAGAAATTTAACTGTGTATAGGTGGTCTATTGTTTATTAAGCTTATTCTTCATAAAAATCAATCGCCAACACATTTGATTAGATTTCTATATGGAAAGTAGTTGTCAATTTTGCGATTGCCTCTGCAGGCATACTCGCTCGCTTTTTAGTAGCATAATCAAAGCACATCATCCCTGTTTTGGCTTTCCCTGCAAGGGTTAAGGTATCGCCTTGTACCAGCTCTAGCAAATAGAATATATCAAATCCAATCCTGTCAAATCCCGTTGCCGCCACAGATATTTTCACGGTATCGCCATAAGCCATTTCTTTCTTAAACTCCAAAGCTACATCGCTCATGATTAGCCCCACGCCTGCCACATCCATTTCACTGTACCCAAAACTAGCCAAGAACTGTAACCTAGCTTCATGTATTAAGGATAGAAAAGAATCGTTGCCTACATGCCCGCCATAGTTTACATCAGTGATGCGTATAGGGATAAGGGTAGAAAAAGAAAAGGTTGTGGGAAGGTTTAGTTTTATGCGTTCCATAGAAATTTTAAATGTTGAATTTTAAATTTTAGATTAAACATTATGCTTGTTACAAAATAAATTACTTGTTTTTATTCTGTTAGATTTCTTTTGCGTTACAATGAAGTTTTTGTAAATCATTGGGATCTTCGCGTATGGGCAGAAAATCTTCTGCCCCTACTTCCGACTGCCTAAACGATAAAAGATACGTTATTCCTATTTTTCGGATTCGCCAGATGTGAAATTAGAAACGACATAAATTGATTGGCAAACGCAAATGGGTTCTAGCATAAAAAAAGCTAACCCCGTTTTACCAAGGTTAGCCCATTTTATATAATTAGTATTTTATTACTTGTATGCAGGTTTGATGCCATTTGCCAAAGCAACCATTTTCTTGATGCTTTCATCGTTCAACTGGCCTTTTTTAAATTCAGCCAATACATCAGGCAATTTGTTTTCCATCTCCATTAAAAAATGTGCTTCAAATTCCTTCACTTTTTTCACGGCTACTTCTTTCAACAAACCTTGTGTACCCAGGTAGATGATAGCAACTTGCTTTTCTACAGAGAATGGGGTGTATTGGGCTTGTTTCAGTATTTCTACGTTCCTAGCACCTTTATCAATTACATTCTTAGTTGCAGCATCCAAATCGCCACCAAACTTAGAGAACGCTTCCAATTCTCGGTATAGTGCTTGGTCTAGTTTCAAGGTACCTGCTACCTTTTTCATGGATTTAATTTGTGCATTACCACCCACACGGCTTACGGAAATACCTACGTTAATAGCAGGGCGGATACCCGCATTGAACAAGTTACCTTCCAAGAATATCTGACCATCGGTGATGGAGATAACGTTGGTAGGGATGTATGCAGATACGTCACCAGCTTGTGTTTCGATGATTGGCAAAGCCGTTAAGCTACCACCACCTTTTACCAAATGCTTGATAGAAGCTGGTAAATCGTTCATTTGGCTAGCTACTTCATCATTGGCAATTACTTTCGCAGCCCTTTCCAACAAACGGCTGTGCAAGTAGAATACGTCACCTGGATAAGCCTCACGGCCTGGCGGCCTTCTTAGCAACAAGGATACCTCACGGTAAGCCACGGCTTGTTTACTCAAGTCATCAAATACAATCAATGCTGGACGGCCGGTATCACGGAAGAACTCACCTATTGCAGCACCCGCAAATGGAGCGTAGAATTGCAATGGGGCTGGCTCACTTGCAGAAGCAGCAACAATAGTAGTGTAAGCCATTGCACCGTTGTCGGTCAATGTTTTCATTACACCTGCTACAGTACTGGCTTTTTGGCCAATAGCCACATATATACAAAATACTGGCTTGCCAGCTTCGTAAAATTCTTTTTGGTTGATAATGGTATCTATACAGATAGCTGTTTTGCCAGTCTGACGGTCGCCAATTACCAATTCCCTTTGCCCACGACCAATAGGTATCATCGCATCAATGGCTTTGATACCTGTTTGCAATGGTTCTTTTACTGGCTCACGATAAATTACACCCGGTGCTTTGCGCTCCAAAGGCATTTCATACAATTCGCCAGCAATAGGGCCTTTGCCATCAATTGGTTCACCCAAAGTATTGATAACACGGCCTACCACGCCCTCCCCTACTTTAATAGAGGCAATTTGGCCAGTACGTTTTACCTTGGCACCTTCTTTTATGTCCCCGCTTTCGCCCATCAATACCACGCCCACATTGTCTTCTTCAAGGTTCAATGCAATGGCTTTCACGCCACTTTCAAACTCTACTAGTTCACCGCTCCTTACACCATTCAATCCATATACACGGGCAATACCATCACCCACTTGTAACACAGTACCTACTTCTTCCAAATCGGCAGAAGCATTGAAGTTGCTTAATTGTTGCCTTAAAATCGCTGAAATTTCATCCGGCTTTATTGCTACCATATTTCTTGTTTTTGACCACTGATTAAAATGATTGGAATGATTATCCTTATTATTGCCCTTTCTTTCATGATGGGGGAATCATAGAAACCGATTCGCTTTTATTGTATGCTTAATTTTCTTTTCCTTACATAAACCTAAACCGTAGGTATATAATGATTGTCTTGGAACTGCTTTTTGATGTCGTTCAAATCCCTGAGGATGCTGGCATCTACCAGTTTGTTATCAAACTCTAGTACAAAGCCGCCAATCAATTTTTCGTTCACCTTTGTTTCCAGTTCTACAGTACCAGAAGCATTCGCACTATTGGCTTTGGCCTGTATGCTTTGTTTCAGGTCTTCGCTTATTTCTACTGCTGTGGTTAAAACAACAGTATGTATGCCTTTTATTTCGTTGTATTGGCTTACAAAAGCATCCGCTATTTCAGGCAAATCGCCTTCACGGCCTTTCACAGCCAATAAGTTTGTAAAAGCTGCAGTAAGTTCACCAATATTTGTACCAGTAACTGCTTTTATAATGGCTACTTTTTTATCTGCTTTTATAATGGGGCTAGATAATAGGTTTACAAATTCCTTGCTTGCCTTGCAAACAGCCTGCAAGTATTTCATGTCTGCATACACTGCTTCCAATTGCCCTTTTTCTACAGAAAGGTCAATCAAGCTTTTGGCGTACCGATGTGCTAAACGTGGATTGGGCATGATATAATTAAGAATTATAAATTAGGAATTAGGAATTGAAAGAGAATCTTAGAACCAGGAATAATTCCTAATTCTTAATTCCTAATTCCTAATTCAACTTCACTGTTTCTGCTAATTGCTTGATATAGCTTTCTTGCTCTGCTTTATTAGCCAATTCCCTTCTAAGTATCTTTTCGCTTACTTCAATCACCAATGCGCCTACTTGATTTTTAACATCGGTAAGTGCAGCATTTTTTTGTTGAAGGATGGCTTGCTGAGCATCGGCAATTATCCTGTCGTATTCTACTTTTGCTTTTTCTTTGGCATCTGCTATCATTTTATCAGAAGCTATTTTCGCTTCTTTTATCATGATGCCTCTTTCTTCACGGGCTTTGTTCATCAAAGCTTCGTTTTCGTTTTTCAAGGAAGCCATTTCTGCTTTTACTTTTTCAGCAGAAGATATAGCATCGGCAATGCCTGTTTCCCTTTCTTTCAAAGAAGCCAAGATGGGTTTCCAAGCAAATTTTTTTAATATCAAATAAACAATGATAAAGGCCACGAAAGTCCAAAATAACAAGCCCAAGGCTGGCAATAACAATTCCATATAAAATTCAATTTGATAATGTTTAAATTAATTCCTGCATCCGCCGCCCTGTGCATTGGGTGCAGGAATAAGTTTTGTGCTACTACTAGGCTTTCAATACGGCCAAGATACCTGCAATTACTGCGAAAAGGGCTGCACCCTCTACCAACGCAGCAGTCAAGATCATAGAAGCACGGATGTCATTAGCAGCTTCTGGTTGACGGGCAATACTTTCTACTGCACCTTTACCAATTTGGCCGATACCAATACCTGCACCAATTGCAGCTAAACCTGCACCAATTGCACCACCTAAGTGGCTTAAGCTAACATCCAACAAAGTGTTGATTAAAGACATGACTATCTGTTTTTGTTAATGAAAAAAATGGTTAAAACTAAATATGTACTTCTTCACCGTTCAATTCATGCTCCCCATGCTCCCCTTCAAAAGACTGCCCGATGAACAAAGCTGTTAAAGTAGTGAATATGAACGCTTGCAAAAAAGCAACTAATATTTCAATAAAATAAATAAATACGGTAAATGCTATCGAAACTGGAGAGAAACCCCAGCCTGCTACCGGGCTCATGGCACCAAAAATGAAAATCAACATGATAAAGCAAGTAATGATAATGTGGCCTGCTACCATGTTGGCAAACAACCTAATCATCAATGAGGCTGGTTTGATAAGCAATACGCTCAACAATTCAACAGGTATCAAGATTACTTTTACAAAAATGGGCATTCCAGGAGGCCAGAAAATATGCCCCCAGAAATGGCTGTTGGTGCTAAGCATAATCACCACGAAAGAAATAACAGCCAATACCATGGTAAAAGCAATATTGCCAGTTACATTGGCAGTACCCGGTATTAAGCCTACAATATTATTAATCAAGATGAAGAAGAAAACAGTAAGCAAATAAGGCATGTATTTTTCATACTTGTGGCCAAGGTTTGGCTTGCCTACTTCGTCCCTTACAAAAGTGATAACAGGTTCTATTGCATTTTGCCAGCCTGAAGGGGCAACCATGCTGCCATTCTTCTTGTATTTATTGGCTATGCCAATCATCAAAACCACAAGCAGGGTAAGGGAGAGTATCATTTGTACCACGTTGCGGGTAAGGCTAATGTCTATTACTTTTGCAGTTTCGTCTATTTTGCCATCCGCATCCACGGCAACAATCTTGCCTTCCTCGCTTTTATAGCCATCATATACAGCACCTTCTTCTAATTTAGCATAAGAAAAAACGGATACGCCTTTTGCTTGGTTATATACAATAACAGGCAAAGGTATTTTTGCATGGAAGTCGCCCACGGAGAAGAAATGAAACTCATGCGCATCCATGATATGCTCCATAATTAATTTTGCGGGATCGAATTTTGCAGCTTCTTTTTTTGCCTCTACAGGTTCATTCCCTTGCTTTTCCTGTGCGTAGGAAACAGCAGAAAAAAACACCATTAAAAGGCTGAAAGCCACTAGCAGTAAAGATTTTGATATTTTATTCAGCATAATCTTCTCCTAAAATTTCGGCGAAGATAAGGGGATAGCAATAAAAAATGGATTAGTTAAAATTGAAAAAATAAAAAAAGGTTTATAGGAACTATATAAAAGCAGATGGGGACAAAGGCTAAAAGGCTAGAAGTAGCACGAAGAAAAAAAAGAACAAGGTAAGCATATGGTTTCTTTTTTATTGATAGTCATTTTCTTTAGTTGCCACGAATGCACGAATAGCCACCAATATTTTTATTAGTGTTTATTAGTGCATTCGTGCCAAATTCTATGTACGGCTTATTTCCTATGTGGAAATTTTAGTTCTTAGTGCTGCTGTTGTGAGTCATGAGTGCAGCACTTACCGAAACCAACCTTCCTGGCAAAGGATTTGCATAATATTACCTAAATAGTTAACTTCGCTTTGTGGATGATTTCAAAGGACAAATACGAAGTTTGAAAGTTTACGGCGATGATTTTTGGACGTTTTATAACAAACAGACAAAAAAGATTCAAGCGCGTATCTTGTGGACAATACGCATAATCCGTGACATCCCTTTTGTGCCTGAAAAGTATCTTAAACATTTGACGGGGACAGATGGGATTTATGAAATTCGGGTTAGTTCTGGAAGCGACATCTTTCGCATATTTTGCTTTTTTGACGAAGGAAAATTGGTTATCTTAATGAACGGGTTTCAAAAGAAAACCCAAAAGACACCAGTTGAAGAAATTGAAAAAGCAAAAAAACTAAAAAAGAAATATTATGAAGACAAAGCAAAATAAATTAGTTGACCTTGACGAATTCATAGATAACCAATTTGGTGTTCGTGGCACAGAGGACAGAGAAACCTTTGAAGAAGGTTACGAAACATTCAAATTGGGTGTTATGCTGCAAGAAATGCGAAAGGAACAAAATATGACACAAGAGCAACTTGCTATTAAATGTGGTACGACAAAAACTTATATATCCCGTATTGAAAACAATGCCAGCGACATTCGCCTCTCTACACTTATGCGTATCATACGTGAAGGCTTTGGGAGGCAACTAAAATTGTCGGTTGATATTTAGTAATACGCTTAAAATAATTTCCCCATTTCCTAATATAGCTTTCCCATTTTGCTGGCTTTGCGACACTCTTCTTTGTGTTTTGTTGGACCACTATTTTTGCCCCTTTAGGGGTTGTGGCGGAGGTTGGGGGCTAGGGAAACATTTTACCTTAATAAAGTATAGCACTTTGGATTAAACCCTTTGCGAACCTTTACGTTTAATCGCTTTGTGTGCTTTGCGATGAAAATAGCATTAAGGAAAGTTATTTTTGATAAGGCCACTAAGCAATTTACGTCTTTGTAAATCAATCGCTTTTCTAAACAGCCTGCATTTTTCCCGCATCAAATTGCATTTCATACAACTTGTTATAAAACCCACCCAAGGCAAGCAGTTCTTCGTGTGTGCCCATTTCCTTTATTTCGCCCTTGTCCAGCACAATAATTTTGTTGGCCTTTCGGATGGTGGATAAGCGGTGCGCTATCACAATAGAAGTTCGCCCAGTAATCAGCGTATCAATAGCTTTCTGTATCAGTAGCTCGCTTTCTGTATCAATAGAAGAAGTGGCCTCATCTAGTATTAATATAGATGGGTTGTACAACAAAGCCCTTACAAACGAAATCAATTGCCGCTGCCCAAGGCTCAAGGTACTCCCCCTTTCCAACACATTATAATCGTACCCATCGGGCAGTTGCATAATAAATTCGTGCATCCCAATCATCTTGGCTGCCTCTATTACTTTTTCCCTCGACACCAATGGGTTGCGCAGCGTGATATTGTCCATCACCGAGCCAGAAAACAGGAACACATCCTGTAACACCACGCCAATGCTGCCCCTCAATTGTTCTATTGGCCAATCATCTATATTAATGCCATCTACTTTAATCACCCCCCGCTGTATAAAGTACAGCCTGTTCAGCAGGCTGATGATAGATGTTTTGCCACTACCGGTATGCCCCACAAGCGCAACTGTTTCCCCTGCTTTTACTTCAAAAGAAACATCCTTTAATACATATTGCTCATTGATATATGCAAACCAAACATGCTGGAAGGAGATGCTTCCTTTAATAGATAATAGATAATTGATAGTTGATAATTTGCTATTGCCAGTAACTCCCGATTCCCGACTAACTCCAGCTAACTCCCGATTCTCCTCCGACTTACCACTTACCACTAACGACTTGCCACTATTGCTCGGCATCACATCCTCATTATCCAGCACTTTAAACACCCTTTCTGCCGCTATCATGCCCATTTGCAGCACGTTGAACTTATCGGCAATTACCCTTAAAGGGCGGAATATCTGGTTGAGGTATAAAATAAAGGCGACCAGCAAGCCAGCATCTAGCCTGTTATCTGCCACCCACCAAACCAGCAAGCCTGTGCTGATGGCCAATACCAACTCCACCACCGGAAAAAAAACACTGTATGCAAAAATGGCTTTTATGTTTGCATCCCGGTGCTCTTTATTAATGGTATTAAACTTTGCCAGCTCCCTGCCTTCGGCAGCAAAAGCCTGAACGATGTGCATACCCGTGATATGCTCCTGCACAAAAGCATTCAAGGCCGCCACGGCATTCCTTACTTTGATAAAACTAGCGTTTACGCTTTCCTTGAAATAATAAGTAGCCACCATTAAAAAAGGGAATGGCAACAGGCTTACCAATGCCACTTGCCAGTTCATCCAAAACATGGTGATAAGCGTAATAATAATGGTGAGCAAATCGGCCACGATAGGTATCAGCCCATCACTAAAAATATCATTGATGCTTTCTATATCGTTGATGGTGCGGGTGGTGAGGGTGCCAATGGGTGTTTTGTCGAACTGGCTAAGGTTAAGGCTCATTATCTTTTCATACACAGTTACCCTCAAATCTTTCACCACGTTTTGCCCTAGCCAGGAAGTGATAAAAGAAAAGGCAAACCTCAATATAGATTCTGCAAATAGAAAGATAATTTGGAAAATGGTTATGTGGACTATAAACTGGAATATGGGGCTATTTTGCTGCAACAACAGCAGCGGGTTTAGCCATGCTGGCAAGGGCATAGCAAAATGGATAGACTTGTTTACCGTAAGCTGTATAAGGTATGGCCGCACAGGGGCAACCAATGCCATTACGATAGCCAATGCCAAGCTGGTATAAAACATCGCATTGTAAGGGCGCACAAACTGGAAAACCCGCCTTATTAATGAGAACTCAAATACTTTTTTTGCCTTTTGTTCCTTTGCCATTGGTGCAAATGTAACCTTTCATAAATAAATAGAGTTGGGGTAAGGTTTAACTAAAAATGCTAAAAAATTTTATGACCCCTTATGCACTCATGGCAACAAGGCTAATTCCTTTTTTGAATTGCTGGTGAGTGCCAACCTAGCATTGCCTGCACCCTTTAAGGTGGCAAAACGATAACTTTTATTGCCCATTTTCAGGGGCATTGCCCGCTTGGTTTGGCTGGCTTTTGAGACCCAGAATTTAGTTTTTAGGTATTCTTGTATCGTAACTCTTTGAAATACAGTGCTTTTTTGTTTTTTAAGATGAGTGTTTTGTGAGTGAAAAGTGATTCTTTTTTGTGTGTTTTGTGCGTATTTTGTGAGTGATTTGTGCAAAAAAGTGAGTCCTTTTTTGTGTTTTTTTGAGCATGTATGTAGTTCATTATGACGTTTTTTTTTAGTATATTAAAAATTGGGTTTACGGGACAACGAGCCAAGGTTAGGGCAACAGTAGTGGTTGTGCCAGCGCAAACAAAGAGCCATACTGTGCAAAGTTGGGATTGATTTGGGACTTGTGCAAAAGGACAATCCTATATGGGGGAAATATTGGATGCTCATGGGGGCATATTTCCCCCATATAGGATTTTCATTTTGGGTTATATACCTATCCATGCGAATTTTACATTAAAGGAGCAACTAGGGCATCTTGGTCTTGCCTCTCGCATCGGATCTTAGTTGGCTTAGGAAAATGATAATCTACCATCAAAATCTTATCCGTTTCTTATCAATAAATTATCAGTTTCCTATCAATAAACTATCGTTTTCCTATTAATAAATTATCATAAAATTTACTTTTATTATCATAAAAAATGAGGCTAAAAAAAAATAAATAACTGAATATCAACAAGTTATAGGGAAAAAGGGAAAAAGCAAAAAAAAATAAACCACCGAAAAACAAAAAATAACCCGTTTCAAACTATTCCATTTAGTCTTCAATTTCCCCTTTTTCCTTCTCCTTTTGGAGAGGGCTGGAGTGAGGTTGAAGGGTTTGTGGGGCTATTACCATCAATTATGTATGTTGCCGATAAATAAAAAGGGAAGATTTTAAATGCACCCCTACGCTGATAAAGTGTGGGTACTAACATTTTTTGTACCTTTAAACCTCAAAGAAACAATATGGCAAATGATTCTTTATTAGCCGCACTGGTAGATAGCCCCAATGCTATTAAGATAATAGAAGCTGCAACATTGGTTTTTGCCAAGGAAAGGGAGGATCGGGCAAAATTTTACGACCTAGTACACGAAAACCATAAAGCAGAATTTATCAATGGGCAAATTGTTTTCCATTCGCCTGTTCGGTTGAGGCATTGGGATGCCTCCATGAAATTATCATCTTTACTGCATGTGCATGTAGATAAAAACCAACTAGGCATTGTTGGGGTAGAAAAAGTGATGATACAGCTTACCCGCAACGACTATGAACCAGATATTTGCTTCTTTAAAAAAGAACGTGCAGATACATTTGCCCCGGAGCAACTGCTATTCCCTGCACCCGATTTTATCATAGAAATAGTATCGGAATCGACTGAAAAAAATGATAGGGGCATTAAACTAATAGACTATGCCGCCCATGGCGTTACAGAGTATTGGATAGTGGACACAAAGAAAAAATCAATAGAGCAATACCTGCTGCAAGGCAATGAATATATGCTGGAAGCAAAAATAACTGGCCAAGGCTACATTGAAAGTGCCGTGGTAACTGGCTTTGGTGCCAAGCTGGAAGACATATTTTGAATGTAGTTGGTTTTGTTTTATGTAATACTTTTATTGCATGGAATCACTCGTAAACATACTTCATGATGATGGCTTGATGACAAGCAACTTAAAACTACAAATACAACAAAAACTACAAACACGGCATTTGGCAAAAAGCACAATGCTTCAAAAGCAGGGCGATACAGCTTGTAAATGCTACTTTGTAAAAACGGGGCTTTTGAGAAGCTATGCCATTGATGAAAAAGGCAAAGAACATATATTTATGTTTGCACCTGAAGGGTGGATAATGGGCGACATTGTTGCATTGGCAAGCAGTAAACCTTCTGATTTGTATATTGATGTATTGGAGACATCGGAGGTTGAAGTTTTTACCAAAGATATTTTTGAAATTCTTTTCTCCTCCACTGCTGCCTCCGGAAAAACCATAAATACGCTGTTGCTAAACAGGAATGCCGTGCTTCAAAAAAGGGTAATTATGCTGATGAGTGCCACGGCATTAGAGCGGTATGAAGACTTTTTAGAAATCTACCCGAATATAGCGCAACGTATCCCCCAAAAAATGATTGCCTCCTACCTTGGCATCACGCCAGAAGCACTTAGCAAAATACGGCATGACCGTAGCAAATTACATTCGCCCACTTCTTAACATAGGTTAACGTAAACCTGTTTCATTGATGGTAACTTTGTACCTGTAAAATTTAATCTAAATTTTATGGAACGCAAAGATTTTTTAAACTCAATAATAGGATTTACAGCTATGAATAGGCTAAGCACCTTTAAGAACTACACCGATAATTTAAGCGAGCAAGATCAGGAAATGCCTGTGCTTTTCATAGGCCACGGCTCGCCAATGAACGCCATTGAAGAAAACGAATTTTCTTTAGGATGGAAGGAGGTTGCCAAAACAATCCCCAAACCAAAGGCCATACTGTGTATATCCGCACATTGGGAAACCAATGGCACTTTTGTTACGGCCATGGAAAGGCCAAAAACCATACACGACTTTGGCGGATTCCCCAAGGCATTGTTTGATGTGAACTACCCTGCCCCGGGTAGCAAATGGCTGGCGGAGGAAACAAAACAGATTGTCACTACTACAAAAGTGGGGCTAAGCGAAAGCTGGGGGCTGGATCATGGTAGCTGGAGCGTGCTGAAACACCTGTACCCTGCTGCCGATGTGCCCGTAATAGAACTAAGCCTAGATTATACAAAAGACACCCAATATCACTACAACTTAGCAAAGCAACTGGCAGGGCTGCGAAAAAAAGGAGTGTTGATAATAGGCAGCGGCAATATGGTGCATAATTTCAATTTTGCACGTTTTGATACTGGTGGCTTAAGTGCTTTTGGTTTAGACTGGGCAATAGAAGCCAACCATGATTTTAAAAAGTTGATAATGGAAAATGATTATCAATCATTGGTTAATTTTAAACAGTACAGCAAGGCATTTCAATTATCTGCACCCACTGCAGACCATTATTTGCCAATGATTTACGCCATTGCATTGAGGGGCAAAAACGAAAAAGTTTCCTTTTTCAATGACAAGGTAGTGGGCGGTTCTTTTTCCATGACCTCGGTAAAAATAGAGCGGGCATAGGATTGGCTGTTAAAAAGAACAAAAAATATAAAAAGTAGCACTAGTTTGGATATTTCCAAGCGAATGCTACTTTTAAATCATGTTATGATTGAAGATTGAGCTGGGAAAATTCAAGTTAGATTTAACAGTTAAATGCTCACTTGGATTAGTAACGAAAGTCCTGAAACGCTCTCGTTAAACCTTGGCGAAGTATTACCCCTTCTTCAACTCGAAATTACCTTATGAAATGGATAAAAAAAATATTGGAAGCAACAAAAAAAGGCGAAACTATTTATGTTGACATTGAGCTAGATGCCCGCCATTTCTTTTTAATAATTGGGATTATTTTAATAGTGGTTTTCAAAATAAGGTCATAGTAATAAGAGGTACTAAAAGCAATTCTTGGAACCAAATTCAAGTCTTATTCATAAAATTCATAGCTAAATAACCATTTGTAGTTGCCATGAATTGGAGTAAGAATATTTGAGTAAGGGTTCTATTTTATATAACAAGCCCCTTGCAAATGTTTGCATGGGGCTTGTTTATAGTTTCAAAAAAGTAAATTATAGTTATACCAACATCCGTATCGGTTCTTCCAAGAAGCTTTTTAATGTAAGCAAGAACGCAGCACCAGCAGCTCCGTCCACTACCCTGTGGTCGCAGCTGAGGGTTAGCTTCATGATGTTGCCCGGCACTACTTGGCCGTTCTTTACAACAGGCACTTGGGCTATGCCACCTACAGCCAATATACAGGCATCTGGTGGGTTGATGATGGCTGTAAATTCATCCACGCCAAACATGCCCAGGTTAGATATGGTAAATGTGCTTCCTTCCCAGTCGGCAGGTTGCAGTTTTTTGTCTTTCGCTTTTTGTGCATAGTCTTTTACTTCTGCATTTATCTGGCTAAGGCTTTTGGTGTCGGCAAATCGCACGACAGGAACTAGCAATCCTTCTTCCACGGCCACGGCCACGCCAATGTTTACATGGTGGTTGATGCGTATTTTATCGCCCAGCCAACTGCTGTTTATTTTTGGATGCTGTTTCAACGCAAGCGAGGTTGCTTTTAACACCAAGTCGTTAAAGCTAATTTTTGATTTTGCGTTCTCATTAATTTTTGTGCGGGCGGCTATGGCAGCATCCATGTCTATTGTCATGGTTACATAAAAATGCGGTGCTGTAAACAAACTTTCGCCAAGCCTTTTAGCAATCACCTTACGCATTTGCGAAACAGGCACATCATCAAAGCTCACCACACCTGTTTCTGCAGGTTTTGAGTATGCGGTTGGTGCAGGGGCGGCAGGTGCTGTTGGTGCTGCTTCGGCTTTTGCAGCAGGGGCTGGGGCGGCAGGCTTAAAGTTGTCAACGTCATTTTTAATAATTCGGCCGTTGTCGCCGCTTCCTTGCACATATTTAAGGTCTATGCCTTTGTCGGCCGCCACTTTTTTAGCCAATGGCGAGGCCAATATCCTTCCGTCATTTACCACTGCCGCTTCAGCTGCTGGGGCAGTGGTTGCTGCTGTCGAGGTAGCTGGTGCTTCTGTTTTTGCTTCTGCTACAGGGGCTGCTGCTGAAGCCGCTCCTGGGTTTTTAACAGCGTTTACAATTGCATCTATATCCAAGCCATCTTCGCCAATAATGCACAACAAGTCGTTTACCAAAATTTTGTCGCCAGCTTTTGCACCTTGGTACAGTAGCTTGCCATTTTTATAGCTTTCCAGTTCCATGGTTGCCTTGTCTGTTTCTATCTCGGCAAGCACTTCGCCTTTTTTTACAGTATCTCCAATATTTTTCTGCCAAGAGGCTATTACGCCTTCGGTCATGGTGTCGCTTAGCCTTGGCATCAATACTACTTCTTCCATGCTTGCTGGGTCAACAGCGGGCGCAGCAGATGTGGCTGGTGCTGATGCAGCAGCAACGGGTACAGCTTCGGAAGGTTTTGGTTCAGCTGGTGCAGGGGTTGCGGCAGGTGCAGCACTAGCGCCGCCATTAAGCAAGCCACTAATGTCTTCTCCAGCCGTGCCAAGAATAGCCAATAAATCATTTACTTGCAGGTTGCCGCCAGCTTTTGTGCCAATATGCAGCAATATGCCATCCTTGTAACTTTCCAGTTCCATAGTGGCTTTGTCTGTTTCTATTTCTGCTAGTACTTCTCCCTTTTTTACTGTGTCGCCCACTTGCTTGTGCCAAGCGGCTATTACCCCTTCGGTCATCGTGTCGCTCAAACGGGGCATTAATATTACTTCTGCCATAAGATTTCTATTGTTTCTTTAATTGCGGCGTGAAATTAATGGAAATTGGCGTAGCTGCAACAGATAACACTTTATAAGGGCAGAAATATTTTGTTGCTACACACAATAATATAGTCATAAAGACACAAAGCAGCACAAAGAAGAAAGAAGAAAAGACACTTGTTTTGTCTTTCTTCTTTACTTTAAAACTTTGTGTCTCTTTTTGTCTTAGTGCCTTTGTGGCAATTTTACTCAACTAGTAGCCCATCTATTGCCCTTGTGCCAAGCTATATGCTTTTTTATAGCCAAACTGGTTCAGCAATTCATAGGAGCATACTTTAAAGTCCTTCATCATCCGCTTGGTAAGTTCCAGTATATCTACTTGCGTTAAAGGCAGGTTGTCAATGCTTTCAAAACGGCAGCCATACTGGCTCACCAAGTTGGTAAACACGCTCCCTTTGGGCCATACCTGCGTGCCACGGTTGGTTACAGTTACCAATTTAAAAAGTGTCAAGGTATGTTTAAGGCATTTTTCGGCTACCTCGGTTGGCTGCAGGTTGGTCTCAATAAAAAAATCTGCACCTAGAATATTAATAGCCTCATCATCTATGCTTTCCAGCATTGGGTTTTTATCCAGCTTAAATATTGTTGGCGTTACATATAAGTTGGCTAAAACTGGCTTTGCGTTTTGTGCTGGCAATTTGCCAAAATTGGCAATTACGGCATCTGCAAAAGCAGTGGTGTTTAAAGAAGGGATTGCTTTGTCGCCAAAATCGCCGGTATGCACGCCGCTTTCCAGCGTGTACAGCAAAGAATTTTCTATGATGGCTGCCATCTCCATCAAGCCCAGATGGCGAAGCATTCCAATGCCGCTAAGCAACAAAGCCGTTGGGTTGGCAATATTTTTACCCATGATGTCGGGTGCAGTGCCATGCACGGCCTCAAAAATGGAAATATGGTCGCCTATATTGGCACTTGGCGCAAAGCCCAAGCCACCAACCAATCCGGCACACAAATCACTTACAATATCGCCTTGCAGGTTGGTGAGCACCACCACGTCAAACAAGTCGGGCTTGGTTACCAGTTTCATGCACAGGTCGTCCACGATCACATCGTCTGCATTTAGCTCAGGATAATCTTTTGCTATTTCATAAAAAACTTCCAGGAATAGGCCATCCGTAATTTTCATGATATTGCTCTTGTGGCCGCAAGTAATGCGCCTTGCACCTTTTTTCTTGGCCATTTCAAAAGCATATTTTATTACTTGGTAGCTGCCCGGCCGGGTAATAAATCTCCGGCACAATGCCACATCGTGCGTAAGCATGTGTTCTATGCCTCCGTAGGTATCTTCAATATTTTCCCTTACTATGGTTATGTCTATCGTTATGCCAGCCTTGCTAAACACAGTGTCCACGCCATGCAGGGTTTGGAAAGTGCGTTTATTGGCATAGGTATTCCATGTTTTGCGTGCGGTAACGTTTACGCTTTTCACGCCTTTGCCCTTTGGAGTTTCCATGGGACCTTTGAATAAAATACCCAATGTTTCTATAGTTTCCTGCGCCTCGGGTGTCATACCATTGCTATACCCTTTGTCAAAAACCCATTTGCCCATATCTACCACGTCATATTCTAGCGGCACATTGGCAGCAGTAAAAATTTTCAATACGGCATCCATTATTTCAGGTCCTATGCCATCTCCCTTGGCTACTGCTATTTTGTGCATATAAAATTGATTATAGGTTTAACAAACTGGTACAAACAAATTTAGGGATAACAAGCATAAGATGCACCCGATTGTATAAAAGTTTTTCGGTTTTCCCTCTCGCCTTTTTGTTCGATGGGCTAAACCCATCGCTATTATATACCGCTCCTTCGGGGTTACACACCATGCAACCATGCATCCAAGGTACATCCAAGGCAAGACCCGAAAGGGTGTAATATACCTGCATAGGGTATAGCCCTATGAATTAGCGAAGCAAGGTCAGTATTTGCTTTTTCCGATGGGCTACACGCATCGCTAATTTATACCGCCCCCTACGGGGTTACACACCATGCAACCATGCATCCAAGGCAAGCCCCTAAAGGGCGTAATATGCCAGCATAGGGTGCAGCCCTATGAACCATAAGGGTGTACTCTTATCATATATGATTGGTTGTATTAATCTTAAATAGGTTCATTATTTCCCAAACTCCCAAATTTTCCTTACCTATACACCGCTAAATGATTGAAAATTACAACGCATGAAAACATTTACTATACAAGAAATAAACGCAGCTATCAAAGGTATTCTAGTGGGGGATACTTTAAATGCCATCACAGGCCCCGAGCAACTGGAAGCAGCAAATGATAGCCAGATTACCTTTATTGGCAACCGGAAATACATCAAGCTATGGGAATCCTCCAAAGCATGTGCTGCAATAGTGAATGAGGAATTTGCAATTGAGCCTGGCGAGGGCAGGGCATTAATAAAAGTAAAAAATGCGGATACCGCCATGGCACAGTTGCTGGAGTTGTTTGTGGAAGAAGGCCCTGTGTTTGAGGAAGAAATTCACCCAACAGCCGTTATACATGCCACAGCAACCATTGGCAAGGGGTGCAGGATAGGGGCGGGGTGCTATATTGGCAAGAATGTTTCGCTGGGCAATGGCGTAACACTGTACCCCAACGTAACCATACTAGACGAAACCACCATTGGAGCTGCTACTACTATTTGGCCAGGTACTGTTATCAGGGAAAAATGTATTGTTGGGGCCTATTGTATTTTCCATGCCAATGTAAGCATTGGGGCAGATGGTTTTGGTTTCCGCCCAAGCCCAGACGGCAGGGGGCTGGTTAAAATACCCCATATTGGCAATGTGGTGATAGGCAAAGGGGTAGAAATAGGTGCCAATAGCTGTGTTGACAGGGGCAAGTTTAGCTCCACCGTGGTAGGCGATGGTTGTAAAATAGACAACCTAGTGCAGATAGGGCACAACAGCAAAATGGGGCGTTGCTGCATCATGGCAGGCAGCAGTGGTCTTGCTGGTTCCGTTACACTTGGCGATGGGGTAATAGTAGGCGGCGGCGCTTGTATATCAGACCATGTAACCCTCGGCGCAGGCGTGCAGGTAGGTGGCCAGTCTGGCGTGATTAATAATTTTGAGGCTGGCAAAAAAATACTGGGCTACCCCGCCATAGATGCCAGAGATGCTCTGAAACAATGGGTTATATTAAGGAAACTGGTAAAAGAATCTAAATAGGCTGGGAAGATTTTGCCACAAAGGCACAAAAACACGAAGAAGCACGAAGAAAAAGAAGGTTAGAAGGTATTGCTAACATTATTTTTCTTCTTTTTTTCTTTTCTTCTTCCCTTAAAACTTTGTGCATCTTTGTGTATTTGTGCCTTCGTGGCAGATTAAACAAACTTGCACTTGAATAGTGCCCTTTTTTCCTTTTCCTATTCTTTCCTTAGTGCCACTTTGAGCCTTTGTAACTTTGTGGCAAAAAAAATATTTTTAACTTCTATACTATGAAAAAAGCATTATCCATTATTATTGCCAACACCATCCTTTTTAGTGCTGGCGAAGCCTTGGCACAGCAGAAATCAAGCAACATGCAACTCACTTACCCCGCAACAAGAAAAGACGAGACTGTAAAAGATACTTATTTTGGCACAGAGTTGGCCGACCCTTATCGCTGGCTCGAAAACGACACATCGGAAGCAACAAAAGCATGGGTGAAAGCAGAAAACGAAGTAACGCAAAGCTATCTGGCCAAAATACCGTTCAGGGCAGCCATCCGCAAGCGGCTAAAAGATTTGTGGAACTACGAACGCTTTTCTGCCCCTTCCAAGGAAGGTGAATACACATATTTCTCTAGGAACTCGGGTATGCAGAACCAAGCTGTCGTGTACAGGCAGCGTGGTAATGAAGAGCCAGAAGTATTCCTAGACCCCAATACGTTTTCTGCAAAAGGCACAACCTCGTTGGCCGGCATGGAATTTACCAAGGATGGCTCCTTGGCTGGTTACCAAATATCGGAAGGCGGGTCCGACTGGCACAAGATTATTGTGCTAAATGCCTTGAACAAGCAACAAATAGGCGATACCATGCTTGATATTAAATTCAGTGGCATTGCCTGGAAAGGCAATGAGGGTTTTTATTACAGCAGCTACGACAAGCCCAAGCATGGCAGCCAGCTTTCGGGCAAAACACAGGAGCATAAGCTATATTACCACAAGCTGGGCACGCCGCAAAGCAGCGATGTGCTGGTGTTTGGCGGTGCCGCACAGCCACGCCGCTATGTTGGTGCAGGCATTACCGAAAATGGGCGTTGGCTGGTTATTTCCGCTGCCAATAGCACTTATGGCAACGAATTGTATGTGCAGGATTTAACCCAAAAAGATGCCCCTATCATTAAATTGATAGAAACCATGGCCAATAGCCACAACTTGATGGATGCGGACGACAATTATTTTTACATAGAAACAGACCTGAACGCACCCAACAACAAAGTAGTAACTGCCCCAATAGATAAGCCACAAGCAGCAAACTGGAAAGATTTTATACCCGAAACAAAAAACGTGCTGTCCACCACCATGGCTGGCGGCTATTTCTTTTGTAGCTACTTGAAAGATGCGGTGTCGCAAGTATTGCAATACGACAACACAGGGGCTAAAATTAGGGAAGTAGCATTGCCGGGCGTAGGCACGGCTTCTGGCTTCTCGGCCAAGCAAAAGGAAAAGGAATTGTATTTCAGCTTCACCTCTTATACCTACCCAAGCACTATTTTTAAAATGGATATTGCCACAGGCAAAGCAGATGTGTTTAAAAAGCCAAAAGTACTGTTCAATCCAAGCGACTATGAATCGAAGCAGGTATTTTACCCATCCAAGGATGGCACTAAAATACCCATGATTATCACCTATAAAAAAGGGCTGAAACTAAACGGCAAAAACCCTACGGTGCTGTATGGGTATGGCGGTTTCAGCATTAGCCTTACGCCCGCTTTCAGCACGGCCAATATTGTATTGCTGGAAAATGGCGGCGTTTACGCTGTGCCAAACCTGCGAGGCGGCGGCGAGTATGGCGAAGACTGGCACAATGCGGGCATCAAAACAAAAAAGCAAAATGTATTTGACGATTTTATTGCCGCCGCCGAATATTTGAAAGCGAATAAATATACGTCTACCGACTACTTGGCTATTGCTGGCGGATCCAACGGTGGTTTATTGGTAGGTGCTACCATTACCCAACGGCCAGATTTGTGCAAAGTGGCTTTCCCGGCGGTAGGCGTGCTGGACATGCTCCGCTACCACAAGTTCACGGCTGGCGCAGGATGGGCTTATGACTATGGCACAGCAGAAGACAGCAAAGAAATGTTTGAGTACCTGAAAGGCTATTCGCCACTGCACAATATAAAACCCGGCACGGCATACCCAGCCATCTTGGTTACCACGGCCGACCATGACGACCGGGTAGTGCCTGCACACTCTTTTAAATTTGCCGCTACTTTGCAAGCAGCACAAACAGGCAATGCACCCGTGATTATCCGCATAGAAACACAAGCCGGCCACGGTGCAGGCATGAGTACCAAGCAGGTTACCGAAGGCGCAACAGACAAATGGGCTTTTATGTTTTACAACATGGGGATTGGGGTACATTATAAATGATTCAGCAAAAAAAGGTTTGTTTATTATTTTCAAAATCCTATATTTGCACCCCAAATAAACCGATAGGTTTAGGGCCTATAGCTCAGTTGGTTAGAGCACCTGACTCATAATCAGGGGGTCCCTGGATCATGCCCAGGTGGGCCCACATTGTAAATCAAGCAGTTACGAAGTTGTTTCGTAGCTGCTTTTTTGTTTTACGACCTCAAATGTGACCTGAAACGACTATAAGAAAAGAAAGGAAGGGCTAAATAAAGGAAAGAATGTTATTGTTTTTGGGGAATTGAAAGCCTTGTTACAGAATAAATGATGTTTTCTGGGTGGTTAGCGCAACTGCTTTGTAACTGCATGTGCTTGTAAACCCATGTACTTGCAAAATTCTTCGATAGAAACTACCTGATGTTCCTGCTTTTGGAAAGCGGGTTGATACTTTTTTTTAGTTCTGAAAGGTCTGCATCTGGATGTATCTTGCTTAATAAAGCACCTAAAAATACCCTAACTCTTGGTGGGTACCTCAATGCTATTTTGATAATGTTCTCCAACTCTTTTGCAGTCAACTTTTCAAACTTTTCAAGTATAAAACTTATTGTTTGTTCTGCATTTGCATCAGGTATTATTTTTAAAGTCTTTTAAAACATCCAATAACTCCATCAAGTAGTAATTATTGCCAGTTACATCTGAATAGCTTTTTACCGAAGTAACTACTACACTTCCAATCTTTGTTGCAATCCGCTTATCCCGACTAGAGATTTTTATATTTTTTGGAACTTATGTGGTTAGGCCTAATCTATTGTATAATGCTGTGCCTGTGATATAGGCTACACGTTTTTTTTGCTCAAATAGATAAGGCTTTAGTAATTCTTCTTCTTTGGGCTTTAGGTTTCCAAATAAGGTCTGCTTAGGTTTATAAAACAAGCCTGTAGAAACCCTGTTTATTATCCCTTTTTTAAGAAGCCTTTCGATGGCTTTTGTAGCTGCTGTATATTCTGATTCTTGAATATTAAATTCCTGATACCCAAATGTATTACCATCGGGCATTTGTGCTATTCTTTTTTCTATTTTTTCTGTAACCTTCATTAAAAGCCGCCTTTATGCAATAAAGGTAGATGAAAACGGATATTTGTCAAGTAAACGGTGCGTAATACTTGACATTTCGGGTATGGGACGAGGAGTTTTTTTATAAAAACAAAAGGTTTCTTTGGCAAATTCTGGGAGGGTATCGTATTTAAAGAAAGGGAAAATTTCTGCAACCATTTCTGGGGATTCTATGAGTTATAAGGGTAAACCTTTCATGAAAATCAGTCACTACTAAATCCTGTTAGATTTCTCCTATCTTCGAAAGGACGGGGATGGGGTACCTGAAATGCAATGACTCAAACCAAAATACAGCTAAAAACTGTACGAAAAAGACTGCCTGATTCTGAACAGCCTACCCCGGAGGTTTTGTCAGTACAGGCTAGCTGGGATTAAGAAATCCCATACATCTGTTTAGGCGAAATACCCTGCGGAACGTTGCCAAGCTAAGTAAGGTATTTGAAACTATTGAACTAACAAGACATTAAGCATGATTAAGTTATTGTTGTTGTGTATATTAATAAGAGAATAGTAAACTTGGTTTAAACTTTATAATTAGAAATTTGTCTAGGTTAGAATGTAATTTTTTTAATGCGTACCTGCCATATTGCTCATTATGTTAATACTAAATAAAATAAACGATTGCTTGAAGTCATGCTAAATAAATTTATGAGTAAAAATATCCTTATACCAGTCATACCACTAATTTGCTTTGGCTTACTTGCTAATCCTTTATCCCAAAAGTTGAAACCCTCTGCAAATGATAAGGTTTTGACTTATTTCAAATCTGCAATTCCACTTTTATTTGATACAATAAAGGAGGTAATTCCTACTGTAATTAACAATAATAAATCTGGTTTAATACGCTTATCAACTTCTCAAAGTGATATAAAAATAGAAAACCTTACATGCGAAAATCTACATAATCCTTTGGGGATAGATGAGGTGAAACCACGTTTTAGCTGGCAATTGGTTGCTACTCACAACAATTGTTACCAAATTGCTTATGAAATAAACGTAAAGCTGGATAATAAAATAATCTGGGCATCAGGCAAACAGTTAAGCGAACAATCCGTAATGGTAAGATATCCAAGTACTGCCACACCACTTGAAAGTGCTAAAAAATATACTTGGCAAGTTCGTGTAACAGATAATACTGGCTTTACGAGCGATTGGAGTGAGCAAGCAATTTTTCAGATGGGCTTGTTGCACACCACCGATTGGAAAGCCAAATGGATTATACCTGGCTATGTAGAAGATTCGATAATGAGGCCTAGTCCGATGTTTAGAAAAGAATTTGTTATTGCTAAAAAAATAGTTTCTGCAACTGCATTTATCACTGCACATGGCTTATACGAAGCACGTATCAATGGCGAAAAAGTTGGGGATGCCTACCTAACCCCTGGCTGGACTAGCTATAATAAACGCCTCCAATATCAAGTATATGATGTGACCAATATGATAAAAAAAGGGGCTAATGCCTTTGGTGTAGTACTAGGAAGTGGATGGTACCGTGGGCATTTAACTTGGAAGAATTACAATAATATTTATGGCAAAGACATTGCGTTATTGATGCAGGTTCAAATAACCTATGCTGATGGGAGCAACGAAATCATCGTTACAAATGAGTCGTGGAAATCAAGTACAGGGGCGATACGGTATTCAGAAATATATGATGGAGAAATTATTGATTCCCGTTTAGAAAAGAAAGGATGGGATAGGCCAAATTATAATGACCAAGATTGGGCAGGGACAAAAGAGATAGATTCTACCAAAGAAAATTTAATAGCTACACAAAATGAATTGGTGGAAAAGCATGAAGAGTTTAACCCAATTAAGATTTTTACTACACCAAAAGGAGAACAAGTGATTGATTTTGGCCAAAACCTTGTAGGATGGACAGTACTTAAGGTGAAAGGCAATACAGGAGATACTGTAAAGCTTTATCATGCAGAAGTGTTAGACAAAAATGGAAATTTTTATACGGCTAATCTAAGAGCAGCAAAAGCCCAAGATGAATATATTTTAAGCGGTGGCACGGAAATTTTTGAGCCGCATTTTACATGGCATGGCTTCAGATATGTAAAAATAGAAGGAATTAAAGGAGAGATAAAATCTGATGACATCAAGGCTGTAGCTATCTATTCTGATATGAAGCAGACTGGTAAATTTGAATCATCAAATTTGTTAGTGAATCAATTGCAACACAACATACAATGGGGGCAAAAAGGGAATTTTATAGATGTACCTACCGATTGCCCGCAACGAGATGAACGTTTAGGATGGACAGGGGATGCGCAAGTATTTTGTAGTACTGCAGCTTTTAATATGGATGTACATAATTTTTTTACCAAATGGACGAAAGATATTGCAGCAGATCAAACTGCTAAAGGTTGTGTTCCCAATGTAGTACCAAACGTATTGGGCGCAGTAACAAGAAGTTCTGCGGGATGGGGTGATGCTTGCACTGTTATACCTTGGGATATTTATTTGGCCTTCGGCGATACATCAATTTTAAAAAACCAATACAATAGCATGAAGGCTTATGTAGAATATATGCATAACACCAGTAAAAATAATCTTTGGAACATTGGGGCTCATTTTGGGGATTGGTTATACTTTCAGCCCGAAAATGACAAAGATGGCCGTGGTGCAATAACCGATAAATATTTAATAGCCCAGTGCTTTTATTCACATTCAGTACAATTGCTTATCAATGCAGCCAAAGTATTGGGAAATACTGCTGATGTGGCATATTATAATGATTTGCAAGAAAAAGTGAAAGCTGCTTTTCTTCAAGAATATGCTACCCCAAATGGAAGATTGGTTTCTGCTACACAAACTGCGTATGTGTTGGCATTAAATTTTGATATGCTGCCAGAACCTGTACGCAAAGAAGCCGCAAAAAGACTAGCCGATAACATAAAAAGCTACGAAAACCATTTAACCACAGGTTTTTTAGGTACACCCTACTTATGTTCTGTACTTACCAATTTTGGTTATAACGATTTGGCAGGCAAACTCTTACTACAGGATACTTATCCTTCGTGGTTATATCCAGTAAAGATGGGGGCTACCACTATTTGGGAAAGATGGGATGGACAAAAACCAGATAGTACTTTCCAAACAGCAGGTATGAATTCATTCAATCACTACTCTTATGGGGCAATAGGCGATTGGTTATATAAAAAACTGGTAGGCATAGATACCTATGAAGATGGGGTAGGCTATAAACATAGTAAAATACAACCGCATCCTATTTCGGAAATTAGCCATGCAAGTGCGAGTTTAGATACTTACTACGGTACATTGAGCTGTAGTTGGAAAATAGAAAATGGTGTAATTTCTATTGATGTTACTATTCCAGCAAATACACATGCCACTATTTTTATTCCAGCAAAAGAAGCTACAGATATTAGTGAGAATGGCAAGTCAATTTTTGGAATAAAAGAAATAACAATTGTTGGTAAAGAGAATGAGTATGTAATATTAAATTCTACTTCTGGCAGCTATCATTTTAGTTGTAAGTACTAAGTATTTGATATGGTGTGTTCAGTTATATGTTCAAACAACACCACTCATCTGGGAAGATTTGCAAAAAATGAGACTTAATCAGAATCTACGTCGAGCATCTTTTTTTCGGAACTGTCGAGTATTGGATGCTTAAAGTGATTACAAATAATTTACTGAAAGGAAGGGATTGCAAATCCTGATCAGCAGGGAACTCTACGCCGAGTAAGGTTCATCAGCCTTCGTCATTTCGACCCTAGGAGAAATCTAACCGCACATAAACAACTATTATTTTATCAATTAGATTTCTCCTTCGTCGAAATGACGGGAAGAACGAAGCGAATGCCAGTTATAAACTGGCTTATTATATAGACACCAGTCTTCCGCAAGGAAGACTGGCAGATGAATTTATTTTTCCCAAACAATACTAAGTACAGAGCCATTAGTTCCATAAACACAATGTTCAAGAAATTGTCGTTCTCTGTCTCTATCAAATTTGACATCAAACCAATCCTCTGCATAAACAATTTCGGCTGTTGTGTATCTTCTATTTTTTGAAAAGTATTCACCAGCAGCAGTATTTTCTGGAACTTTAGATTTTCCAAATTTCAAAACCCAAAAAGGGAATTCTGTAGTTTTCCAGTACCACTTTATGCTATTATTCATGCAATAAGCTACCATTATTGGACTACATCCGATAGAACTATATCTTAATGCTGTGGCAGTAATGCTTGTTTGATATTTTTTTGACAGTTCTTGTATTAATTTGAATTCGAACTTTCTTTTGAAGCAATCTATTTTTATTCTCGTTTTAGGTAACAATAAGCAAGATGCAAAATAATCAGCTTGCCTCTCAACAAGATTCTCGCTTATAAACCCTGTAAAAGAAGGGTGGCTAGGTGCTAAACCTTGTGCTAAAGCATTTCTATGATTATCTAAAAAGTAGTGACCTAACTCATGAGCGAACGTAAATCTAGCTCTTTCGGTATATCCATGTTCTAATCTATCGATATTGATGTAAATATGAAAATTGCCAAATGAATGTTCTAATAATCCATCAAAAGCGTCTTTATAATTTCCATAGCTAAATGTTATGCCATTGTTTTCAGCAATTCCCTCAAGATTAATTGCACCCTTTGGTGAGTATTCATTGGCTATATATTCTGCCAAGTCTTCTATCTCACTTTTTTGCAATTCGTTAAGGAAATTATTTTTTGTCTTTTGCTTTGGTTCTATCATCATTCATTTGTTTTCTAATTTCATCAGTAATAGCATCTTTACCCTCTCTTGCCGCCATGGCTAAGTTTTCAGCATCTTCATTAAATGCTTGTTTTAAATCTTTAAGAGATTGTTTGCCTCTTAAAATAATGTTAGTAGGATTTTCCCAATCTTGAGGAACTTCATCCTGAGTACTATAATTCTTTTCAAATTCAACAATTTCATCAGGAGTAGTTGGAAATAATAATCCTTTTGATTTTAGCAATTCAATTATTCCTTTATTTTTACTAGACATTTTTTATTGCTTTTAATGTTGAAAATTTAGAAAAGTATTCAATTATTTTAGTTTCGCTTCTCTTCTTAATTTGTCTTATGTTGGGTTTTGTAGTACCATAGATTTGACAAATTGAGTCTAAAACGGAAGATGGCGAATTCTTTCCCTCTTCATGATAATTATAAAGCATTCTAAGAATTCCTCTATCTCTTTCCGATAAAGTATTTAATGCGGCTTCCATCATTTTTGTATTAAGATGGACAGCAATATTATCGTCTATTTCTGTGTCTTCAAATACAATCTCATCTCCTTCAATTTCTACAACTGAATTTAATTTATAATATTCTTTGTATAAACTCAATATTTCATGTTTTGCTGTCACAGATAAATAAGCCTTGAACGAATCATCAAAAGATTTGCCCGATTTGGGCTTAAACTCCAAAGGAGGCTTTTGATAAATACTAATAAAGGTGTTACTGATGGTAGAATCTAGGACTTGTTCGTCATTAATTCCCATGCTATTTAATTGTTTTCTTATAAATCCTTTTAAGAATTTACTATACTCTTTATATAATTGGTCAAATGCTTTATGAGCTGCATTTTCATTCTCTTCCTTGTAAGAAAAGAGTAAAAATATTTCTTCTATTTGTCCTTGTTCCATTGATTTATATATTCTAATAAGAAAATTTCGTGACGAAGATAAATAATCACACTTTGTCACGCTTTTATATTCTATATGTAAAAGCAATTTATTATGGCTACAAACAAACCCACTGGGGACAATTCAAGAAAAGGAGCAGTTAGGGAACGCTCACAAGTTCAAAACCCAAAAACTGGTCTTTGGACAAAACGGGATACTGAAACAGGGAGGTTTATGGATGTGAAAACTTCCGACCCGTCACCTTTTAAAGGCGTGAGGAAAGAAAAGTAAAAAACAATGCTTTAAAAATGTTCGTCTAATCTTTTGGTCGAGAAGTAAAAGAGGAGTAGTTAATAATAAATTATAAATAAATGGATTAAAATTTTACACAATAGGAAATGCTTCATTCCTTAATCTGAATCAAAAACAAAAAAGGTGAAATGCCTTTATCTTTTAAATTAAAATGGAGGAAACTCTCAACAAAAAATTATTATTATGAATACAGAAAAAGACCATGAACATGGCGAACACGTTTTGCACTTTACAATCAATGGGGAACCATTTAAGTCACACAAACAGTACATAACCGGTGCTGAGATTAAAAAGATAGGAAACATTCCAGAGGAAGATGAGGTGTTCCTAAAAGTAGAAGAAGGTTGGGAAAATCAGTTAATTAAAGATGAGGACAGTATTGATTTGGCGGTTGAAGGGAAAGAGCATTTCTTTTCAAAGGAAAAACACAAAGAAGTAATCATTATTGTTGACGGAAGTCCTAAAAAGTGGGATAAGAAGAAAATTAACTTTAAAGAGGTAATTATTCTAGCATATGGGACTTTTAAAGATAACTGGACATACACTGTTGGCTATGAAGATGGTCCTAAAGAAAATCCAGAAGGTTCTATGATTAAAGATTCGGAAGTTTTTGTAAAAAATAAAATGATATTTCATGCAACAGCAACTGATAAATCTTAATCCAGACCTAAAGAGGTTATTGGATGAGGGCTATGAAATGGAGGTTATTGGTGGACGGTATTTACTCGTCCACCACATACCTTATTTAAATCCCGCTAAAGACGTTAAATATGGCACTTTAGTCAATATTTTGACGCTTGTAACCCCAAGTATTGTAGGCAAACCTCAAGACCACACAATTTATTTTTGCGGCGAAACACCTTGTGATATTGAGGGGAATGCGTTGAGTCGAGTAATCAATTCAAATACAAAGCAACAACTGACGGAAAGTATTGTGGCGGATTTTTATTTCTCAAGTAAACCTTCAATAGGTTATTATGATAACCATTATGAAAAAATAAGAACTTATTCAGAAATCCTTAGTTCTCAAGCAAGAGCTCTCGATAGTTCCGTTACATATAAACCTCGTTTAAAAATTGATTAAGATGAAAAATGATATATTTAAATACCCTGATACCAACTCTTCAAGAGCTAAGATAGATTATCTGAATTATAAGTTCGAGAACCAAAAGATTGCGATAATAGGCTTAGGCGGCACTGGTTCTTACATTTTAGATTTTGTATCAAAAACACCTGTAAAAGAAATTCATCTTTTTGACGGAGATACTTTTCAATTGCATAATGCCTTTAGGGCTCCTGGTGCTACGCCTACAGATAAGTTTGACGAATTAGATAGATTAACTAAAGTAGGTTATTATTTTGAAATTTACTCCAATATACATGGTGGCATAATTCCACATCATAAATACGTAACTAAAGAGAATATTGAAAATCTGAGTGGGTTTGATTTAGTTTTCATTAGTGTTGATAGCAATACAGCTAGAAGTGAAATCATTAATAATCTTTTGTCAATGAATATAGCTTTCATAGATGTTGGGTTAGGTGTTAAGATAGTAGATGACCATCTAATAGGCACAGTTCGAGTTACTGCTGGAACGAATTTGAAGAATGATCATCTTGCAGATCGAATTGGCTCTATGGAAAATGAGGAGGAAAATGAGTATTCTACTAATATTCAAATTGCAGAATTGAACTGTCTGAATGCTGTATTAGCTGTAATTAAATGGAAGAAGATAAACGGGTTTTACCAAGATTTAAAAGAGGAGCATAACAGTCTTTTTTTCATCAATACTAATAAACTAATTAATGAAGACTTTGCAGCATAAGTTCGTGGAGTATATTCCAGATATTTTAGAAGAAGGGATAATTTACATTACTATTGAATATCGCACAGCGGTACACAAATGCATTTGTGGATGTGGTAATAAAGTGGTTACCCCTATAACTCCTAAAGACTGGAAACTAATTTTTGATGGGAAGTCAATTAGTTTATATCCATCAATAGGAAACTGGGATTTTAAGTGCAAATCTCATTACTATATTACCAACAACAAAATAGTTGTTGTTAGGGAGAGGGATGATTCTGAACATCGGGAGAAAAGAAAATCTAATAGGGGGAAATACAAAAGAAATCGATTCCTGCACTTCCCCCTGTTCGGCTTAGTCTTTCGACTATGTCGTTGTGTTTACAAATCTCCAGATTTTTTACTGCATCATTCCTAATCCCCCACCATCTTACTCACAATACTGCCCCACACCAAATCATCATCGTCGCTGCCTTTGTAGGCGGAGGAAAAGGAGTAGGTTTTGCCGGGGGTAAGGCCTGTTAGGGTAATGCTATGCCCGTTGGCAGAGCGTTGAAACCAGTCGTCAATATCTTTGGGGGTGGCGCCGAGGTCGGGGTTCCAGAAGGCAAACACAGTGCCGTGGTGGCTGTAGCCAGGGTTTGCAACGCTTAGTTCCATTGTTCCTGCCACGGTGCCACGGCGTACTTGGAAATTGATTATCTCGCCCATCGTTTGGTGGCTGCCTTTCTTCGCCAGCGGAAAACCTGTGCCTTGTAATATTTTCAGGTCGCCATTGCTCTGTATGTTTATCTGCGCAGCCAATACATACAAAGTGTCAATCAATTTCTGTCTTGCCGTGTTCTTGGCAGTAACAGTTGCGCTGCTTCCAGTAGTTAAGGCAGCCAATGCTGTGTGATAGTCCGTTTGGGCAGTGGTGGCATTGGTTAGTTCACTGTGCGTGAAAGTGAAATTAGTGTTGCCTGTCATGCCCTTAATGCCTGCACTGGCGGTAATGTCTAAATCAGCATCTGTTAGTGTGCTGTAGTCTGTAATAATCCTTTGCTTTGTCATGTGCTTAGGGTTAAATGGTTTATAATGATTGTTAACGAAAACGTGTTGTTGGTAGCCTAATTTGTCTTGGCAAATACAGCATTTGTATTGACGGTAATGGTTTTTGTATTTACAATTACCTCATTTGTATTAAGGTATAGGCTATTTGTATTAAGGTATATGGCATTTGTATTGGCAAATGCGCTATTTGTATTAAGGTATGCGGCATTTGTATTGGCAAATACGGTATTTGTATTAACAGATACGCTATCTGTATTTAGGTATGCGACATTTGTATTAACGGAAACCGTGAAAGTGTATACGTATAATTTTTTCTCGGCTAGGCTTGCCATATTAGTAAGCAGTTTATATGTCATTGTTTCTCAAAAATTAGTGTTGCTGTATTAGAATAGCCAAAACGAATATAGGGAATTTATGATTGAGGGGGAAAACACGAGGGTAAATATTTTTTCCGCTTTGGTTAGTTTTATTGTGGGGTTGTCAACCTTTTGAAGGCTAGCAACTCTATTTGGGCATAAATACCCAGCTGCACCAGTAGAAATTGCTTTTTCAGTCGTTCAAATTAGTTGTTAGTCGCCCCCCTCACTCCGTATACAATGCAAACATCCTATTCACCTTCCCATCCGCATTAAAAAACATAACTTCAATAGCTTTTTTGTTCATAACCGATTTGTAGAACAAAGCAACTGAATTTACCCCTGTGGTTACTTCGTATAACTCAAAATGCAAATCGGGTATTTTCTCAAATGCCCTTTTCCAATACTTCCTCACCTGCTCTTTCCCTTTTAGTGAGCCACTGTCAATACCCGCCGCCAATTTTATCATCGGTGTCGTAATCTCAATATCATCCGCATAGTGCGATAAAATATCCTCCAAATCATGAGAGTTCCAGGAGCTTATCCATTTCTCGGCAAATTGTTGTGCGTTCATTGTCATCTGTTTTCGTCTTCCAACCAATGGTTGTAAATAATCAAAAGCAAAATAAGTGTTTTAAAATAACCAAATAATAGTTAACTCCGCTTTCCTGATAAAAAATAAAGTCTAAAACTATCCACAACTCCCTGCTCCCCACTGACCACTGACCACTGCCTACTCACCTGATTATAATCATCTCCCCCTGTTCGGCTTAGAATTCCTAAAATAAAGAACACTGCTGGGCGTATGTCTCCTGACTACGCCCCCTGTGTTTTCAAAACTCCTGTTTTGCATATCCATCAGGCATAATGTTAGCGAAGCGCATCACAACTAAACAAATAAATGGTATTTCCCGATTAGTCTCAATATTCGGCTCATTATATCCTTTATTTTGAGCCGAATAAGCTCAATATTCGGCTCATTGGGTACAATTGGTAACAAAATAAATAATGGGGCATAAAAGTTTTTAGCTTTATTGGTACAACGCTAACTTTTAGGATGAAAATATCTGTTTATTTAATTGGGCTGATGCCATCGGCATCAAACGTTTATAGAAAACAATTGATATACAAGGCACATGCGCCCCCTTCGGGGTCGAAGAATAAGGGCATTTTTGATTTCTATAGACGTGAAATCCCGATGGGATTAGTGTAGATTTATGAAAATGTTGATAGCTTAAGCGAGAAGCTTTTATGCACCTATGACTAGCCTCAGTGTCAAAATCCTATATGGGGGAAATTTGGGATGCTTATGGGGGCATATTTCCCCCATATAGGATTTTTATTTTGGGCTATATACCTATCTATGCCAACTTTACCTTAAAACAGGAACTAACCAGCTTAGTTTTAGCTCTTGCATCGGATGGTAGTTGGTTTTGGAAAATGATAATTCACTATCAAAATCTTATCAGTCTATTATCAATAAATTATCATTCTACTATAGTAAAACTATCATTCTACTATCAATAAACTATCATAAAATTCACTTAAATTATCATAAAAAACGAGGTTAAAAAAACAAAAAATAGCTGAATGACAATGAGTTACAAACAAAAAGGCAGTCTTGATAAAAAATAAATAGCGGAAAAAGAAGAAAAAACCCCTATCCCGTTAATATTCCTTAATGTGTGATTTTTGTAATGATATGTTTGAATTGTATTAGTAGCAACACCTTTTCTAGCCCGAACTTTGCTGTGACATAAATACAGTTTTATCGCTCACCACATAGGCTACGTGCTATGAGGCAAAAACATAACTAAGCAGTAACAAAAAAAGATAATGATGGATACTTCTCAAAATAAAAGTTCAATTTTTTCAAAAGGCGAAAAAGCTTCGCCTGATTATTTTACAGGCAATGCCTGGGTAAATATCTTAGTGCCAAAAGATGAAACTGGCAAATATTCAATTGGGGATGTTTCTTTTGAACCGGGCTGCAGGAACAACTGGCATACGCACCCAGCAGGACAGGTACTGCTTGTTACCGAAGGGTTGGGCATTTACCAAGAGAAAGGCAAAACTGCAAGGCAATTGAAAAAGGGCGATGTTGTGGTAATACCATCCCATACCCTGCACTGGCATGGGGCAACAAAAGACAGCCATTTTACCCATATTGCCATTACCAATATAACCGAAAAAGGGGCAGTTGACTGGCTAAACCCTGTTACCGATGAAGAATATGCAGCCAGCCATGCCTAGTTAAAAATGGAATGAGCAATTTGAAAACCTAGAAGTAAGGCCAGCCGAGAACTTTAAGTGCAATAACTTGTTTAAATTGAATAGTACTCAATAAAAAAATCAATAAAAAAACATGGCAACAACAAACGTAAAAGCTTATGGTGCAGCAGCACCAGATGCCGATTTGAAGCAAATAGACATCGTGCGCAGGGAAGTAACTGCAAAAGATATTGAAATTGACATTTTGTATTGTGGCGTATGCCATTCCGACTTGCACACGGCAAGGAACGATTGGGGCGGCACCGTTTACCCCGCAGTACCCGGTCACGAGATTGTAGGCAAGGTTACCAAGGTAGGAAATGAGGTTACAAAACTGAAAGTTGGGGACTATGCAGCCGTTGGCTGCTTGGTAGATTCTTGCCGTACCTGTAGTAGCTGTAGGCAAGACCTAGAACAATTTTGTTTAGGGGGGATGGTAGGCACTTACAACGGGAAAGACAAACATTTAGGGACACAGACTTTTGGCGGGTATTCCGAGAAAGTGATTGTGAATGAGCATTTTGTATTAAAAGTTCCTGCAAACCTAGATTTGGCAGCAACAGCCCCGTTGCTTTGCGCAGGTATCACTACTTGGTCGCCACTGCGCCACTGGAAAGTGGGCAAGGGTAGCAAGGTAGCCGTTGTGGGCCTAGGCGGCTTAGGCCATATGGCCATTAAACTAGCACATGCTTTGGGTGCAGAAGTAACGCTGTTTTCAAGGACACCGGGCAAAGAAAAAGATGCGTTGGAATTGGGAGCAGATGCAGTTGTTATCTCTACTGACGAAAATCAAATAAAGGCAGTAGCAGGAAAATTCGATTTGATTATTGATACTGTACCATCTGTCCACGACATAAACCCTTATGTTGGCACTTTAACCATCAACGGCACATTGGTATTGGTTGGTTATCTCGGTGGGCTGGAACCTATTTTAAATACGGTTCCTTTAATTTTAGGTAGAAAATCTGTTGCAGGATCGCTCATTGGCGGCATTGCAGAAACACAAGAAATGCTGGATTTTTGTGGCGAGCACAATATTGTATCTGAAATTGAAATCATCAAGATACAGGACATTAACGAAGCCTACGAAAGGATGCTGAAAAGCGATGTGCATTACCGTTTTGTAATTGACATGGCCTCGCTGAAAAACTAAACAAATAGTTTTATTGCCAATTTGCACCTTATTAGTAACAGAAGAAATAAGGGGTACAAAGCAGGAAATTATGCTTTATACCCCTTATTCTTTCTTATTGCTACTTGGTGTTTTCCTGACTTTGTGGCAAAAAAACTTAATTCAAAACAGCTTCTGTTTTTTCAATAACAAACCTGTCCTTTTCTTCCAATATGGCATCCCAGCCACCTGTAATGTTCCTGATATTGTGTATGCCTTCCCTTTTTAATAATGAGGAAGCAATCACGCTCCTGTACCCACCTGCGCAATGCACATATATATTATGGTTGTCGTCAAGGTCGGCCATGCTGGCGGGGTCTGTCAGGTTTTCCAGTGGTATATTGATGGCTTGCTTTAAATGCCCATTGCCATATTCGGTTTCCTTTCTTACATCTACTACTACTAGGTTGTCGTCAAAAGGTATGTCCATGGCTAGTTCATCAGCATCTACCTCTATCAATAAATCAATGGGTTCGCCGGCGTTTTTCCATGCTTCAAATCCGCCTTTAAGGCAGCCATCTATATTCTCGAACCCAACCCTTGCCAAACGGGTAATGGTTTCTTTTTCTTTTCCATCTTCGGTTACTAGTAAAATACGTTTGTCAAACGGAAGTATGCTGGCAGCCCATTCTGCAAAGCGGCCTTCTAGCCCTATGAAAATAGCCCCTGGCACAAAGCCATCCACAAAAAGGGCAGCAGGCCTTGTGTCAACAATAATGCACTCGTCTTGCTTGCTTTTCTCTTTAAATGCTGAAACCGAAAGAGGTTGCATCCCTTTTTCAAGTAAGGCTTCCAAGTTTTCGTACCCCTCTTTATTTATTTGGGCATTAATAGGGAAATATTTGGGCGGCTCTTGCAAGCCCTCGGTTATGGCTTTTATAAATTCCTCTTTGGTTTGAGGCTGCAAGGCATAGTTGGTTTGCTTTTGCTCGCCAATAGTGCTCTCGTTTTCTGTACCGAGGTTTTTGCCGCAACTACTGCCTGCACCATGTGCTGGGTATAAGATAACGTCGTCTGCCAAAGGCATTATTTTCGATTGTAGGCTATCGTACAACATCCCAGCTAAGGCTTCTGTGGTTAGCCGTTCCTCCTTTTGCGATAAGTCTGGCCTGCCTACATCGCCTACAAACAACGTGTCACCTGTAAAAACAGCATATTCTTGCCCTTGCTCATTGCAAAGCAAGTAGCAACTGCTTTCTAGCGTATGCCCTGGCGTGTGCAATACTTTTATGGTTATATTGCCAATGGTAAAAACCTCCCCATCTGTGGCAACATGCGCTTTAAACTTTGTTTGGGTATTAGGGCCATAAACAATGGTAGCCCCTGTAGATGCAGCTAAATCTAAATGGCCGCTTACAAAATCGGCATGGAAGTGTGTTTCAAAAATATATTTGATTGTGGCTTTTCGTTCAGTTGCCAGCAATAAATATTCTTCTATATCCCTAAGAGGGTCTATTATTACTGCCTCTCCTTCGCTTTCTACATAATAGGCTGCTTCGCTAATACAGCTAGTATATAATTGTTTTACAAACATAATATCTATTTGCAGGCAAAATTAGCTACAACTATTCAGCCATGCACGTATAAATTTAGGGTAATCAAATAAAAAAATTATGCTACCAAATCTTTTATAAACTTGTTCACCTCTTCGAGTCGGGCATAGTTCACCGCATAAAAAATGAATTTGCCATCCCTTTTCGTGCTTACCAAATTTGCGCGGCGCAAAATGGCTAGGTGTTGCGATGCAACAGACTGCTCAATGCGCAGCTTTACATACATTTCAGTAACCGTCATTTTTTTTTGATCATTCAAAAGTTTTAACATTTGTTGCCTCAATTTGTGATTGAGCGCACGTAGGATAGCTGCCGTTTTTTTTGTCTGCGCAAAGTCTAATTTCACGGTTATCTCTCCATTCGTGAGCGATAATGTCGTAAGTGATTGTGTCATAAAATTTGATTGGTAGTTTAAAAGATTATACAACAACCTAAAAATAGCCATTTTACATAAACGAAACCGATTAAATATATGAAAACGGTAATTTTTCTGTATAAATGCTACTTTTTCTCGGCAAAATAAACTTCCTTCACATAAAATGGCTCAGCATAAGCTAGGCTGGCAAAATCTTTTCGTGAAAAATATTGATGTGCCAATACTGCCATTGAAGCAATATTATCCTGTATATCAACAAACAAAGCATTATTGTTATTTATAATGTTTTTAAACTTTTCTTTTCCGCTTCCCGAAAAAACAATTGTATTTTTTGCTAATTGCCCGTTAAAGGAATTTGCATCCAATATAATTGCCTGTGGCGGCATTATGGTTTCAATTTTAACATTATAAAGGGCAGTAAACACTTCCATCCTCCTTGCGTCTATCATTGGGCATAAAAGGCATGTATTGGTTTTATTGCTATCTATGGCAGTTGCCTGCAACGATGCCAATGCCAATACTTGGAGGGTGTTGATAGTAATTAATGGTTTGCTCATGGCATAGCAAATGCCCTTGGCAGAAGACAGCCCCACCCTTAGCCCTGTATAGCTACCAGGCCCGTTTGCCACAGCCACGGCATCAAGGCTATCAAAGGTTACCCTAACATCATCCAATAATTTTTTTATTGCAGGCTGTAAGAAAGCCCCATGGTTTTTCGGATCAGGATTGGATTCGCTGCCAAATACTTTGCCATCCTCAGAGATGCTTACACTTGCAATTTCGGTTGATGTGTCTATATTTAAAATTAAAGCCATCTTTAATTATGAATTAGGAATTAGGAATTAAGAATTAGGAATTAAGAATTTCTACAATGCTGCCAATTCCTAATTTATAATTCCTAATTATTGTTGTATTATTATTTTTTTTCTGTCCATCGTCCCATTGTGGAATACTTCCAAAATATACATGCCCGATGCCAAGCTGCTGATATTAATCATTTCAGAAAAATTGCCCTTGAAGCCAGTTACAGTTTTTGTATAAAGCAACTTGCCATCCGTGCTGGTTAATGAAAGGGAAAAATTAGTGGGCAAATTTGCATAAAAACTTACCTTAAATGCTCCTTTTGCAGGGTTGGGGGCAATGATAGGGACTATTTTCCCAATATAGAAAGGCAATGATTTTGTTTGGCAACCAAAGCTGTCTGTTACTGTAACTGAATACGCCGGTGCCGTGTTGGTTGGCGTATATGTTTTTCCAGTAGCCCCTGCTACCAACACGCCATCTGCATACCATTGGTTGCCCGTGGCAACACTGCTTACCAACGTATCGTTTACATCGCTAATTATTGGGGTAGGGGATACATAGAGCGGCACGGGTATTTTATCGCCTACATAGTCTTGCGCCCTTACTTTCATGTTGTACAAATAATAATAAAATGCTTTATAGAAAGTAGTGTCCGTAGCATCTGTTGCCGAAATGGCCCCATTGCCAGTAATGGAAAAAAAGTTGGGGATGCTGTATGGGTAAGTGGCATTTTTTGCCAAGCCATTGTTCCTAAAAATGGTTGCATCTGTTGCAGAAACAATGATGGAATGGCTGCCAGCCGGCAATGGCAGGTTGATATAAAAAACAGCCCCAGTGTCTGCCGGGTCGTTGCCGCTTGTGCTGCCCACTGCAGGCGATGGGTTGGTGGCATACACATCAATTGTTTTAGAACTAAGCACCTTAAAATCGTAGCCAGTGGCAGTAGCATTGCTAATGTCTGCTACCATGATGTTTAGCGTGCCAGGGTAGCGTGTATATAAACGGGCGCTTTCTAGTACCGAGGCGGCAGTGGCAGTGTATTTCAAGTAATTGTTGCCACTTGCTTGGTAGTCGCCAGAGGAACTGCCTTTGTTTGCCAGCCCTACATTACCCCTGTTCCCGGCTCCCAAATAAAATAAGCCATCTGGAGGCATAACAGTTGTAGTGGCTTTGCTGCCAGTAGCAATGGGTGCAACTGCCGAGAAGTTATTGTACCAAGCGTAGTAAGTGCTGCTTGAAGGGTTGGCAATTTTTAGGTTAATGGTGTTGTTGCAGTCATTTGCTGTGGCAGCAACTGGGGCTGCAGTGGCAATGTTGGCAGAAAAAGTATTGTTTGTAGTGTTTTCATCCAAGGGTATAGTGGCTGTAACCGTAATGGTATAATTGGTAGCTGGCAAACTTACAAAAGGTGCTTGGAATGTATAAGTTGCCGATGCCCCACTTAATATGGGGGATGGGTAAATGCCAGTAAAGGTTGTGGATGAATTGCCATTTTTTACAACTGCTGTTAATGCTATTGCTTGCTGGGTAAAAGAGCCTTTGTTGGTTATTTTAACAGCAATTAACTGCGAACTGTTGGAATAGTCGCCCGTGGTAGGGGTGAGTATGCCTGTTACTGCAATATCATTGTCTGGCTGTATAACCAGTATTTTATAGTCTTGTGTTTCGCCTTTGCCATATTGACCACAAGGGCTTACACTGTCTGCATTAGTGGTTTCTACTGCCACGATACGCATGAGGGCATAAGTGCCAACAACTAAGTTTGAAGGCGTAACAATGCTAGCAGTAAATTTACTATTTGCTGCCGTTACATGACCAATGGCCACCAATTCGCCCGAGTCGGAAAAGCTGCCATTGGCATTATAGTCAATAAATACTTTCACGGTTTTGTCTTGCTGGGTAGCATCGCAACTACCTAGCTTCACCGTTATAGGTAATGTTTGGCTGGGTTTTATGCTGGCCGTGAGGTTGGTAAAATTGCTGTATGTGGTGCAACCCGTTTTGTTTTTATTGTTAATGCCTGCAAAAGCCACGCTATCTATGGTAGTACCTGCCGAACTGCTTGGGGCAGAAGTGCAGTAGGCATTTCCCCCAACGCCGCTAACCAATAAGGAATATGCTTGCGAGCCATTGGTCAATGTGCCTTTGTGCGACACCTGTATGGTGTATGCCTGCCCTGGCACTACGCTGTCTATTTCTATTTTTTCTACATTGTCTAAAGTGTTGTCGCCTGTGGTGGCCGCTGCTGCTGGCACAGCAGGGGTTAATTTCCATGGGAAAAAAGTGGCATTGTCTTTTGTAATCCTTATGTCTAAGTCGTTCACCAGTTTTGGGGTGCGGTTGTTTAGCAGATTTACGTTTTCCACGTTTCCTTTAGGGTCTGTCCAGCAAATGGTAGCAGTAAGGGGGCTGCTGCCATTTGCTATAACATTCAAGGTATAGGACTGTTTGTTTACCAATACATTTTCGAACAATAAATGCTTGCTGCTAAAACCATTGTTGCTGCCCACCCCAGCCGTGATCACGGCTGCTGCCTGCTGCATATTCAGTAAGCCCCAGCCAAATTTATAATCAGGGCCTGGGAAATCGCCCGCTTCGCTGGCAGTATGTATGGCTAGCCCTTTTAGGGTTGCAGAACGCATAAAAGCCCCATTTTTTAGCTGCGCATAATAGTCTTGCAATAACAACAACGACCCTGTAACGTTGGGCGTGGACATAGAAGTGCCGCTTTCTGTAATATAGTCTGTATTGCCGCTGCCAGAGCAGGATAGCACATTCACGCCATCGGCTACCAAGTCTGGCTTTATCCTGCCATCGTCTGTTGGTCCCCAACTGCTAAAAGGTGTCATTACCACATCTTCCTTCCTTGTGTACCCACCGGGTATGCCAGCAACGGCACCAACTGTAATAATGTTTTTGGCATTGCCACTGGTGCCAATAATATCGTAGCCGTCATTGTTCGATATGCCCACAGGCCTGTTGGCTGTTTTCAAATTACCGCTGTTATCGTAATATTCATAAGGTTGACCCACGGCAGGGCCATTTACGTTCCTGTTGTTGCCAGCAGCTTTCACTATTAAATAATAAGGGGCATTATAAGCAATATTGTCCCAGGAGGATGCAACATCATCGTAGTAGCCAAAATTATAATCGGCAGTATCCCCATTATTGCCTTCAAAAATCCAATTGCCACTGCCATCTTGGTACCATCCGCAGATGATGCCATAAGAATGGTTGGATAAAAGCAAGCTAGGTGCTGCGGCACTCATCTCGCTATTGTCGTTGTAAAAATCATAAGCCTGCAAACTTTGCAGGCCAAAGCTCATACCTTTTGCCAAGGGGTTTATGCCTGTGGCTATCATCGTGCCGGTAACATGGGTAGCATGATCCGTATTGGCGCCGCTGTAACTTGAACTGTCCATCCGCATTACCCTGCCAGCTAGTTCCACGTGCGTTTCCAACACACGTGCCCCATCCCAAATAGCAAGTTTGTTTTTCATATTGGCGGAAGAACCATTCAGGCTTAGCCCAGATGAGCCACCCGGCCAAAGCTGGTCTGTACCTACTGTGGCAGCAGCAATGATGTTGTTGAAAGTGGTGTAATAAATAGGGTGGTTAAACTGGTTTACGCCCATTAGGCTGTATAGCCTATTGCGGGTTTGTTTCCCCATGTCCCAATTCTTGGCTTTTGCAAAGGCGTAAGCTTTTTGCAGGTTATTTGCAGCATCGGTTTTTAAAACTGTTGCTGTTGATTCCAAAGCTTTTTCGTTGGTAACAGTTTGGGCGTAGATGCCATTGCAATTGAAAATAAAGGCAATTATAAATGATAGGGTGCGTATTTTATTCATTTGTATAATGTGGTTGGGGGAAATGCTGATTTATGTTTTTGTATTTTTTCTGATAAATAAAGTATTGCAAATGCTCGGAAACCCACCCCCTACCCCTCTAGGCTAGAGTATATACACAAATCTCATTGAAGCAAATGTTGCCCTCTTGCATGTAAACCTCACCCCCCAACCTCCTCTCCAAAGGCGAGGGGGAGCCAACGCTTGACAAAATTCAAGAGATTTTATGATAAATTCCCCTTGCATCTATCAATTTTGGTTAAACTAAAAGGGCTAAAAAGATGTGTATATACTCTAGCTCCTTGGAGGGGGTAGGGGGTGGCTTAATAACCTGCACCTTGCTTCACCACCAATTTCTTTGTAAATACCCCGCCACCCGTTTTTACGCTTACCGTATAATTGCCAGCCGCTAAGGTAGATGTTGATAAAACATAATTGCCGCCATTTGGCAAGTTTACCTGATGCGCCTGCATCAATTTTCCATCTGCATTATATACGTTTAATACAGCTTGTTGTATGCCGTTTTTAAAACTAATAACTGTTTTGTTTGATGCGGGGTTGGGGGCAATAATAAATAAATCATCTCGCTCTTTTGCTTGTACTGTTTGTACTGGAGAGTAGGTAAATGCCCCATCCAAATCTATCATTTTCAAACGGTAGTAATTGATGCCATCAACGGGTGTGGCATAGGTGGAATAATTATGGGTGCCTATTGTATTATTGGCAGGTAGGGTAGCCACTTGTTGCCACGCTATGCCGTCTATGCTGTGTTCTATTATAAATGACTGTGCGTTTACCTCGCTGGTGGTAGCCCATTTCAGTAATGCGTTAGTGCCATTTAGCGAAGCGGAAAAACTCAATAACCGCAATGGCAGGATGGTATCAAAAGGGTTTGTGATGATTAATGAATATAGTTGTTCGCCATTCGTTAAACTCCCTTTGTGGCTTATTTCTATACTATACACATCCCCTTTTTTTAAGCTATCAATTACCACTTGTTCTACATTGTCCAAGGTATTATCTCCTTTTGTTGCGGCAGCAGCGGGTATAATGGGGTTCAATACCCATGGGTAGTAAGTAGTGCCATTTTTTGTTACCCTCAAGTCTAGGTCGTTTACCAGTTTTGGGGTTGGGTTGTTCAGCACGTTTACTGTTTCTACATTGCCAGCAGGGTCTGTCCAGCAAAGTGTGGCTGTTAGTTTGCCATCACCAAGGGCTGTATAATTGTAGCCATTAATTACATGATTTTCTAATAAATATTCAAAAATATGGTGCTTTGAGTTGCCCTCGCTTTTTGACGGGGTTGCTGCTGTAAGCACAGCTGCTGCTTTTTGCGTGTTCAGCAAGCCCCATCCAAATTTATAATCGGGGCCAGGGTTATCCCCAGCTTCGTCTGCAGTATGGATGGCCAGCCCTTTTAGCGTGGCAGACCGCATGAAGCTGCTGTCATTTAATTGCGCGTAATATTCCTGCAGCAGCAGCAAAGAACCTGTAACACCCGGTGCGGCCATTGAGGTGCCACTTTCTGAAAGGTAACTGGTATTGCCACTTGCCGAGGTTGACAATACCGATATGCCATCGGCAACGAGGTCTGGTTTTATGCGACCATCGTCTGTTGGCCCCCAGTTGCTAAAATTGCTCATTACCACATCGTTTTTGCTGGTATAGCCACCTGTAATAGCATACACAGCACCTACGGTAATGATGTTTTTTGCATTGCAGTTAGTAGGTATAATGCCATAGCTGTTGTTGCTGGAAATACCCGCAGGCCGCGTGCCATCTACCTTGGTGCCTGTACTGTCCACCCTTACATAATCACCGCCAACGGGCGGACCAGTTACATTCCTATTGTTGCCCGCTGCTTTTACAATTAAATAATAAGGGGCATTGTATGCTATGCCATCCAAGGATGCGGCACCATCATCATAGTAACCAAATTTGTAGTCTTCATTTTCACCTGCCCTGCCTAGGAACTCCCAATACCCATAAACGCTGTTATAAAACCACCCACAAGCATCTCCATAAGAATGGTTGGACAAAAGCAGTTTATCTGCTTGCAAGCCCATTTCAGCTATGTCATTGTCAAAATCGTAAGCCAACATGCTTTGCAAGCCATAACTCATGCCCTTTGCATTTAGGTTAATGCCAGTTGCTATCATGGTGCCAGTTACATGCGTTGCATGGTCGGATCCGCCGCCTGTGTAATTAGAGCTGTCCATCCGCACAATCCTGCCAGCCAGTTCCACATGGGTGTCCAAAACACGCCCAGCATCCCAAATGGCCAGCTTGTTTTTCATATTAGCAGAAGACCCACTAAGGTTTAGCCCCGATGTGCCGCCCTTCCATAGCTGGTTGGTGCCAATGGTAGCTGCTGCGTCAATATTATTGAAAGTGGTGTAATAAACAGGGTAGTTAAACCTGTCTATGCCCATTAGCCGTGCAAAACTGTGGCTGCCGCTTGTTTTGGTAGTGTCCCAGTGTTTTAGCCTGGCCAGTTCGTAAGCCTTTTGCTTATTGGTGCTTGCCATTTGATGATAAGCATTGGCATTTTTTTGCAATAACTTGCCATTGGCAGTTATTTGTGCAAGCAAACCAAAGTGGCAAATGGATAGTGCCACCAACAAAAGCATATATTTACAAGTAGCCATCCTCTTATTTATCATTCTTATTATGTGTAAACCTCCGTTGAAATAATTTACAAATTAACCATTTTAAATTGTTATTATTAAACTACAATTAAAAGGCAATTTGCCACAAATGCACGAAGTAACAAAGAGGAAGAAAGTTTAACCCAAATTTTGTAGTTGAATCTATTGCAAAATCCGGGTTTGAAATGGGTTATTTTTTGTTTTTTGGTGGTTTATTTTTTTTGCTGTTTTCCATTTTTGGCCTGTAACTAATTGATATTCAGTTGTTTATGTTTTTTAAGCCTCATTTTTTATGATAATTTAAGTGAATTTTATGATAGTTTATTGATAATAGAATGATAGTTTATTGATAGGAAAATGATAGTTTATTGAGGG